>CAZNVW010000121.1:0-8278 GCA_964576595.1 uncultured Verrucomicrobiales bacterium
CATGTTGCCCTCCTGGATCAGGTCGAGGAACGACAGGCCGCGGTTCGTGTACTTTTTGGCAATGGAGATGACGAGGCGCAGGTTGGCTTCGACCATTTCGTCCTTGGCGCGGCGCGCTTCGCGTATCCACTTGCGCAGGTCCTTGTGAGCGACGGGAAATTCTTCTATCGGCATCCAGTGGCGAAGTTCCATTTCCTTGCTGCGTTCCGCGTGCTCCGGGAGCATGCCTTCGTTCTTGATGCGCTTGAGCAGGTCGGAGACGGCCTCTTTTTCCGTATCGATGAAGGGGCAAATGTCCTCTGTCACCTTCTGTTTGAAGAAGAGTTTGTTGAAGAGTTTGCTGAGAACGGCCTGGATTTTTTCAAATTCGTCTTCGGCCGCCTTCAATCCCTTGCCGGACTTGCGGGCATTGTGGATCTTGCGGTAGGCGATCTGGCAGTCTTCATGAGCCTGGTCGATCTGGTCGCACAGTCTCGGGAGCGCCTTCATGTAACGATCGCGGGACTCGATCTTCTTGTCCAGAATGACGCGGTCAAAGCGTTCCTTGCTCTGCGCGAGCTTGATGGCGACGTCGAGGTAGAGTTTGGCGACAAAGCCAAATTTCTGTACCTGCTTCTGGACTTTTGTTTCCGCCGTTTCAATTCGCTTGGAGATTTCGACTTCCTGTTCGCGAGTCAGGAGGGCGACCTGTCCCATCTGCTTGAGGTACATGCGGACCGGGTCGTCCAGGATGTCCATCTTGGCCTCCATCTTTTCTTCCTCGGCTTCCTCTTCAAGTACCCGGTTGCGGGTCTCGTCCAGGCTGTCCACTTCGGAAGCGTCGATGATTTCAAACGCCATGCTCCGCAGGCGTTCCATGATGGTTTCAAAGTCCTGCGGGTCAACGATGTCGCTGGTCAGCGTCTCGTTAATGTCGTCGTAGGTGACATATCCCTGCTCTTTGGAAAGCTTGATGAGTTCGCGAATTTTTTCCTGGATTTCAGGCGCGTCGATGGGGTTGGTCACCTTGCGGGAGGCAGCGAGAGCCTGCTCTTCAGCGATGATTTCGGAGATTTTTTTGACACGGCCCGCAGAGGGGGCCTGCGTCTCTTTTTTCTCCGTAGTCTTGGCGGGTTTGGCCTCTGCTTTTGCCGGGGCCTTGGGCACCGTCTTTGCGGGAGTCTTTTTTTCCTGGCTCTTCGGCGCGCTTTTAGCCGGAGCGGCGGGCTTGGCCGCAGCCGCCGTTTTGGCGGGCGCCTTGGGGGCCGCCTTGGCCTTGGATGCGGCGGTGGTCTTTTTCGCTTTTTCTTCGGTAGGAGCCTCTGTCCTGGATTCCCCGGCGGCAGACGGTTTCACGGATTTGTCGTTTTTCTTTGGAGAAGACGGTGTTTTAGCCATAAAAAGATATTCAAAACAAATTTACCATTACAGAAAAATGATACGAAACCGCATATTTCCAGGAAGGTGGCGAGACTTTAACGCAAAAAACGCCCTTGTCAAGACCTATAATGTATCATCATTTACTGTCAACAAGTTACCCTATTGACATTGTCAAGTTTCCGAGGTGGAGTTTCCCCGATCGGGACACAGGAACAAGAGTGTGTTTTTCCCGTACTCACGGCGTGTCAAAAGAGACCAGCCCTCGGGCAGAGGAGTGCCTTCACGGGCAATACCCCAGCCGGATTCCGCCTCTCCGATCAATATGCCCTCCTCCTTGAGCAGGGAGGCCACCGGCCCCTCCATCAGCTCCAGTAAAAAATCGCGGTCCGTCGGCCCCTTGCAATAAGGCGGATCCGCAAAAATCAGATCATACCGGGCGGCTCCCGAGGCGGCTTCTCTCCTGGTATAGGTCAGAGCATCCGCATTGATGATCTGAGCCCCTCTGAGCCGGGCCTTGTCCAAATTACGGCGGATGACGTCGCAGGAGGCTTTTGCCATGTCAACCATGCGGGCGGAGCGCGCCCCCCGGCTCAATGCCTCGAGTGCAAGCGCCCCCGACCCGGCAAATAAATCCAGCACGTCGGCCCCCTCCACGCGAGGCCCCAGAATGGAGAACAGGGCCTCTCTCACCCGGTCGGTCGTCGGCCGGACTTCTCCCCTGGGTACCTGCAACTGTATTCCGCCTGCTGTTCCACTGATGATGCGCATAAGATCCGGCGGCAGATTAAACGATTGGAGGGAAAAGGGAAATGCCGAAAAGACAAATTTACAACTTCAGGGGCGGTACGCCCCTTTTTTCCTATACTGTCTTACGGGGCAACGATTCCAGTCTGATGGTGGTGCAGCGTTTTGTCTGAATGACCAGCCGCCGTATCCAGGCCGATTGCATCATTCTGGCGGCGTCGGAAGCCGTGAAGGGCGTGCGGGGCCGCCAGTTGGTGCCCCCGACGGTGCCCGGAGTGTTCAGACGGATGGAAAGGTCGAACAAATCCGTGTACATCAGGGCGACAAAGCGGGCATTGGAGGAAAACAGGGCCAGGAACATGGCCGTCTTGGACATGGGGTTCCACGGGACTTCCGTGCTGGAGCGCGGTACTTTGCAGTAGTCGGCAAACCAGCCCAGGGAACGCAGGGCATTGTACATTCCTTCTATCGCGCCCCGACGCTCCTGCTCTCTCTTCCAGCGTTCTTCCTGGCTCAATTCAGGGTTCCGGGCGTCCAGTTCATTCTCTTCCTGCGCCTGGCGGCCGAGCTCCACACGCGCGTAAATTTCATTCCAGGTGACGGAGATGGGCGGGAAGTCGTGCGTGGCGTATGTGGCAAAGCTGCACTCGTTATAGTCCTCTCCCCGCAGAATTTCCCCGTTTTCCAGGATTTCCCAGTGAGGGATCTTGAATCCGGGGATGTTCAACAGGCGCATGTCGGGACGCACATAATCCGGCACACACCCCAGGTCTTCCCCGACGACGTCGGCGCCGTTTCCGGCTTCCAGCAGGATGCGGAGATATTTGTCGCCGTCATTGAGATTGGCCAGTTTGTCCTCGTTGGACCAGTCGGCGCGGGGCATGAAGCGGGGCAGGAGACCGCCGGTCTTCGCGGCGGCTTCCTCCTGGCTCAAGGGCAAAAAGACGGGGTTTTCCTCCGGTTTCCACGGGAAGGCGTAGATACGGTAAAAGCCCAGGATATGGTCGATACGGTACATCTGGAAGATGCGCGTCGCATGTTGTACGCGCCGGCGCCACCAGGCGAAGTTGTCCTTCTTCTCCATTACCTGCCACTTGTAAAGGGGGATGCCCCAGTTCTGCCCCCACTTGGCGGTAAAGGGGTCTTCGGCAAAATCACCCTCCGCAGGCGCGCCGCCGCACCAGGTCAGATCAAAAATGTCACGTTCGAAAAAGACGTCGGAGCTCGCCATGGATACTCCGATGGCAATATCTCCCATCAGCTTTATACGGCGCTCTTCCGCGTACTTCCTGACGCGCAACCATTGCTTCTCGCAAAGCCATTGCAGCCACTCCTCAAAGATCCGGGCATCTTTGCGCTCTCCTGCCAGAGCCCGCACTTTCTCCGGCTCCTGCTCGGGCCATTTCCACCAAATATCGGTACCAAACAGCCCCGCCGCCACCTTGTAGTCCACAAAGTCCCCGAGCCATGCGCCCTGCTCTTCTGTCCACTGGTGAAATTCTTTCCTGTCCCTCTCATATTCCAGCTCGGAGGAGAAGCAGGAGAAGGCCTGCTTCAACTTCTTCAATTTCCATCCCCTGACCAGCGGATAGTCCACCAGATCATTCGAGTAGGGAGAAGAGAGCGGCTGCATATCCAGCGGCGAGTCCGGGATCGGCTCCTTGATTCCCGGAAGCCACTCCGGCTCCAGCGTCAAATACAGCGGCTCCAGAGCGACGGAACTGATTGAAGAATACGGGCTTGGGTCCGGGTCGCTCCCCAGCGCATTGATCGGCAAAAGTTGTAAAAAGCCGACTCCCTGATCGGCCGCCCAGTCAATCCATTCCATCAGGGCTGCCGTGTCGCCGATGCCATGATCCCGCTCTCTCCTCATTGAAAAGACGGGAATCAACAAGCCGCAAATTTTGGAATGCATGAGAGAAAAGGTAAAGGTGAGGAAGGAGGATAGTGTGAAAAATATATTTCACCTGTTCCAAAATTCATTCAAGGTTTATTTTGCAAATTCACTGCTCTCCTTTTGCGCAAGATGTCTATCATGAACATGTTTTGCAAACAAACGTTTACATTAAAGCTACTCCCCCTTCCAGAGAGCGTGAGCCGGGTCTTCCCTTTTAAAGGGAATGTCCGAATACGCCCGAATTACGGCCGCTCCGCTCCAAATCCTGCAATCTTCTGGGGGGGAGCAGCTCGCGGGGCCATTCCGCATAATGCATTCTGTCCCGGAAAAACTCGACCGCGCTCTTGCTAATGGCGAAGACGTGAGACATCCCGGCCTTGCGGGCGATATTCTCGGCAAAGGCGACCAGCGCCCGGCCATAGCCCAGCCCCTCGTGACGGTCCTTGATATACAGGCAGGCGACCTCGGCCGACTCCTGCTCCGGGTAAAGGTGTACGGCCACGCTCCCGACGATCGTCTCGTCCAGAGTCAGTACATAGTACTCGCCGAGGTTCCGGGCGACATCTTCGTAGGTGCGCTCTATCAGGTAGGTTCTCTGTACCGACCGCCCTATCATCGACAGAAGCTCGGGGATGTCGTCCTCGCGCAGGGGGCGTATCTCCCGGTAACTGTCCGCGTGAACCATGGTGCCGACCCCTTCTTCCGAGAAAAGTTCGTCCACCAGTACGCCGCGGCGCATCCCGTCAAGCAGATGGACACGGGGAATGCCCCGGAGGCAGGCAACGGCGGCTTCTCTCAAAAGTTCGCGGTCGGAGATCTCCCCGGAGGCGCCCTCTACTTCACTGTCCAGAATGGCCGGTATGGGCCGCCCGTCCCGCATGGGGACGAGGCTGTTCTCTATCAGGGCAATATATTTGGAGGCGTGAAGTTCCACCGCCGTCCTCACGGCGTCTTCCGGGAATACGCCGGAGCATCCGGACGAGATAAACGGAGCCTGCCCCCGCGCCAGGATTTTTTTCAGCAGGCTCAGGGATTCTTCCCCCCCATTCAAGGGGATGGAAACGGGGGAGCAGCGCATTTCACATGTCACCGCGTGGTCGTACAGCTCCTGCGACAATGCACCCTCCGCAACCACGACGAGTTTGACGCCGATGTCCTGGAGAGCCTTCAGGTCGAGCAGGGCATCGACCAGCTCCGTCGAAGAGAGGATTTCTCTCCCGATAAACACAAGAAACAGTTTGCCCCGGAAGTCAGGGATATACTGGAGTACGGAACGGACGTTGACGGTCGATCCGCCGGGAGTAGAAGAGGGGGTATTGTTCATTCGCGGAGCGAAAAAAAAACGGCAAGTCCCCCTCAAGGGACTTGCCGGAAACAATGGTTACTTGCGGGTAATTTGAACGGAGACTTTTTTCTTGGGAAGGACCATCTTCTTCTCCTGGCCGATTCCCTCCATGTAATCCTCCACGGAGCCGGTTACTCCGTCGTAGGAGGGGTCTATTACGGCATCCCTGTTATTGTAAACGGGGGCGACGACATCCTCGGGCATCGGCATCATGACCGGCCCGTTGAGGGGGAAGTCCTCCACCTCGTCGTCCATGGCCGAGAGGTCACCCTCCGGCCCGCCCTCGCCAATGCCGAAGTTGTGCGGCAGGCTGCGCAGGAATTCTTCAAAGGCGTCCAGATTGGTCGTGCTGCGGAAGAGCCCCTGCACGACTTCGGAGCGGATGTCATTCATCAGCGTTTCGAACATCTTGTAGGACTCGGCCTTGTACTCGACCAGCGGGTCCTTCTGACCCTGGGCGCGCAGATAAACGCCGTCGCGCAGGGCATCCATATTGTAGAGGTGCTCCTGCCAGAGTTTGTCGATAGCGGACAGGAGAATCTGCCGCTCCAGGTGGTCGAGGTACTCAGGACGCTCGCCCTCGGACTTGCGGATGTAAAGTTCCTTGACCCGGTCAATGATCTTGCGGGAGACCGCCTCCAGATCTTCTTCGCCGTCTTCGACTCCGAGAGATTCTATCGTTGCGGAGACCGGGAAGGTCACATTGAGCCAGCTCAGCAGTCCGCTCCAGTCGCGCTCCGTACCGGAGTCGGGGACAAGGAAGCCCTCTACTTTCATCGGCACCAGTTCTTCGACGCATTCAAACAGGAGTTCGCGCGGGTCTTCCGTCAACAGGACTTCGTTACGGTAGCCGTAAACGACTTCGCGCTGCTGGTTCATCACGTCGTCGTAATCGAGGACGCGTTTGCGGGAGATATAGTAACGCTGTTCCACCCGCTTCTGGGCGGACTCGACGGATTTGTTCATCAATCCGTGCTGAATGGCTTCGCCGTCGGCCATGCCGAAGCGTTCCATCAGGCGGGTCATGCGCTCCGCCGCGCCGAAGTTGCGCATCAAATCGTCTTCAAAGGACATGAAGAACTGGGAAGCACCCGGGTCACCCTGACGGGAGCAGCGGCCACGGAGCTGGCGGTCGATACGGCGCGACTCGTGACGCTCCGTCCCCAGAACGAACAGACCGCCGAGAGCGGCGACGCCCTCGCCCAGTTTGATGTCGGTACCGCGGCCGGCCATGTTGGTAGAGACCGTGACAGCCCCCTTTTGCCCGGCCATGGCTACAATCTCGGCCTCGCGCTGGTGGTTCTTGGCGTTCAGCACCTCGTGGACGATATTGGAGCGTTTGAGCATGCGGGAGAGCATCTCGGAGGCTTCCACGCTCGCCGTACCGATCAGCATGGGCTGGCCCTTGGCATGTACCTCCCTGATCTTGTTGATCACGGCGTTGTACTTCTCACGGCGCGTCTTGTAGATCAGGTCGTTTTCATCGGCGCGGATGCAGGGACGGTTCGTCGGGATCGGCAAAACGTCCAGTTTGTAAATGTCATGGAACTCGGCCGCCTCGGTCTCGGCCGTACCGGTCATCCCGGACAGCTTCATGTAAAGGCGGAAGTAGTTTTGAATCGTAATGGTCGCGTAGGTCTGGTTCTCGGCTTCTACCTCGACGCCTTCCTTGGCCTCAACGGCCTGGTGCAAGCCGTCAGACCAGCGGCGTCCGGCCATTTCACGGCCCGTATGCTGGTCGACGATCACGACCTTGCCGTCGCGGAGGACGTACTCCACATCTTTTTCATACAGGCAGTAGGCCTTCAGGAGCTGGGAGGTGGCATGAAGACGCTCCGCCGTCTCGTCGAGACGTTTCTGGAGTTCGCGCTTTCTGGCCTCCTTCTCTTCCTTCTTCATGCGCGGATTGGCGTCCATTTCGGAGAATGCCGTCGCCAGATCGGGCAGGACAAAAGCGTTGGGATCGTCGGGAGAGATCAGCTCGCGCCCCATTTCCATCAAATCGGCATCGTGCATTTTCTCCTCAACGACAAAGTAGAGCTCTTCCTTGAGTTTGAAGAGGTCGCGCTTCTGCGTATCCTGATAGAGGGAGAGTTCCGCCTTTTCAATAATGCGGCGGCTTTCCGGCTCTTCCATCATGCGCAGCAGGGCCCGGTTGCGGGGCTGACCGAGTTTGACCTTGAAGAAACAGCGTCCGGCCTGTTCGGTCTTGCCTTCCTCCATCAGACGTTTGCCTTCGGCCATCAGCTCGTTGCAAAGAAGGGTCTGCGCCTTGAAGACCTCCTCGACCTTGGGCTTGAGAGCGTCATACTGCTGCTCGCGGGTAATCACGGCAGGGCCGGAAATAATCAGAGGCGTGCGAGCCTCGTCGATCAGAATGGAGTCAACCTCGTCAATAATGGCGAAATAGTGCCCGCGCTGTACCTGCTCTTCAATGGAAGTAGCCATCCCGTTGTCACGGAGATAGTCAAAGCCGAATTCCGAGTTTGTCCCGTATGTAATGTCGCAGGTGTACTGCTCGCGGCGCAGATGAGGCGGCATCATGCTCTGGATGCAGCCGATCGTCAGCCCGAGGGAGGAGTACAGCTTGCCCATCCAGAGAGAATCTCGCTGGGCGAGGTAATCGTTCACCGTCACGACATGGACGCCCATGCCGGTCAGGGCGTTCAAATAAACCGGCAGGGTCGCGACAAGGGTCTTGCCCTCACCAGTGGCCATTTCCGCAATGAATCCGCGGTGCAGCGCAATACCGCCCAAGAGCTGGACGTCAAAGTGCACCATCTCCCAGACCTGCTCATGGCCCATGATGTCGTAGGCCCTGCCGCACATGCGGCGGGCGGCGTTCTTCACCACGGCAAAGGCTTCGGGAAGAATCTTGTTGAGATACTTCTCGCGGAGTTTGTAGAAATCCTGGTCGAGTGCATGGAAACGAA
>CAZNVW010000122.1:0-8155 GCA_964576595.1 uncultured Verrucomicrobiales bacterium
GTACGCTGGCATCCCGATGACCGCAGGGAAATTCCCTTTTTTGAGGAAGAGGTCGCGGCGAAGATGATCCTCCCCTACCGCGAGACGCCCTGGCTGCTCATTACTCCCGGCGTCAAGATAGATACCCGGAGCGTGCCCGATCTGGTGACTCATCTGGATGAGCACAGTTTGAACGCCAAGGACAGGATGCAGTTCCGCACGCACAAGTATCTCCGCTTTGCCCAGGGGTTCTCCAGTTTCATTCTGGTTCTGCTCGCCATTCCGGGGGGCATTACTTTTTCCCGCCGCGCCGGGCTCTCCGGCATAGGTATCGCGCTGGGGCTCTCCGGCTGCATGATTTTCGGCTTCGAGGTCTTCCCTTCACTGGCCTCCGCCGGTTATCTGCCGCCCTATCTCGGAGCCTGGCTGCCCGATATTATCTTCCTCTGTATTGCTTTTGGGATGTTCTATAGACGGCTGGCCCACAGGAGTCTGTCCGACTTCCTCCCGTGGAGGCGCAAAAAAGCGGAAACAGGCGCGTAAGGCCGTTTCCGCTTAAAGCCCTCCGGGCGGCTGCCCGGTCAGGGGAGGAGAGGCTCCTCTTTCTCTTGCCGGGCCATTATTCCAGCCCGCGCAGGTTTCTGATCGCCGCCGCCATGTCCGGCGCATTGAATGTGGAGGATCCCGCGACAAATACGTCGGCTCCGGCCTCGGCCGCCGTTTCGACCGTATTCCCGCCGATGCCGCCGTCCACTTCTATGTGAAAGTCCAGGCCCAGCTCGTCGCGCAGGCGGGCGGCTTCGCGCACTTTGGGCATTACTTCGGCCATGAAGGATTGTCCGCCAAAGCCGGGGACGACCGTCATGCACAGGAGCAGGTCCAGCTCGCTCAGGTAGGGCTCCGCCACGCTCAGGGGGGTGGCGGGGTTCAGCACCAGCCCGGCCTTGCGGCCCGCGCCGCGGATGCGTCTGAGAGTCTCCATGACGTCGTAGCCCTCCGCCTCGGGATGGATGCTGATCAGGCCGGCTCCCGCTTCGATGAAACGGGGTAGGTAATGGTCGGGACGGGAGATCATCAGATGGACGTCCAAAAAGGCATGGGGCACCGCCTTGTGAATGGCGGCTACAACGGCAGGGCCAAAGGAAATGTTATCGACGAAATGCCCGTCCATAATGTCGAGGTGCAGCCAGTCGGCTCCCGCCTCCAGAGCGCGGACGGCCTCCTCGCCCAGACGGCAGAAATCAGCGGCCAGGAGCGAGGGGGAAATCAGACGTTTTTTCATGCGCATACCTTATCATCCGACTTTGAAAAATCAAGAAGAACCCCCGTCCGTTCAGTCGGGAGCGCTCTTTCGGAGAGACTCCGGGAGGGATTAAGGCCGGTGTTTTTTATTATCGATTTACGGCGAAAGGGATAGATGTTTTATTCCCAGGTTTTTGACAGTTTGTTCTCATGTTGCCGACGGTTTATGCACAGGTTGTCGGCAGGATGCTTACATCTTGCTGACAGGTTATTCACAGGATATTGCCATTTTCTTCACGGGAGCGGAATGTTATTCACACCTAAAACACACAACGCCAATCATTTCTTGAAAATTTCCCCATTGCCTAATGCCTCGGGGAATGGTAAGTGATGGGGGACTCATGAATCTCCGTCAACAACTGGACCAGCTTCTGCCCTCCCTGCTTCCTTCCGACCCGGCTCAGGCTCTGAAAGGGACCGAACTTATACGCCTGGTGCGTTTGAAGCTGGAGGGAGATTATTCCGACGCTTCCCTGAGATTCCATTTTTCCGCGCTGGCAGGCGACCCCACATCGGTTTTGTCCAAGGTGGAGAAGAGCCAGGGGTACTACAAGCGCCCCGCGCTGCCTGACAGAAATATGGCCACGATACAGCAGCCTCTGCTTGCGTCGCTTGCCATTGAGTTGTCCGGCGAGGAGGCCCCCCTGGAGGTGCAGAGACGGCAAAAGGCTATCGCCATTTCTCTTCTGCACTACGAGCAGACCCGCTTCACGCCCTATCTACTGACCCCGCCGCCCGACAGCGCGCCCTGCGACCCGTGGATCACGCCCCAGATGCTCCTGGTCGATTCTCCCCTGACCGGAGACGAGGAGGGGTTCCGTCAGGATACGGGGATTCTCCGCACCCGCCAGCTGCTGGGCATGCCTCCCCTGCCCCTTCATGCGGTCAGTATCAGTCTGATGCCTTCTTTGGAAAAGTGCCGCACCCAGTTTTTCCGCGCGCTGTCCGCCACCGCCTGGGCGCATAGCGGCGAGCTTCTTTATATCGAGCCCGTTACGGATGACGCGCTGGCCCAGACGCTGAGGAATCTCGGGATTACGCACGGTATCGGCATTACTTCTCTGGGGCTGACGCTGGAGCAGCTGGACGCCCTGCCGTCCGCCATGGAGATCATGGAGTCCGATGAAGAGAGGACGGAGCTTTTGCTCGAGCGGCTGGACCCGAATACGCTCGTTCCCCATCCCTCCCGCCGGGAGCCGGATCGGTTCGCCCTGGAGGCCATGTTCAAAAACGCCCCCCATGTCGGGGAGTTGCTGGACGATCTCTACTCGGCCCTGCTGCATCCGTCACGACTGGATTAAGCCCCCGCGCCATGACGCAGACCGACGAGGCCGACATTCTCCGGCACTATCCTCTGGGAGAGAACGGCATGATTGTGGTCGCCAGCACGGCGAACTGCGGCATTGTTCACGCGGCGGCCAAGGGGGCGCGGTCTCCCAAAAACGCGTTTTACGGCAAGATAGACTTGTTCTACAAGGTTTCTTTGACGTGGAAGCCCCCTGTCAGGGATGGGCTTGCTACGCTGACCGAGGTACGTCTGCTCTCTCCCCGGGAGAATATCCGCCGGGAGTATCTGCGCACCGCCATGGGCGCCTACTTCACCAAGTTGTTTGAGAAGGGGATAGAGCCGAATTCCCCGATTCCCGAGTTTCACGATTTGCTCGACCGCGCGTTGAATTATCTTGATGAAAAAAAGCCCGATTTTCGCGGGCTGGCTCATTTCGAGCGGGAAATAACGCGGCTCCACGGGATAGAGCATCCCGGCCTGACTCCGGTGCAGTCGCTGACCCGCTTCCTCGGCAGGCTGCCGAGACAACGGGAGACGGTGCTCAAACTGCTGGAGGAAGTCCCGGGGGAGTAGGCGGCGGTTTGCGCACGCCGATTCCCCTTTTTACGCCGCCGGCTTCTTTATTCCGGGCGTTTGGCCGAGGCCCGGCGCATGCGGTCCATAATGGCGCAGCCTATGCCGGTTTCGGAGACAGGCTCCGCCACGATGGCGTCCACCGTGTCGTCTTCGTCAAGCTGGCGCATCAGGGCAAAGAGGCGCACGGCGGCTTCCGCCAGACGGCCGGAGCCGGGGCTCAGCGCGACGATTTTTTCCCAGGAGTGCAGGTTTTCCAATTCTCCGCCGTCGCCCTCAAAGGAGAGGAGCGCGTAACGGCACCCCGGTTTGGGCGTAAAGGAGGAGGTGTCTTCCAGAAGGAGGAACGGTTTGGCCGGGGCGTAATGGCTGGCGAGCTGGCCGGGAGCGTCCGGGCGGGCTTCACTTTCCGGAGCCGCCGGCTCGGGGCGGCGCACTACGGCCATTTTTTTGAGCTGTTCCCGGGTGACGGGGCCGGCTCTCAGTACAATGAGGCGGGGCTTGCCCCTGTCGTCCAGTTCCGGGCGAATAATCGTGCTTTCCAGACCTTCCGCGCAGGCTCCGCCATTGAGGACAAGGGGGATTCTGCCGCCCAGTTCGGCGACGACCGCAGAGGCGGAGGTCGGGCTGATGTGCCCGAAGCGGTTGGCGCTCGGCGCGGCGAGTGGCCGCCCCAGAGCCTTGATGACAGCCCGGATGACCGGGTGGGCGGGTACGCGCACGGCTACCGTCGGCAGCCCGGAGGTAACGATGTCGGGGACTTCCGGCTTCCTGGGGAGGATCAGGGTCAACGGCCCCGGCCAGAACTGACGGGCCAGAGTGCTGACGGCTCCGGCGAGGGCTTCCGGGACTTCGGCGACTGTGTCGAGGAGTTTCGCATGATGTATATGGACAATCAGCGGGTCAAAGGAGGGACGCTCCTTCGCTTCAAAAATTTTTGCAACCGCTTCGGGGTTGAAGGCGTCTCCGGCCAGGCCGTAAACGGTTTCCGTCGGCAGGGCGACCAATTCCCCCCGGTTCAGAAGTTCCACCGCCTCCTGAACGGGCTGGCGGTTGTTTTCCAGAGGATCAAGTTCGATGACGCGGGTTTGCATAACGCGCTTTATCAATCACAAGTTTTAGTGTAAGGTCAACGGAAATCATGAACGGCCCCGTTTATTCTCCTCAAAAATGCATCATTCTGATCGGCTGTATGGGCTGCGGCAAAAGCACGATCGGCCAGTTGCTGCATGAGGAGACGGGTCTGCCCTTCATTGATACGGACCATTTTATTGAGGAAAAGGAGAAGATGTCGGTGTCGGAGATCTTTTCGCAAAAGGGAGAGGATTATTTCCGGGGGCAGGAGACGGCCGTGCTGAAGGCGCTGGAGGCGGACTCCCCGCCGGAGGGGATCATCATTTCCACAGGCGGCGGCATCATTCTGAGGCCGGAAAACAGGGAGCTCCTGTCCCGGCTGGGGTTTGTCGTCTGGCTGAATGTGGACGCGGAGACCATTTTCCAGCGTATTTCGCGGAATCGCGAGCGGCCCCTGCTGCGGACGCCCAATCCCCTGGAGACGCTGAAATCCATTATGCAGGCTCGCAGGGAGCTGTACCGCCAGACGGCTCATCTCGTGATAGAGACCGCCCCCCTGACGATACAGGAGGTGGCCTTCGGCATTATTGAGTCGGCCCGCCACTATTTTTCCCAGCGGGAGAATACTTCCCGGGAGTCTCCTTTTTCATGAAAACGGGACATCTGCTCTCTCCCCTGCCCCCGAATCACGCCCCGGAGGAGGAAATGCTTGATCTGGCTTGCATGGCTGGCGCACGAGTGGAGCGCATTGTGTCACGGGGTCATGTCTCGCCTCCCGGTTTTTGGTATGATCAGGAGGAGGACGAGTGGGTCGTGGTGCTGAAGGGCCGCGCCGTTCTTGAATTCGATGATCCGGGGGAAACGCTCGTTCTCCGGGAAAACGACTGGGTGCTTATTCCCGCGCACAGGCGACACCGGGTCGCCCAAACCGCAAATCCGACGGTTTGGCTGGCTGTTTTTTCCCGGAAAGAGCAAGGCCGGGCGGAGACTATTCTTGACTAAAAAGCTTCTCCTGCTAGAACTGGGGCAAATGAGACTTTTATTTTCAACCGCTTGCATTCTTGTGACGGCAGGCTGTCTGACCTCCTGCCTGCCCGACAACCGGGAGGCGAAATTGAAGCAACAGACACAATGGGAACAGGAAACGGCAAAGTATATGTCGGAGATCACCCGCATGATGGCTGAAGACAAGGCTTATGATCTCCCCGCAAACTGGCATGAGACGCTGGTGCGGCTGGAGGAGGAGCGGCTGACTCTGGAAGCCCGTTATCAGGAAAAGGAGGGGGAGCTGCGTCAGATGAACGACGAGCTGCAAGCGCTCTCCAACAGGCTTGAGGAGTTCAAATTGACTCATCCGCTCGACCACTAATTTTTTCTCCCCGGACACGATTATGACATCCCCAGATCCTTCTCCCGAAAAAAAGACTGCCGTTCCCGCTTGGAAGCCGGGGGCCAAGGTAACCAACGCTTCCGATTTCGGACGGGGCGACGCCGAGGAGCGCAAAGGAAGAGCCGCCTCTTCCATCGATCCTCTGGAAATTTTGAAAAAGAAGCGCGAGGAACGTCTCGCCGAAGAAAAGGAGCTGGACTCCCTGTCTCTTGATCCTTCGGAAAAGCTGACGCCGCCCCATTTCAAGGAGACCAAACCCGAACCGGAAGACGCAGACGATACCGGCGAGGAAGACGACGAGCTTGCGGAAGAGGAGGAAAAGGAGTCTCGCCCGTCTCACGAGAACCGCCGCCGCGGGCGGGGATTCGGCTTCTACCTGATTCTGGCTCTGCTGCTCATTCTGATCACCGCCGTGGGGCATCTCATCAATGTCCAGCAAAAGGAGATGGAGAAGCACAAGGATCAGGATCCCTATCTGGTTGCGCAAAAGCAATATGAGGAGGCTTACAAAAAGCACAGTGAGGCCAAGTTGAAGCACCTCCAGATCGAGCAAAACAAACTCAATCTGGATCGGCTCAATATCGCGACAAAAGCCGTCGTCAGGATAAAGAATAATCTGGAAAATCTGGAAAGGAAGGAAGAATCGCTCCAAACGGCCATCAAGGCCAGGAAGGGAGAAATGACTTCCTATTTCAAACTGTACCGCGCAGCCACCCAGAAACAGGCCAAAGGCCTTTACCTGGATCAGCTCCTGACCCGCTCCGGCCGCCAGTACCAGGAGGTGACGGTCAATCGCTGCAACGACCAGTTTATTTCCATCACGCACGCGGAAGGCGCGACTCGCATCCCGGTTTCCGAACTGCCGGCCCCGCTGCTTGACCGGCTGGCTTATACCAATCCCTTTGACGACATTTCCACCGGGACGACAGCTCCCGCAAAAAAGGCCAATGAGACGGGTCTGCCCCCCTGGATTAGCGACGATGGGAAGAGCGTTAATGCGACTCCCATCCGGCCGCAAAGCTACGAGCCGCCTCCCGGCAAGCCCCGCGTCTCCGCGCCCGGCAAATTCGACCACTCCTCGTCTGCCGCTCCGGCAGGAAATGGCATGAGCGCCGATCCCGAGTTGCCGGACGATTTGGGACTGCCGGAAATCCCGGCCCGCTACGAAGGCATGTGATCTGCCCCTTCCCTCCCCGCCCATGATGCTCATGTCCCGATTTTTTTCGTTTACTCCTCTTTTCGGCGCCGCTCTTCTGATTGTCTCCTGCTCTCTGGGAGAGGACAGGCAGGTGCTCGTCTCCAGCTCTCCCGCAGGAGCGGAAACCTACCTGAACGGGAAGTACGCAGGCCTGACTCCCGTCGTGCAGGAGGTAGCCAACCGCAAGCCCCTGCAAATCTATATCGACAAGCCCGGCTACTACCCGATAGACCAGGTCATCATGCCTCACGAGAGTTTCTGGGGTACCGTTCTCTGGTGGGGTGTGGACGACAAGGCCCTGTCTCTGCCGGAAGAAAACTTCGTTTATACGCTGGAAAAGATGCCTCCGGGGGCGGTCAAGCCCGCCCGCAAGCCTCTGCTGAGATCCGCGGAGCCCAAGGAATCCCCCTTTTCCCTCCGTTCCTCGATGAGAAGGTAACGGGCTCTCTCCCCTCAGGACAGTTGCTCTCCCATGTCCCGTTTCTCCCGTATAGCCGCTTTTTTGTGTCTGCCTGTCGCGGCGAGTTTGACGGCGCAGGGCGCACCCTCCTTTTCCTTTGATCAGGAGAGGGCCGTGACCAAAGTGCTTGCTGAGACCTCGACGGCGGCGCCCTTCGGCCCGAGGGATATTCTCTTTCTATTCGTCACGCCTCAGGACCACTCCTCCGCTTTCGGCAAACGGCTGAGGGAGATACTGCGCCCCGGCTCTCCTCTGGAGAAAGAGCTGTCCGGGCAATTTCGTATTTGCAAACTGGTTCTCGACCCCGCCGAACCCAAAAAGGAGTCTCACGGGGCCTGGATACTGGCCGAGGCCTTTGGCGTACTCGGCACCCCCTCTCTCTATTTGTCGGATGACAAGTGGCAGCCCTACGCCCACTATCTGGGCGGCCTCAAAAAAGACGTCTCTTCCCGGGAATGGGTGGAGTCCCTGCTTAAGCTGGCCCGTCAGAGGGAGGACCGGGACTCTCTGCTGGAAAAGGCCGGGGCCGCCTCCGACAAGGAAAAGGGCCCTCTTCTTCTGGCCGCGCTCTCTCTGGCGCCCGATGAGAGTCTGGCCGCCTGTTACCCCGGGGAGTCCGATTCTCTGGTACAGCTCCTGCCCCACTCCCCCCTGGCAAAAAAACTCCATTTGCGGCGCGAGTCTCTGAGGCAGGAGACCGAGATAGCCAAGCTCCGCCAGAAGTGGGGGAATCCCCGCTTTACGGTCAAGGCGTCTGCGGAAAAGATGCTGGGAGAGGTAAACGCCTATCTGAAAACTATCGAAGAAAAGGAGGGATCCGAAATTTTGAAGCAGTTCATTTTGATGGAGTACCGCTTCCCCCTTCTGGTGATTTGCGCCCGGTACGCCGCA
>CAZNVW010000123.1:0-8093 GCA_964576595.1 uncultured Verrucomicrobiales bacterium
GTGAAGGGTGCCGCTCTGCCTGTAGATGGAGTCGGCTGTGGTATAGGAGGCGGCAAGCAGGAAGCCGCCGAGGTGGAATTGGGGGAAGACCCAGAATTTTCCGCCTTTGGGGAGTGTTGACCGTCCTTCATCGAGGGATTTGCTCCACCAGCCCGTTTCCAGTCTGAGGATTTGTTTGCCGGGGGCGAACAGGCCGCTCGGCAGCTCGTCGCCCGGCTCCAAATCCGACCCCGCATCGGGAATTTTGACATAGGGGCAACCGAAGATGAATGAGGTAAAGGTGTCGGGGCAAAGCGGAGCAGCGGGAGACTGGGGGGCTCGCTCTCCGGCTTGAAGAAGAGGGAGGGAAAGCAGGAGAGCCGGGAAAAGAAAACGGTTCATCTTCATGACTGCTCCCAATATAACCCGGTTTGATAAAACGGAAATCTAATTTAATTTCAGAAAAGGAGGCGCGCGGCTCCGGTAGAGAACGGAAAAGGGAGGTTTCTGTTCCGGTTCCTTTTTTTGCCGTTCCATGGCGTCCGGAAATATGATAGGGATCTTTTTTATGAAGCGATGCTGGAGGGGATGGATTGCCGCCGGATTTTCTTTTTGCGCCGTGACAGGGGCGTTTGGCGCGGGCGCGGGCGCCGGCCTGACGGCGGATGATTTCAAAACCGCAGAGTACTATCGCAACGCGGGGCTGGATATGATCAATGCCGCCGATGCCTATGCGCGGGGCTATACCGGGCAGGGGATTGTTTTGGGCATATGCGATGATTATGTCAGTTTCTCCCATCCCGAGTTTGCCGGGAAGCGGCATTCCGGGATAGTGGGAGACATTCCGGCCGGGTGGGACTGGCAGGAGGCTTACCACGGCTCTCATGTCGGCGGGATTATGGCGGCCGCCAGGGACGGCGTGGGGATGCATGGGGTGGCGTTTGACGCCGATCTCCTTTCAGGGGTATTCTGGAGCTACGATGAGGGAAAAGGGACGTCGGATTTGCGCGGCTCCTATGCGGCGTTCTGTGCCGATGAGCGGATCAGGATTATCAACAACAGCTGGGCATTCGCCTCATATTACGATGATGCGGACATGACTCTTGAGGGGTTTATCGAGTCGCAGGATAATGCTGCCTGGGGGATTTTTAAGGAGGCGGTTCTTTTGCACGATAAAGTACTGGTGTTTGGCGCGGGGAATGACGGGCATACCGGCCCTGCGTCCACAGCCCTGGCTCCGTACATGTACCCGGAGCTGGCGGGGAATTTTCTTTCCGTTACTTGTGTGGACCCTGCTTTTTACGACAAGGCGAATCAGTCGGCGGGCAGAGGGTTCAATGTGGTCTGGAGCAATCTGGCGAAATATATGGAGGAAAACACCGTGGCGGCTCCGGGATTCGAGATTGAATCCCTTTCTCCGGGCGACGGGGGATACAGGCGAGCTTCAGGCACGTCCATGTCCGCTCCTTTTGTTTCCGGTACGGCGGGGCTGGTGCAGCAGGCGTTCCCTTATATGAACGGGAAGCAGATTGTGGATGTCATCCTGACTACCGCCAATTCCTCTTTTCAATTGCCCGATTATACGCTTTCCCTGCAGGAGCGGGAGGGGAGTGTCTTCTGTATCAATGTCTTTTATTTTGGAGACAGGCCTGAAGAGGAGGCGCTCAGGGAGGATCTCCGGCTCTACTTTCGGGAGAATGGGGAGAGTCTCCTGGGCTGGTATGGCATTGAGACGGTGGAGCAGTGGCTGCAGTTTCTGGACGAGTACGACGCAGTTATCTATGAGAATGTGCCTCGCGAGATGATTTTTGGTCAGGGGCTGCTGGATGCGGGCGCGGCGGTGCGCGGCCCGGGGCTTCTGAACGCCCGCCGTCTGGACGCGAGTTGCTATATCGACCGGTACGGGGCACCTCAGGCCCTGTACTCGATCAATACGCGGGGGTACGACAGTGTCTGGTCGAATGATATTGGGGAAAAGCGCGCCGGCTTGCTGGAGGAAGAGAGTCCCTATGAGGATTTGAGAAAAATTTATGCCTATTACCTTCAGGGGGATGCCGCCTGGTCCTCGGATGACGGGCAGGATTATATCAACCGCTACAACGCGAAGGTTTTGGCCGGCGGGTTGAAGGATTTGCCCGTAGGGCTGCTCAAGGAGGGGACGGGCACTCTGGCTCTTGAGGGAAACAATACATACCAGGGCGCCAGTATCGCGGCGGGAGGGGTGCTGCAGATAGACGGCCGCGTGGCCGGAGACGCGTGGAGCGTCGGGGAGGGGACGATAGGCGGGAGCGGGACGATCTCGGGAGATCTGGTGAACCGGGGGACGGTGAGAGCCGGGAGCTGGGGCCGGGCGGGGACGCTGAATGTAGGCGGCGATTTTTCCGGCGGGGGCGTGATAGAGGTCATGCTTGAGGAAGGCCGGGCGGGGATGATTGCCGTAGCCGGGCGCGCCGGAGTGGACGGGAGTCTCATTGTATTGAAGACGCCGGGTTTTTTCCGGGTGGGAGAAAGTCATGAATTTTTGATGGCGGAGAGTATCGACGGCGCCTTGGCGGGGGCCGGATTGACGGGGATGCTGGGTTCCTCCGCCCGGCATGACGGGCATACTGCGGTTGTCGAGGTGGAATTCCATAACAACATGGGCGTTTTAACAGACAATCAGGCCGATATGTATCGGCGCGCGAGGGAGATGTATGGCCGTCTGGAGGGAGACGAGGCCCGCAGTGAAATGGATGCCCTGTTTAATCTGGCTCCCCGGGCGGCGAGAGCAACCCTGACTCAGCTTTACGGAGGCGCTCAGTTGAATTTATCCGCGGTCACGCAACGGGACGCCATGATATCCCGGGCGCTGGACGGGCGTTTCGAAGGAGCCGGCAATGAAGTGATTTCTTTGAACGGGGACGGGGTGAATGACGGATGGCTGCAAATGGTCAGCGACTGGGGCCGGGTGAATGGTGATGAGGGATTGCCCGGATATGACAGCCGGAGTTTTGGGCTGGTGATGGGTTACGACAGGAAGGTTCTCCCGGACTGGCGTTTGGGCGCGTTGGTCGGCTTCGGGACAAATCGCGCAAGCGGGGAGGCGGCACGCGCGGAGAATGAGGACTGCCGCGTGGGCCTGTACGGGGAATACCGCAAGGCGGGACTGGATGTGAGGGCCTATGCGGATTGCGGCTGGCAGAGCAATGAATCGACTCGCTCTCTGTCCTATCTGGGGCAGACCTCACGGAGCGACTATGACAGTTGCACGCTCGGCGCGGGAGTGAAGCTCGGGTATGACCTCTTGAACGGCCGGGAGACGGACTGGCGCGTGCGCCCGTATGTTGCGCTGGATCTGACGCAATACCGGCAGGATTCCTGGCGCGAAAGCGGAGCCGGGCTCTACGACCAGAGAGCCTCCTCCTTCCATAATACCTATATGACGGGAGAGACGGGGCTGGAGGTCGGGCGGGAGTGGGGCAGAGTCTCCGGCTCTGTCAATGCCGGATACAAGCGCGTGCTGAATGGCCTCAATCCGGGGATGGCGGTGGCCTTCGCCGGGGAGGACAGTTGGCGGCAGATATACGGCGGCAGGCAGGGGCGCGACTTTTTGACGCTGGGGCTTTCCGCCGCGGTGAAACTGAGTGCCCGCTGGAGAGTCACCCTGAGAGTGGAGAGCGAGCAGTCGAGCGACAGCCGCGCGCTCGGTGCGTCTGCCGGTGTGCGCTATATGTGGTGAAGCGCCGGAGCGGCGGCTCCGTTCAGGATTTCTTCCCGCCGGGCTGCGTCCAGCCGCCGCCGAGAGCCTTGCAGACTTTGACGACGGCATTCAGGCGCATTTGGGCCGAGTCGGCCAAGTCGAGCTCGCCATTCAGCAGGCTCCGGTGCGTGTCCAGCGCGTCCATCAGGCCGACATAGCCGGCGGCGTATTGTTTGGAGGCGATGTCCCAGCTTCGGCGGAGCCTGTTTACCTCGTCGCTGGTCGCCTTGTAGATTTCGTGACTTTGCCGCCGTTCGGCGAGGGCGTCCCGTATTTCGCGGAAGGCGACCAGCACCGCCTGCCCGTAGGCGGCCTCCGTCTCGGCGTATTCTGCGGAGGCGGCGTCCAGCAGGGCCTGTTTCCGGCCTCCGTCAAACAGGGTTTGCAGAATGTTCCCGCCGAGATTGTAAAGGCGCGAGGGCTGGCTCAGCAATTTGTCGAGATCCGTGCTGACCTGTCCCAGTTCGGCGGTGAGCCTGATGGCGGGGAGTTTGTCCGCGCGGGCGGCCTCCTGCTTGGAGTGGGCCGCGCTCAGCCGCGACTCCAGCTCAAAGAGATCAGGCCGCCTGTTGATCATGTCGGAGGGCAGGCCCGACGGGACGGCGGGCGGCGGAGTCTGGAGGAAAGAGTCGGAGCCCTGGAGGGAGTTGCTTTTCATCAGGGCCCGGGGGCTGTCGCCGACCAGGACGGAGAGGGTGCTTTCCGCCTGGGAGAGCGAATTTTTGGCCTTCTCCAGCTGGGCCTGCGTCCTGGCCCGTTCCGCCTGGACGCGTCGGAGCTCCAGCTCGGGGTACTGCCCCTGCTCGAAGCGTTTTTCATACATGGAGCAGGTTTGCTCATAAGAGGCGTGGACGCGCTCGATGATATGGCACTTTTCCTGCCAGGTGCAGACGGCTATGTAGGCGGAGGCGACTTCGGCGGTGAGTCTGAGGCAGACGGCGTCGCGGGCGGCGGCCGAGGAGAGAGCCTCCGCCTGCGCGGCTTCGCTGCGGGAGCGCAGTTTGCCCCACAGGTCCACTTCGTAGGAGAGCATGCCGGAGGCTCTCCAGAGATCCCGCTGGCGGCGCGTCAGATTCTGGCTGTATTGCTGGCCTCTGGTAAGCTCTTCGCGGGTGACTCCGGCGGAGAGTCCGGCCTGGGGCGATTCTTCCGCTTCGGCGGCTCCGGCCAGGGCGATGGCCTTGTCCACGGTGGCGGCGGCGCGTATCAGATCGTAGTTGTATCTCAGGGCCTGCTCTTCGAGCCGGTTCAGGTCGGTATTGCGGAAGATGCTCCACCACGGCGAGCCCGCCGGAGAGAGGGAAAAGGCGGCGGGTGAGCTCCCCTGCGGGAGGTCGAGGACGGGACGTTCAAAAGAGGCGTTGGGACTGCATGAGAAACAGAGCAGGGCCGCCAGCGTATAGGGGAGGATTTTCCATAAGGCAATGGGGGAGGGCAGGTCGGAGGAGGTGCTCATGAAAGAAGGGCGGGTTTGGATGTCTTGACACACAGGAAGGCGAACAGGACGCCGAGCGCGCCCGCGATGACCGTGCACAGGTAAAAATAATCCGCGGAAAAAACCTGACTTTGCAGGGCGACCGCCTTGCTGAGAACGGCTTGTACTCCGGCATGGGCTTCGCTGGCGGAGAAGCCGGAGGAGGAGAAGTGGCTCTGCCAGAGATCCATCGTAGAGACGGTCTCCGGCGCGCCCTCTCTCGTACGCTCCGCCACGCTGAAGTGGTAGGCTGTTTTCATGTGCGCGAGAACGGTGCTGACACTGCTGATGTAAAAGCAAATGAAGAGGTAGCGCATGGAGTTGAGCATCCTCGCCGCCGAGGGGATTTTTTCGGCGGGCACTCCCCGGAGCGCGAGCGGGGTCGCCATGTGCATGCACAGGGCGTAGCCCAGGCCGAATACGGCGAGAGGCCAGGCGATATCAAGCCAGGAGCTCCCCGTATTGAGACGGGAGAGGAAAAAGCCGGAGCCTCCCAGACTGATCATGCCCGCCATCATGCCCACGCGGAGGGCGATCTTTTTTTTGCTCATCAGGGGCAGGATAACCCCGGATCCCAGGCAAAACGCGAAGACAAGCACCATCAGCACGACGGCTATGTCCATCGGCTCGTAGCCCATGATGTTTCTCATGTACTGTACGGTGCCGCTGCGCACCCAGCATACGCAGAAGATATTGCACAGGGAGGCGAGCATGCCGCACAGGAAGCGGGCGTTGCCCAGCAGGCGGAAGTCGAGCAGGGGCGTCTTGTGCGTCAGGCAGGAGATCAGGGCGAGAGTGAATGCGCTGACTCCCCCGTACAGCCAGGCAATCAGAACGGGAGAGGTCCACCCGTCGGTCTCTCCGTCTATCAGAATCATGATGATGCACAGGCAGCCCGTCAAAATCATCAGGAAGGAGAACCAGTCGAATTTGCCGCTTTTGGGGATTTTGGCATTGGGCACATACCGCGAGGTGAGAATGATAAGCAGGATGGCCGCGAGGGCGACGGCGACAAAGAGGGATCTCCACCCCGAGAACTGGACAAACAGGCAGCCGATGACGGGGCTGGCGCAGGAGCCCAGCCCGATGACTCCTACACGGAGGCTTGTCGGGAAGGCTCTCGACTCGGGAGGCAGGGCGGCGTTGATGAGACCTGTCCCGTACACGAGCGCCATGCCGCTGCCGAATCCCTGCAGGAAGCGGGAGATGATCATCATCAGGAAATGATCCGCAATCAGGGCGCCCGCGGCCCCCGCCAGTATCAGGAGCAGGGCGAACCGGAGGGACCGCCGCAGGCCTATCCTGGCCCACGGGTAGGCGGCGAAAGTGAGGGCCGCCATCATGCCGAGGGGGCAGGCCGCCCCCGACCAGGAGACATCCAGCATGCCGACGACAAAGGAACCGGAGAGATCGGGCGTCGCCGCCGTGATGCAGCCCATATTGACATAGATGAGCAGAGAGCAGAAGAAGACGATTCCCAATAGAATGAGCCTGTTCGCTCCCTCCTGGACGGATGGATTCGGGGGCGGGGCGGAAGAGGACTCCATGAGGGTCAGAATTTGATGGTGGCGTGTCCCTGCATGCCGGGACGGAAGACAATATCGCGCTGATCCCGCGGCAGGCTGATTTTGACGGGAATCCTCTGCATGATTTTGGTGAAATAGCCGCTGACGTTCTCCGTCGAAATCAGGGAAAATGTGGCGCAGGTGGCCGCCCCGATCTGATAAACCTTGCCGTGGAATTTCCGGCCCGAGTAGCCGTCAATCGTAAACTCGACGTCCTGCCGGGGGTGAATGCGTCCTATCTTGGTCTCCTCCACCCGGACGTTGAGCCAGATATCGTGATTGTCCACGAGAGAAAAAAGCTTTTGCCCGGCGTTGACCAGCTCCCCTTCATGCACCAGCTTCTGGGCGATCATGCCCTCTACGGGGGACTTGATGACGCAGTCCTCAGCCAGCACGTCGAGCTCCCGGGCCTCGGCCTGAGCCGCCTCCCACTGGGCTCTGGTGGAGCGTATCTCCTCCTCCCGGTACCCCTCCGCCTTGAGGGCCAGAGTCTCTTCCTCCGCCTTGAGCGCCGACTTGGCGGCCAGATAGGAGGACTGAATGGCGTCGTGGTCGGCCTGGCTGATTCCCGCGTTCTGCTTCATCAGGGTTTCTATGCGCTCGTAGTCCCTGCGGGCGCGCTCCAAAGTCGCCTGCGCCTGCGCCGTTCTGGCTCGCTGCGACTCGATCTCGTGCTCGCGGTAGCCTGCCGTCATCTCGTCATAGCGCGCCTTCATCAGGGCGACCTTTGAGGCGGCGGAGAGGCGCCGGGCCTGGAGACTCCTGTCATCCAGTACGGCTAGTATCTGCCCCTTTTTGACAAGATCTCCCTCCTCCGCGCAAACCTGCGTGACCCGGTCGGAGAGCTTGGTCGCCAGAGAGACGATACTGGCCTCCACCCGGCAGTCATCCGTGGACACGGCCCGCTTTTCCCTGATATGCCAGCTCCCCCAGAGGAGGCCTCCTGCGGCCAGCAGCGCCATGCTGCCGAGTGAAACGGCTTTCAAGTGCTTGCTCATGTCTATTTAATTGTGCTTGTCCTCGTGCGGCTCCGGAGAGAATCCCCGGATGAAAAGCCCTATCGTGAAGCGAACCGGATCGGCTTTTGCCCGCCAGACCGCCTCGTCGTCATTGAGAAGATAAGTGAGCATGTAGCCGTGCAGGGTATTGATAAAGGCCCGGGCCATGAGCTCCGCGTCTCCCTCCCGGACGCGGCCCTTCCGCTGCATCTCGCGTATGTACTCCGAGACAAAGACCAGCAGGGCCCTGGGGTCTCGCTGGAAGTCCTCCCCATTCGTATCGACCGACTCCAGTGCGCTCAGGTAGGCGCGGAAGACCTTTTTTTTGGCCTTGGTGG
>CAZNVW010000124.1:0-8084 GCA_964576595.1 uncultured Verrucomicrobiales bacterium
CTTTGAACGCAAGGACGGCAAACTGACGGTGCGCAACAAGTACTTTCACAAGCCGCTCAAGGACATGAACCTGTACCTGGTCTCCCTGAATCCCGGAAAGAAGCACGCCGTGAAACGCGTGACCCTGCCCGAAACTGCTCCCGGACAAACCACCGTTCTTGACCTGCCGCCCGCCGCACGGACAGGCTCCCTGATGGCCCTGGCGGACGCCGGATTCACCCTGCCGAAAAACGGGAATAACCTGTCCTCCCAACAACTGGCAACCATGGTGAACGAGTGCGAGGCTTACGAATGGTTCCCTCCGGCCGCTCAGGAAAAACAGAATGAGCAGGCCGCCGCGCCCCTGCCTCCCCTGTCCATCGGCCAGGGAAACCCGGTCACTATACAAGGGCGGGATTTTTCCGCCTCTTTCCATAATGGCATGTTATCCTCTCTGCGGTACGGCAGGCAGGATATGATCCTGCCCGGCTACCCCGTCAGACTCCAGACATGGCGCGCACCCGTGGACAATGACGAATGGTTTAAAAACAAGGTGGAAAACAAACTGAAACTCCAGCACACGGAAATAATTTGCTCCAATATCCAGACTTCCGCCCCGGCTCCCGGCCTGGCCCGCATCACGGCGGATTTCACCACCAGAGGGTCTGATCTCTCTTTCTCGGGTCAAATCGTCTGGACGATTTTCGGCAACGGCATCATCAACGCCTCATTCAGAATCAACCCTTCCGCCAAAGGAGAGGAACTGCCCAGACTGGGCGTCACATTCGGCATGCCGGGAGACTTCGGCCAGGTGGACTATCTGGGACTCGGCCCGTGGGATAACTACCGGGACCGTCGCACATCCTGCTGGAAAGACGTATTCCATACCACCGTGGACGACATATTCTTCGCCTACTCACGCCCGCAGGATATGGGCAACCGCATGGAGACGGACTGGGTGGCCCTGGGTAAAACCAAAGAAAAACCCGGCCTGTGGGTCGGCGCGGCCTCCGCCCTGGCCCCGCTGGAAACCTCCGTCCTGCGCTATACGCCCGTTGAGCTCGATCAGGCCCGCAGCCTGGACAAATTGCCGGCAAAGAACAAAGTCATCGTGAATCTGGACGCCTTCCAGATGGGACTGGGCGGGGCTTCATGCGGCCCCCGTCCCATGGCGCGTTACCAGACACTCAGCGAGGCGACGCCTCTCGGCTTTGTACTGGCGCCCTCAGCAGCCCTGCTGGACATGGCGCGTACAACCCTCCGCATACCCCATTCCCCAGTCATCGAACGCAGCGGGCAAGGCATGGTCAGTCTCAAATCATCCACGCCCGAAGCCACTATTCTGTACTCCGTCAACAACGGAAAAGAACAAACGTATGACGCCCCCTTCAAATTACCCGAAGGCTCCGTCAGGGCATGGGCGGCGCCGGGAACCGGCCCGGCAATCGCGACCGCCCCGTCCATCCGGGAATTCCCGCTGGTCAAGGGCCGGGGAGAATGGAAAATTTTAAACGCCTCCTCGGAAGAACCTGAAACGGGATTCTCCCATTTTGCCATTGACGGCGACCCCGATACATGGTGGCACACATCCTATACCAACGGCCTGCCGGGCTTCCCCCATTCCATTGCCGTGGACATGGGCGTACCCATGACCTTTTCCGGCTTCATCTACACCCCCAGAATGGATTCGGACAAGGGTCTCATCAACCAGTATGCCTTTTCCATTTCCGATGACGGAAAATACTGGAAGGAAGTATCTGCGGGCAAATTTACCTACCACTACATCCGCAAAGACCCCGCCGTACAGCGCATTGACTTCAAGACCCCGGTCAAAGCCCGCTACTTCAAACTCGACGCCAAAACACCCGTCAAAAACGGTGAACAAAGCGCAACTGTAGCCGAGCTGGACATCATCGCCCAATAACAGACTCATAACCTCACGGCGCAAAACCACCGGACTCCTTTATCTCCGCCTTAATCTCCCCCTCCCGGAATTTCTGCCCGGGTCGAAAAATTGCGTGCATTAGAAAAACAGGCATCCGTTCTCATGAACCGGCGTCGTTGCCGGCCGCCATTCCATTTCTTTAAAAACCCTGCCGACACCCCCTTAAACAAGGCATTTTAGACAGATTGCCGCCCCCGGGAGCGTTATTGAATTGTCCTCTCCTCTGCTTTTGACTAGAAAAGAGCCAATACCATGAGCCCCCTGCGTCTTTTTCCCCTGCTCCTCTTACTGCTCTGCCCCCTGACGACCTCGGCCAGGGGACAGTCGACCCTGGACCTTTCCTCATTCAGCTCCGGCCTGGACGGTTTCGGGACAAAAGAAGAACAAACCACGGGAACCCTCTCGACAAACACCACCGGGTACGCGCCGGGCAAGACCTTCCAGCTTACCCTCTCCCTCAAGCACCCGAAGGGCTGGCACTCCTACTACAAAAACCCCGGCTCCATAGGACTCGTTCCCAATGTAAAACTGACCGCGCCCAAAGGCTTCACCGTCAAAGGCCCCTTCTGGAGCATCCCCGACGTCGGCAAAATAGCGGCAGACGTCTATTACGGCAGCCCGGCGCCCGCCTTTGCCTGGTTCATCACGCCGACCGGAGAGGCCGACGGGGAGGCGACCTTCTCCGCGACAGGCTCCTGGCAGCTCTGCGGCGACTCGGGCTGTCTGCCGCCCTCGGATGACACCACCTTTACAACCACCCTGTCACCCAATCCCCACCCCGAAGAAAAACCGGCCCCCGTCTTCCCTGCCGCCTATGAAAACGAGGCGTCTGGTCCCTACGCCTTTTCCGCAGAAAAAAAAGGCTCCGACTACCTCCTGCAAATCAGGCGCGACTCTGCAAATGCCCCCGCCTGGGAACACGCCTACTTCTTCTCGGACACGGGGGAAGTCCTGCCGACTCCGGCGCAAACCCTGACCTCGACGAAAGACGGCTACACCCTCACCCTCCCCGTCAATGAGGGAAAGAACTCCTTCTACCCCATTGAAAAAAAGACGGACAGGCTGATCGGCATGCTCACCTTCCAAACCGGCGGGAAAACCTCGGGACTCCTGCTCAACCTGCCCCTTGAGACAGCGGCAGCCTCCCTGCCTCCAGCCGCCCCGGCAACCGCCAACAACACCGGTACGACGCACGCCTCCCCCCTCGCGGCCAATACACCCGCCCCGGAAGAACTCCCCGTCTCCTTCCTCCAAATCCTGGCGGGCCTGTTTCTGGGCGGCCTGATCCTAAACCTGATGCCCTGCGTCTTCCCCGTCATCGGCCTCAAAGTCATGAGCTTCGTCCAGCTGGGAGGCGGAGAGCGGCGCAAAGTCATCCTCCACAGCCTCAGCTTTGTCATCGGCGTACTGATCTCCTTCTGGGCGCTGACCCTGCTCCTGGTCCTCCTCAAACAGAGCGTACCCAACATCAACTGGGCCTTCTGGCTGGAAAACCCGTGGATCATCTTCCTGCTCCTGATGCTGATGCTGGCCCTGGGGCTGAGCATGTTCGGCGTCTTTGAAATCGGCGTCTCCGCTACCGGAGTAGGGGGGCAGGCCCAGCAAAAAAAAGGCTACTCGGGCTCCTTCTACTCCGGCGTACTCGCGACGCTCGTCGCCACGCCCTGCTCCGCGCCCTTCCTGGGAGCCGCCATCGGCCCGGCCATGAGCCTGTCGTCGCCGCTTATGTTCGCCGCCTTTACAGGCATGGGACTGGGCATGTCCCTGCCTTATCTGCTCCTCGGCCTGTTCCCGGGGCTGGTACGTTACCTCCCCAAACCGGGCGCGTGGATGGAGTCCTTTAAACAGGGCCTCTCCTTCCTCCTCTTCGGCACGGCGGCCTGGCTGTTGTGGACTTACTGGGCCTTCTTCCCCGAGCACAACCCGCTGGCATCGCTGACGCTCCTTCTCGGGCTCATCGTCTTTGCCCTCGCGGCCTGGATCAAAGGCCGCTGGGATCTGCCATACAAGTCCGCCCGCGCCCGCTGGACAGGCCGCGTCCTGTGCCTGCTGCTAGCCCTCGCCGGACTGTACATGGCCAGCCCCCTGCGCATCTCCACTCCGCAGGAAACCGCAAAAACCGCCGACCTCCACAACACGGAACTCCTCTGGGAAGCATGGAGCCCCGAACTCCAGAAAAAAGCCCTGGAAGAAGGCCGCCCCGTCTATGTGGACTTCACCGCCCGCTGGTGCGCCACCTGCCAGGTCAATAAAAGCGTCGCCTACACGACGCCCGTCCGCAACATCCTGCACAAATACAACGTCCTCCTCCTCAAGGCCGACAAAACCACCAGCAACCCCGTCATTGACGCGGAACTCCGCAAACTCGGCCGCTCCGCCGTCCCCGTCAACGTACTCTACATCCCGGGAGACGCCACCCCCTACATCACCACGCCCCTGCTAAGTCCCGGCTATCTGGAATCATTCCTTCTCGAACACCTCTCCAAAACCGCCAAACAACCCTTGTAACCATTCATGAAAACCATGCACATCCTCCCCGTACTGGCCCTCGGCCTCCTGCCTCTCTCCGCCCTCTGCGCGGACACTCCGGCCCCGGCCCACAAAGCCCCCGCTCCCGCCCCGGCAGAAAAAACGGAAACTCCCGCCCTGCCCGCCGCGCTGGCAAAACTGACGCCTATCAATGACGCCAAAATAAACCTCAAGGCAAAATACTACATCCTCCTCTTCTCGGCGAGCTGGTGCGGCCCCTGCCGGGCGGAAGCTCCCAAAGTCGTGAAGGCTTACGATGAAATCATCTCCCAAACCCCCGACATCTCCTTTGTCCTGCTCAGTGCGGACAGAAAAAAAGAAGACGCTCTCAAATGGGCCAAAGAAACCGGCATGAAATACCCGATCGTCATGGACGCCAAAACCGAAAACCTCCCCGGCGTAAAAGAAAACGAGGCCCCCTACATCCCCTTCGGCCTCATCCTTGACGCCAGCGGCAAACTCCTGCTCAAGGGACACGGCTCCGAAATCCTCGCGAAATATCAGGAAATCTGCAAATAAGCCCCCGATTCCCACACTATCCCCCTCAAAAAAGACGGCCGGTCTGCAATAAGCCAGACTGGCCGTCCGTATTCTATCCAATATGAAAGTGTCTCCGTTTTCCCTGTCCCTGCTTGGCGCGCTGTGCCTCTTCACCCTGCCTCCCGCCGTACAGGCAGCCCCGTCCGCCCCGATCGGAGACGCGCCGCCCGTCATCCCGGCTCCGCGGTCACTCGACTTCACCCCCGGCCGGCCGGGCTTCGCCCTTGGCAAAAAACTGCCGCTCCATCTGGCCGACTCCTCCCCTGAAACTCAAAAAGCGGCTCAAACCCTGGAAAAAGCGCTGAAAAACGGCGGACTTGACACCTCCCGCAAAACCTCCGTCAAAGACGCTCTCCGGCTCACCCTGGCCCCCGAACTGGGGAAAGAAGGCTATGAACTGGAAATAACGCCCGACGGCATCAACCTGTCTGTCGGCAGCCCCGCCGGGGCGTTCTGCGCCGCCCAAACCCTGCTCCAGTCCCTCTCCCTTCTCCCGGAAGGCAAAACGGCCCTCCCCTCTCTGAAAATAAAAGACGCGCCCCGCTTCAAATGGCGCGGCCTGATGATCGACAGCGGCCGCAACCCGCGCACCCTGGAGGAACTCAAAAAAATCGTCAATCTGATGTCCTTTTACAAATTCAACACCCTCCACTGGCACCTCACCGATGACCAGGGATGGCGCATTGAAATCAAAAAGTACCCCAAACTGACCGAAATCGGCAGCATCCGCGCCGGAACGCCTACCCTCGGCAACCGCAACAAATGCGACGACAAACCCTTCGGCTTCTTCCATACCCAGAAAGAAATAAAGGAACTCGTCGATTACGCCCGCGAGCGGAACATTACCATCGTCCCGGAAATAGAAGTCCCCGGACATGCCTGCGCCGCCATCGCCGCGTACCCGGAATACGGCAACAAGGACATCAAAAACTACCAGCCCGCCGTCTCCACGCAATGGGGAGTCCTGCCCTACCTGTTCAGCCCGACCGAAGAAACCTTCCAGTTCCTCGACGACGTCATGACCGAAGTCGCCGCCCTCTTCCCCGACTCCCCCTACATCCACGTAGGCGGGGACGAAGCCCCCAAAGGCCAGTGGCAGCAATCCGCCACCGCACAGAAAATCATGAAGGAAAACGGACTCAAAAACGAACATGAACTCCAAAGCTACTTCATCCGCCGCGTCGAAAAAATCGTCAACAGCAAGGGCAAAAAACTGATAGGCTGGGATGAAATCCAGGAAGGCGGACTCTCCAAAACAGCCACCATGATGGTCTGGAGAAGCTGGGACTGGGCAAAACACGCCCTCGAAAACGGCAATGAAATCATCATGACGCCCAACTCCCACTGCTATCTCGACTACATCCAGGGCAAAAGACCCGAAGGCCCGGAATACGACCAGATCGGCGGCAACCTGCCCCTGGAAAAAGTATATAACCTCAACCCCGTCCCCGAAGGCACCACCCCCGAACAGGAAAAACGCATCGTAGGCGTACAGGGCAACTGCTGGAGCGAGTACCTGCATACCCTCGACAAATGGGAATACGTCATCTTCCCCCGTGCCCTTGCCATCGCCGAAGCGGGATGGACGCCCCAGGAACGGAAAAACGAGCAGGATTTCCTCGCCCGGTGGCAAAAACACCAACCCCTCCTCGATGCCAAAAAAGTAAACTACCGCAAAGACGACGGCAGCACGGCAAAGAAAAACCCCGTCCTCTCCCGGAAAGACGCCTGACAAGCCCCTTTTCTTCGAGTGCCCCCTCCCACGGGGCACTCGATACTTGACATTGCGTGACAAGCGTATAGAAAAACCCAAGGGCATGATGCCCGTTACACGATCATGACTGACCGTAGGATTGTAATCACCGGCATTGGCGTCATCAGCCCCGTAGGGCATGACTTGAAATCTACATGGGAAGGCCTTAAGGCCGGGCGTAGCGGTATCTCCCGCATCACCTCCCTTGACCCGACTCCCTATTCCACCCAGATCGCTGGGGAAATCAGGGACTTTGACCCCGCCCCCTTCTTCAAATCTCCGAAAGACGCCCGCCGCGTTGACCGTTACACGCAATTCGCCGTCGCGGCGGCATCCATGGCGCTGACCGACTCGGGCATCGAACTCGACAAGGAAAACCGCGACCGCATCGGCGTCATCATCGGCTCCGGCATCGGCGGCCTCGGCACCTTTGAAGAGCAGCACAGAAAACTCGTCGAAAAGGGACCGGGCAAAGTCTCCCCCTTCATGATCCCCTACATGATCAGCAACATCGCCAGCGGGATCGTCTCCATTGAACACGGCCTCGGCGGCCCGAACATGGCCGTCGTCACCGCCTGCGCCACCTCCAACCACGCCATCGGCGAAGCCTGGCGCCTGATGAAGTTCGGGGACGCCGACATCATGCTCGCGGGCGGCGCGGAAGCCACCATCCTCTCCACCGGACTTGCCGGATTCGGCAACATGAAGGCCCTCTCCACCCGCAACGACGAGCCGGAGCGCGCCTCCCGCCCGTACGACATCGACCGCGACGGCTTTGTCATGGGTGAAGGCGGCGGCGTCCTGATCCTCGAAACCCTTGAACACGCCCAGGCTCGCGGAGCCAAAATCTACGGCGAACTCGTCGGCTACGGCATGAGCGCCGACGCCTACCACCTCACCGCCCCCCATCCGGAAGGCCACGGCGCCATCCGCTGCATGAAAATGGCGATCGAGCACGCAGGCGTCACCCCCGACCAGATCGGCTACGTCAACGCGCACGGCACCTCGACCGGACTCGGCGACATCGCGGAAACAAAAGCCATCAAAGCCGCCTTTGGCGACTGGGCCAAAAACGGTCTGCTCGTCAGCTCCACCAAGTCCATGCACGGCCACCTCCTCGGCGCGGCCGGAGCCATCGAACTCTCCGCCTGTCTCATGGCCATGCAGGATGACATCATACCGCCGACCATCAACCTGGAAAACCAGGACCCGGAATGCGACCTCGACTACGTAGCCAACAAGGCCCGTGAAAAGAGAATCGACTACGCCCTGAGCAACTCCTTCGGCTTCGGCGGTCACAACGACTCCCTCGTCGTCAAGCGATTCTCCTGATCCCGG
>CAZNVW010000125.1:0-8046 GCA_964576595.1 uncultured Verrucomicrobiales bacterium
CCTCAGAAAAAGGGAAGCGTCGATCACGCCACCGCCGGAGGGCAATTTCTTTGGCATCACTGCCATTCCGATCAACTGGAGCTCAAGGCCGTCAAACAGCTCCTGACCCTGTGCAGTTTCTCCCATCACAATGGCGGCCTGATAGACAGTCTCACCCCGTCCGGAGAAAACAACATGCTCAAACGGCTAGAAAAGCCCTCGGCGGAAACGCATTACGATGAGCTTGAAGCCGATATTCCGTTTGAACTTCAAGAAAAAATCCGGATTTTATTCGAGTCCACTCCCTTCCGTGAAGAGGTACGTCAATTTTCCGCGAAAGCAGCAGGCAAGGGCAGCACAATTTATCTTTTCTATTGGAATCTTCTCTCCCGCTTCCTGTTCAGCAGCCTTGTAGAAGCTGACCAAATCAGCGCGGCGGGGGAGTTTGACAAAACACCATCCCGGCCAGACTGGTCCGGGATGCTTGATCGCCTGAATGCCCACATCGACTCCTTTCAATCCAGTCCTCAAACGCCCGTCAATATACTCCGTCAGGAAATTTCCGATCTCTGCCTGCAAAATGCCGCCAGAGAGCAGGGGCAATTCCTTCTTACCCTGCCTACCGGCGGTGGCAAAACTCTGGCCAGCCTGCGTTTTGCCCTGGCTCATGCCCAAAAACACGATCTGGACAGAATCGTTTACGTCATTCCCTATACCTCCATCATTGAGCAAAACGTTAAGGCCGCAAGGCGAGCACTCGAAGACGAAGCCGGTAATCTCGTACTGGAGCACCATTCAAATCTGATTCCCGACAAGGACGACGATGATTATAAAAGAGCCATTCAGAGCTGGGATGCACCCATCGTATTCACGACCTCCGTTCAATTTCTAAATGCCCTGTTCTCCTCGGGGGCGTCTCACGCACGTCGAATGAATTCCCTGGCACGCTCCGTCCTGATTTTCGACGAGATCCAGACACTTCCGCTTCATTCCATCCACCTGTTCAACAACGCAGTCAATTTCCTGACCGACATAGGCGGCTCCACAACCGTTTTCTGTACAGCCACCCAGCCAACTCTGAGCCACGTAGATACTAAAAAAGGCGCCCTCCAACTTGACGGTGACCGGCCCCACATTGTCCCCAATTACCTGCACTATTTTCATGAATTCTCCCGCTACAGGGAGCTGGCCTTTTCCCCCCGCCTAAAAGACGGGGGCTGGTCATTGGAAGAACTGGCGGAACTGGTCAAAACCGAAGCAGATCATGGAAACAGCGTCCTGTTTATCGTTAATACGAAAAAGCTGGCGCACCGGCTCTTTTCCGCCTGCCGGTTAGAGGGGTATGAAGTGCACCACCTCAGCACCTACATGTGTCCTGCCCATCGTTCCTCCATTATAGAGTCCGAGATAGGCAAGGATTCTTTACGGGAGAAAAAAAAGGCAGGCAAAAAAGTCATCTGCATCACGACACAGCTGATCGAAGCCGGAGTCGATGTGGATTTCGACATCGTCATCAGAAGCTCAGCCGGGCTCGACTCCGTCACTCAGGCCGCGGGCCGCTGTAATCGCGACGGGCTGTCCGCTTCGGGAAAAGTTATTCTGGTCAATCCGGAGCCCGAACTGGAATATCTCCAGTCCTCTTCACTGGAAACCATCAAGAAGGGGAAAGAAAAAACGGAACAGATTCTGCGGGAATACAATCAATCTCCCGAAGAATTCGACCATCAGCCCCTGGGTGAGAAAATTCTCCTCCGCTACTTCGAGTATTTTTATGAACTCTTTCGCAATAAAATGTCCTATACGGTTCCTGTCGAGCACCTCAATACAACTCTTCTCGATCTGCTCTCGACAAACGACATTCCCAAAAAGAACGCCGATCGCCTAGCCCCGGACAGACTGGAAAATTTCCCTCTCCCCCAGTCCTTCGAATCAGCCGCCCAGGCGTACAAAGTCATTGACCAGGACAATATAGGCGTCCTCGTTCCCTACGGACGGGGCAAGGCCATTATTGATGAACTGTCCAAACTCAAACATCCTTCCAGCAAAGACGACTGGATCAGGATCAAAGCGCTGCTCAAGGAGGGGCAACGGTACTCCGTCTCCTTTTTCACGAATTGCCTTGAAGGCTTCAAAAAGTACGGTTATTTTAATCAATATTTCTATCATCTGAGCGATGCGTTCGATGTCTTGTGTCTGTCGGAGGGATATTACGATCAGCATCTGGGCTTCCTCCAACCCGAAAAAGACTTCAGAACATATAATCCAGAATCTTTCCTTTCTTAAAATTCATATCATTTTCCCATGAAAAATCAGGTAGAGTTCAAAGTACGGGGCAGATACGCCCTGTTTACAGATCCTGTCACCCGTATGGGCGGAGAGAAATGCACCTATCACCTGCCCACTTATGAAGCCCTGAAAGGGATTATCAAGAGCGTGTACTGGAAGCCCACTTTCGTCTGGTACATTGACAAGGTTCGCGTCATGAAGCGCATCCGGACGGAATCGAAAAACATGAAGTTGATCAAGTACCATGAAAGCGGCGCGGATCTCTCCGTTTACACCTACCTTGCCGATGTGGAATATCAGGTACTCGCCCATTTTGAATGGAACCCACACCGCCCCGACATGGCGCAGGACCGCAACGACGGCAAGCACTTCGCCATCGCCCGGCGCATGATTGAAAAAGGCGGCCGCCGCGACGTCTGCCTGGGCTCCAGAGAATGCCAGGGATATGTTGAACCCTGCACCTTTAATGAAGGGGAAGGGGTCTATGACGACGATGAGGGGGAAGTCTCCTACGGCCTCATGTTTCATGGATTCGATTACCCCGATGAAACCGGGAAAAATGAACTGCGCGCCCGATTCTGGACTCCCAGGATGAAACAGGGGGTCATTGAATTCGTCCGCCCGGAGGAATGCCCCCTTTCGACATTCCAGCGCGAAATGATTCCTTCTCCGCCCAGATCCTGCGGCCTGAATGACAACACCCTGATTCCGGAACTTTAATTTCTCTCTTCATGTATCTGCTCTCCAAACTTTATCAGACCTACGAGAACAATCTCGACGCCATAGGTACGTTTGAAAGCCGTCAGTTCGGAACGGGGAAAAACGCCTACAGCCGCGCCATCACGCCTCTGCTCCCCATCTTTCATACCACCCAGCACTCCCAGATCACGCTTGTTCTGGACGCGCAGGGCAAATTAATAGAGGCCAAAACAAACGCGCCGGACGATACGACGACCATCATGCCCGCCACGGAAAAATCCGCAGGCAGGACAAGCGGCCTCTGCCCTCACCCCCTCTGCGACAAACTTCAATACGTCGCCGGCGACTTTCTCGACTTTGTCACCGAAGGCAAAACGGGTAAAGCAGCCAAATCCGGGCATGCGGACTATGTCGCCCTACTCTCTTCCTGGGCGGCCTTCGCCCCCGGCAATCGCCTCCTCCAGGCCATCCTTTCCTTCGTCAAACAAGGTACCATGATCGGGCAAATTGCAGAGCGCTTCCCCAATGTCCTGCCCGTTTCCCCTAAAAGCGGCAAAATCCTCATGAAATGGGAGAATAACGATGCCCCCGCTCCACCCATTTATAAACTCACGGCGCCCGGCACCCCAGCCGACGCCCTGATACGCTGGGAGGTGCAGATTCCCGGCATTGAGAATGGCCGGGTTTGGGCCTGTCCGGAACTGTACGACTCCTGGAAAAATTTCATTATCTCTCAGGAAGGGGAAACAGGGCTCTGCTATGTAACGGGTCAGGAACTCATTCTGGCGGAACAGCACCCGGCAAAAATAAGAAACGCCGGCGACGGCGCCAAAATCATCTCCTCCAACGATCAGAGCGGTTTTACCTTCCGGGGGCGTTTCTGCGATGCGTCGGAAGTATGCGGAGTCGGCAGCGAAATCACGCAAAAAGCCCACAACGCCCTTCGCTGGCTCATCTCCAAACAAGGCATGTGCGACGGCTCCCTGTGCATCATCGCCTGGTCCGCCGGAGAATTGGATGTACCCACGCCCTTTTCCAACTCATTGGATTTTTGCGATCCAGAGGAAAGTGAGAAACAACAGCAGGCAGCCGATACAGCGGAATACACGGCTAGGCAAGTCGCCGCCACGCTCAAAGGCTACCACGACAAACTGGTACTCCCCGAAAATCGGCAGGATATTCAAAACAGGAACGATATACTTATCCTCGCCCTTGATTCCGCCAGTCCGGGGCGACTGGCCGTCACCTACTTCAACGAACTGCCGCCCTCCTGTTACCTGGACAACCTACTGCACTGGCATACGGAGTGCTCCTGGCTTCAGCATTTTTCCACAGAAAAAATATTCGTCGGCGCGCCTGCGCCCCGCGACATAGCGGAAGCCGCCTATGGCAGCAACATTGACGAAAAACTGCGCCGCCAAACCATTCAGCGCCTCCTTCCCTGCATTATTGACCGGCGCCCCGTCCCCCCCGACCTCGTCGCCTCCTGCATCCGCAGAGCGAGCAACAAAATCGCAATGGAGTGGTGGGAATGGGAAAAACTCCTCGGCATCGCCTGTGCCCTCTACAAATATCAACACCTCGACCAACATTACTCCATGAGTCTTGACAAAAACATAACGGATCGCAGTTACCTGTACGGCCGCCTGCTGGCCGTCGCAGAACGCGAGGAAAACTACGCCCTGTTCCTGAACAGGGAAAGCCGCTCCACCAACGCGGAAAAACTGATGCAGCGCTTTTCCGAGCGGCCTTCATCAACCTGGGTCATCCTTGAAAAGGCGCTGATCCCCTACAGACAGATCATCAAACGCAAACGAGCGGCGGCGGAACACTTCTTCCAAACCCAGCTTGATGAAATCATGTCCCTGTTTGAAAAGGACGATTTCATGAACGACAGTCCGCTTACAGGTGCTTTTCTTCTCGGCTACCACTGCCAAAGGGCCGTCCTGCTCAAGAAGGAAAAAGACCCGGAGCTCTCCCCTTCCGACGAAAACAACTAACCTTCCACCTATTCTCATACCATGTCACTGAAAAACAAAATCGACTTCGCCGTCATCTTCACCGTTAAAAACGCCAACCCCAACGGTGATCCTTTGAACGGCAACAGACCCCGTATCACCCTCGACGGCAACGGAGAGCTCTCCGACGTTTGCCTGAAGCGAAAAATCCGCGACCGCCTCATGGACATGGGACAAAGCGTCTTTGTCCAGTCCGATGAAAAACGCACAGATGGCTTCCTGACTCTCAAAAACCGCGCCGACGAACTCCTCAAGCTGAAACTCAGCAAAGAAGACACAACCAAAAAGGCTTGTGAAACGTGGTTTGACGTACGCGCCTTCGGTCAGGTTCTGGCCTTCAAGGGCGACAAAAAGGACAAGGACTCCGACAAGGGCGTCTCCATCGGCATTCGCGGCCCGGTCAGCATACAGCCCGCCTTCAGCCTTGAGCCGGTCAATATCACGTCCATCCAGATTACAAAAAGCGTCAGCAATGAGGGAGACGGCACCAAAAAATCCTCGGATACCATGGGGATGAAGCACCGCGTAGACGGCGGGACCTATGTCTTCTACGGCTCCATCAACCCGCAGCTCGCCTCCCTGACCGGATTCTCGGACGAAGACGCGGAAGTCATCAAGTCCATCCTGCCGCGCCTGTTTGAAGGGGACTCCTCCTCAGCCCGCCCCGAAGGCAGCATGGAAATCAAAAAGGTCTTCTGGTGGCGGCACAGCTGCGCCAACGGTCAGCATTCCTCCGCCAAAGTACACGGCCAGCTTGCCAAAGCCCTGGCCGACATGCCCGCCCTGCCGGAAACTCCGGCAAAGGACATCAAACCGGAGACAGTCACACTGAAAGACCTCAGCTGCGAAATCATCGAAGGCTTCTAAACAGTCGTCACTCCGGGCGGAAGATTCAAGGAGAATGTTCCGCCCGGACACAAATCCGGATTGACCCTCTGCAATCCCTCTGAAAACATCCCCCCATGACCGAACACAGCGAACGCCCGTCCTTGACTACCCGTGAAGAAGTCATGTTCTTCGACACCGACTGCGGGGGAGTCGTGCACAATCTGGCCTATCTGAGAATGGTAGAGGTGAACCGCACCAAGCTGGCGGCGGTCATGGGCATGAACCTGACGGATATGAGCGCGGCGGGGCTGTTTCCGGTCGTCGTCCGGACAGAGGCTGACTACATCCGCCCCGGCAGGCTGGGAGATGTGCTGCGTATAGAAGGGCGGCTGTCCGAAGTGGGCCGCTCCTCCTTCAAATTCGAGTTCGACATGTACCGCGACTCGGACGATACCCGCCTGCTCCATGTCTGCCAGACGCTCGCTCTCGTCCAGATGCCCCAGGGCAAACCCTGCCGGGTACCTGCCGAATGGCGCGAAAAATGGGCTTGAATGCCCTTGGCTCCACCCCGGAGCCGAGCTGAATTTTTCCCGTCCCTTTTCGGAGCGATACGCTCTGAAAAGGGCTTTTTTATGCTTTTGTATTGACAGAAAATCGGTTTTAGGGCTAAATCGCCGCGCCCTTTGCGGCGCTAGTGCGTGGGTAGCTCAGCGGTAGAGCAGTTGGCTTTTAACCAATTGGTCCAGGGTTCAAATCCCTGCCCACGTACCAAACTTGACTTGCACTAAGTGCAGAAAACCCTTGATTTTACAGGGTTTGCGGACATCATGAGCGAACTAAGTTCGACTGAGTTGTTTACGACTCTTTTACGATTCACGTTTACGACAATACCTCATGAGTGCGCCAAAAAACGCCAGCATCAACACGGACCCAAAGTCCAAGTTCTGGTACATTTCCTTCACTACCCCGGACGGGACGCAGAAAAGAAGGTCAACGAAAGTACCCGTCGAGGGCGGCTTATTCAAGGGGGAAAGGCTCAATCAGAAGCAAGCCAAGAACCGCGCCTTGATCGAGGGCATGAAGATTGCGGAAAAGGAATGCGCTGTTGAGGAGGAGCAAAATAACATCTCCGTGAGGAAGTTCCTTGAGGAGTATCTCGAACGTCGGAAGCCTTATGTCACAAAGGTGACTCACACGAATATGAGGAGCGCCTCAAAGTGTTTTTGCTCGTCCCTGGGCTCAAAGGCAGACAAGCCCATGCACCAAATCAAGCGGGAAGACGCCAAGCGGTTCGTCGAGTCCAGGAGAGCGGAAGTCCGGGCAAACTCCGTCAGGAAGGACGTGGCCCACCTGTGCGCCGCATTCAATGACGCCTTTGACTCTGAGATAATCAACCGGAATCCCTTCTCCAGAATCCAGATACCGCAGGACACGACAGAGGAGAAGATCAAAAAGGAAGCGTTCTCCCTGGAAGAAATCCGCTTCATGATTGCCAACTTCCCTCCAGAATGGTCTTCCGCCGTCCGGTGCTGCTATGAAACCTACGGGCAGCGCCTCGGAGATATTCTTGCCCTGAAGTGGGATCAGTTCGATTTCGTAAACAGAGTCGTAAACATTACGACCGGGAAAACCGGGAAGGTTCTCACTCAGCCCATGAGGGCGCCGTTCTGCGCTTGGGCAAAGGCAGAGATGGAGAAGAGGGGCGACAAGCCGTCAGACCTCCTGCATCCGGGGTTATACGCGCTCAAAGTGAATGCCTCTGCTGAGTTCGGCTCCCTGCTCCGTGCCTACAAGATAGGCGTGGCCTCCTCCCCTATGGGCGGCAAGCGGCGCGTCGTAAACTCGAAGACATTCCACAGCATCCGAGCTACGTGTGCAACCACAATCCAGAGTCTGGGGATCTCAGAAGGCATGGCAATGAAGCTCGTTGGGCATGATTCGGAGAATGTCCATAAGGTCTATATTCGTCCTGACATTGAACAGCTCAGGGAAGCGGCGAGTGCATTGCCGGATGTTGATTGACACAAAAAAGGAGGCAGCAAATGCTGCCCCCTCTGGATTGAAACCCGCAGGCTTTCTCAGGCGGTTTCTTGCACCTTCACCTTCCGAGGGCCCGGCTTTTCAAGCTCGTAGTCTGGCGTGAGTACATCCATGGGGATGCCAAGCCCGGAAGAAAGCTTCCTCATCATGGGCAGAGTAAGAGACCTTCTCCTGTTCAGAATATCCGATACGCGCT
>CAZNVW010000126.1:0-7986 GCA_964576595.1 uncultured Verrucomicrobiales bacterium
ACCTCTTGTGGGGCAGAATGCCCTGCTCCAGACCGACCAGATAAACAAGAGGGAACTCCAGCCCCTTGGCCGCATGAAGCGTGATAAGACAGACGCCCGATTTCTTTTCTACATCATCGTCGTCATCCCTGCTGTCGAGAGTCATACTCTCAATAAACTGCTGAATACCCCTGCCGGAAGCGCCGAACTCGCGGAAAGAACCGACAATTTCGCCAATAGTACCGAGACGCTTTTCCATCTCGGTCTCTGATTTACAATGATGGCGCACATAATCGTCGTACGCGATCTCATCAAGAAAATCGCGGAGAATATCGGCGGGATTCTCCTGGACGCCCGTCTGCTCTTCAAACCTGGCCCGGTAGCGATCCATCAACTCGATGAACTCGGCGACGGCATTCTGCGCCTTTTTCGACAGAAGAGAAGTAAGCTCCGGATCATTCAGCGCGCCCCAGACACTCTGATTGTGATCCCGGCTCCAGTCCGTAGCCAGAATAATCGTCTTCTCCCCAATCCCCCTGGCCGGACTGTTGATAACGCGCAAAAGATACAAATCGGCCTCCGGATTGGCCAGAATGCCGAGATAGGCAATAATGTCCTTGACCTCGGCCTTGTCGAAGAAACTTTGCGCGCCGACCATGCGATAGGGCACCTGCCTGTCGCGCAACGCCTGCTCAATAACCCGGCTCTGCGTATTGGCCCGGAAAAGAATGGCGAAATCCTCCCACGGGCGGGTCGTCTTCCTCCTCGCGTGGTGAATCTCCTCCACAATAAACTCGGCCTCCTCCTGATCCCCTGGCATGGAAATAACCCGGACGGGGGCGCCGCCGGTGCGGCTGGTCCTGAGCTGCTTCTCCCGCCTCCCGGCATTATTCTTGATGAGACTGTTGGCCGCGTCCAGAATAGGCTTCGTACAGCGGTAATTCTCCTCCAGCTTAATAACTGTCGGATTGGGGAAAAAACGCTCGAATTCCAGAATATTGGTAATATCCGCGCCGCGCCAGCCGTAAATCGACTGATCGTCATCCCCGACGACGCAGACATTCTGCTCCCTGCCGACAAGCTGATTGAGCAAACTCATTTGCAGGGAATTGGTATCCTGAAACTCATCGACAGTCACATAGCGGAACTTTTCACGCCATTTCTCCCGGACATCGGCATTCTCCCGCAGCAACTTCTCGGCCAGAACAAGAAGATCGTCGAAATCCATCGCGTTTTGCGCCCGGAGATCGCGCATATAATGCTGGGCGATACCCGCAATAAAAGAATCCCGGATCATCTCGGTCGAACCGCCCTTGTTTTTGACGCGTCCCAGCTCCGCGAGCACCTCCCGCGGCTCTACCTTTACCGTCCGGCCGCCATGGCGGATAATAAGCTTGCGGAGAATATCATTCTGATCGCTCCCCGTGAAAATGGAAAAATTTTCCTTGTAGCCGAGCTTGCCGCAATCCTCCCGGAGCAGCTTGACGCACAGAGAATGGAACGTGGAAATGGAGATCCCCTTGGCCTGCTTGCGCGTCAGCATGCCGGAAACGCGCTCCCTCATCTCATTGGCCGCCTTGTTGGTGAACGTCACGGCCAGGATGTGGCGGCTGTCTATCCCCCGCTCAATCATGTGGGCGATGCGGCAGGTGACAGTACGCGTCTTGCCCGTGCCCGCTCCGGCAAGAATGAGCACGGGACCGTGAATGGTCTCCACGGCCTGCTTTTGGGCCGCGTTAAGACTATTGATATTGAAAGATTCCGCCATGGAGAAAACAATGCTGAAAAGACGGGCGGACTCTACCCCCTTGCGGGGGAAAAAGCGATTTTTTTATGCGCCGAACCGCTCCCCGGGAGAAACGGACTGCCCGTTGAGAAAAGCGCGGGCGGTCATCATCTTCCCCCCCTCGGGCTGTAGAACGTGAAACTGCAAAGCCTGGGAACCGCAGGATACCACCAGAGTATCCCCCGCAGCGGTCAAAATTTGCCCTGCCGGGGCGGGGGGGTAGTCCTGTATCGTAACGGGAGGATGAATCTTGAGCTTCTTCCTCTTGCCGCGGGCGTCCGTAAACATCGTGTAGGTACCGGGCCAGGGAGAATAGGCCCGTATCTGTCGCTCCAGCTCCAGAGCTGGGCGGCTCCAGTCCAGCTCTCCATGATGCCTCAGCAACTTGGGCGCGTAGGTAACAAGCCCCTCGTCCTGGGGCTGGCGGAGGGCGGTGCCGGCCTCGATACTGGGGAGAGTCTCCATAAGCAGCCGGGCGGCCAGAACCGAGAGATCGTCATGCACCTGCTCCCCCGTGTCCTGCGGAGAAAGAGGGCGGACAATGCGGGCAATAATATCTCCCGCATCCAGAGCCTGGACAATATGCATCAGAGTCACGCCCGTCTCCTGATCGCCTGCCGAAATAGCCGCCTGAATACAGGAGGCGCCCCTGTGGCGGGGCAGCAGGGAAGCGTGGAGATTCACACTGCCGATTCGGGGAATATCCAGCAGCTCCCGGGACAAAATCTGCCCGTAGGCCATGACAATCAGCAAATCGGGCCTGAGAGCGGCAACGGCGGCAAGAGCCTCTTCTGTCTTGAGCGAGTGAGGCTGAAGCACGGGAATACCTGCCGCCTCGGCCACCGGCTTGAGCGGAGGCGGAGTCAGCGTCTGGTGTCGGCCTGTCGGCTTGTCTGGCTGGGTAATGAGAGCTGTAACCTCTGTGCCTGATTCAATCAGCGCCTGAAAAGAGGGCAGGGCAATCTCGCCTGTACCCATAAAAATAATCCGCATGGGCCTATTCCTGCCATAAGGCGGAAGCGGGAAAAAGTCGAAAATAACCTGCGGGGAAAAAGAGAAGAGAAAAAAGAATGATTTTTTAGTGAATAAAAATTTTCGTTGTCCGTATAAGAATAGTAGATTACCTTTCCTCCATAATATCAGGAAAGCATTGTCCTCTCCTTTTCCCTCTCACCTCTACAATGAAAAAAATCACCCTTATCACTATCGCGGCGGCATTGGCCGTGACCCCCTGCCTCGTATCGCCTGCCACCGGACAAACCGCCAAATTTAAACAGGCCTCAAAAAACGTCTCTGCAGAAGAAGCCATAGCGGCCAAATACGAAAAACTTCACAGGGAAAAAACATATGAGGCATACCCCAAACTCGAAACGGTCGCCGGAAAACTGAAAACAAGCAACTACAACCGCTTTGAAAATCCGACGGGCATTTTCTTTGAAGAAGGAGAAGAAGCAGTCATCGAAGTGGGAAACACCCGTGGAGAAAAACTGGAACTTATCGTCCAAGACTTCGGAAAAGACGGAAAATCCTCTACCTACCCCCTGCGCACGGGAAAAAATACCTTTACCGTGCAAAACAAGGGCTTGGGCTACATCAGCTACTTTACCGACAACCCCAAGGCCCCGGACGTCAAAATAAAAATCTCTTCAGGCAAAGTAAACGGCGTATTCAGCTCCGTTCTGAAACGGGGAGAAAAACGCACCCCGGAGTGGAGCGCCTCCAAGGACAAAGAATGGAAATACCTGCTTGACCATGCCGTAACGGACATCATGGACATACAGGGCAATCGGGTGGCTCTGGCCTACTCTGTGGACTCCCTGAAAAAAAACTGTCCGGACAAGGGGCTCGAACTAATTGACGTTTACGACCAGATTATCGCGCTCGAACAACAGATCATGGGCCTCGACAAATACAAAGCGCGCCCCAAAAACAGAATGTTTGGCCGTGTTATCTGGAATGGCTTCATGCACGCCGATGGCGTGGGAGCCGCCTTCCATGACAACACCATGGAAGGACTGGCGAACCCGGAAAAAGTGAAAAAAGAATCCTGGGGAATCGCGCACGAATTCGGCCATGTAAATCAGACCCGCCCCGGCATGAAATGGGTCTCGACCTCCGAAGTCACCAACAACATCTATTCCGCCTGGGTAAACTTCAACCTGAACCCGGCCAACCTCCGTCTGGAACATGAAAACATCGGCGGAGCCATCGGCGGCCGCTTTAACGCCTACCTGAACAGCGCCCTTGTCAACGGGGAGAACTGGCTGTGCCAGAAAGGGCCCGATTTCCGCCACAAAGATGGCCCCAACGGACAAAAAATGGAAGTACACGACCACTTTGTCAAACTGGGGCCGCTGTGGCAGCTGCAACTCTACTTTGGCGCGGCCAGACAGGGAAACCCGGACATGTATGCCGATATCTTCCAAATTGTACGCAACACAAATGATCAGGGATTATCCAATGGACAATTACAACTGAATTTCATGAAAAACGCCTGCAACGTACAGAAGCAGGACCTGACGGACTTCTTTGTCAAAGTAGGCATGCTGAAACCTATTGACCGCCTGCTGGACGACTATTCCGACGGTCAGATGACCATCACGGAAAAAGAATGCCAGGATCTGATCAAATACGCGAAAAAGTACCCGAAACCCGCGAGCCCCGTAATCTATTACATCAGCGCCAATAGCGTAGACGCCTATAAAAACCGCCAGGAAACAACAGGTGAATTTGACAAGGGCCTGACAGAAGAAGGAGACAAATTCCGCATATCTCACGAAGTATGGAAAAACGTCACCGTCTTTGAAACCTACAAGGGAGACCAGCTGACCAGCATCACCATGGTTGGCACAGGCTCCCCGGATAACACCTCGACCCTCGTCCAATACCCTGAAGGCTCCACTCGCATAGAGGCCGTCTCCTGGAATGGCAAGAAGACGCTCGTACATGGAGAACGCCCCGCTGAAACGGCAAACTCTCCCCGGAAATAAAAGCGGCGGAAGAAAACACATCCTGGGGGCATCCGGCGGCGGGTGCCCCTTTTTTATATCCTGAAGAAAAAACCCCTTTGGGCGGCTGATCGGGCACCTTGCGGAAGAATGAAAATAAAAGAACAGGGAAAAAAAGACCCCCGGATTTCATATCCGTAGTCGAATGGGGTATCTTTTGACCTTGAACCCTTGCTCAAGGAAACTTTCGGCAAACAGGGCGTGAAACAATCTAATATATACTCAAAAAAGGAACTATTTACATCGAGACACCGGAAACCATTCGAAGACAATTTTCTCCATCACCTTGTATGGAGAAAATCGGAAGAAAAAATAATATTATTTTTAAATTACTGATAATAAAATAACTGGGGAGATTCTATTTCCTTTTGACTGCGTTTATACCTGCGCAAGAATTTTACTTGCCTGCGGATATGAAATCCGTAAAATGCCGTCAAAGCCCTTGAGGAGATTTACTCCTCAACGTCTCTTTGAATACCCTACAATTAAAATGCTTTTGTCTGTTCCATTTGGGAGAACATTTTTTTGCCTCAGGCGCTCCCTGTTGATGAGAACTTTCTTTTTGAGTAGTACCCGTTTTCTTACAAAATAATTTTCCCCTTCTCCGGCCCGGACTGGTAATCCCGGGAGATGAAAGCACACATCCTTCGGAGAAGGGGATCTTTGTAAGCGAGCTTTGTCCCTGGCCGGTAAACCGGGGAAACACCGCCCCAGGAAGATAACGGACTAATGAGCCTCCTGGGGAACCTCCGTTTGAACGGAATCGGCCTCCGAAGAAGGTGTCGGCGCTATCGGAGCCGCCGGAGCCAAAACCTCAATCGCGTTTGATTCCTCTGAAGACACGACCTCCTGCCCTTCCGGCTGGGAGGAAACCTCCTCCGAAGAAAACAGGGAGGCCGTCTTGACGGCGACATATTCGCCTCCCTTGTAAAGAGCCCCGCCTATAGCCAGGGGAACCCCTCCCGCCAGAGTAAGAGGCGTATCTACAACCAGCGCGTCAAGAGCCACCAGAGGACTCATCAACGAATGCGTTGGTGTCGTATTGGTTTGTGTGACGACGGGCTTCTCGCTCTCTGCCTGCATCTGAAGCGTACTGGCCTTCTTGTCGGAAATCACCTTGCTCACAGGAACCCTGATTGCCTGGGACCTGTCGAACTGATCTCCTGGAATCAACATGGAATGCCCCGCCTTGAGCTGGGCCAGATACAACTCCTTGCTCATGGGGAGACTGCCTTGTGTCGTCATCAGGGGGAAATAGTAAAGCCGGCTGCCTTCCGCAGTATCCGTGACTACCTCGTAACCATCCGCCCCGGCATCGGGACAAAACGTCGTTTCCAGCAAGGGAGCGGTTCGGCTGAACGTCTCCTTCCTTACCTCGGCATAAAGAACGCCGTTTTTACGATAGACGGCATTCGGAAGCTTGCTTTCGAACCCTTCGTGAGTTTTGCCGATTTCGGCCAGCTTGCCGGAAGTATTGAGCCGGGGAGTACAGCAGGACTGCAAGCCCAAAACGCCCAAAAAAACACAGAGTGCGGGAAGCGTATTATTCATAACTGGGAAAACGTGGCATAGACTAGAAGGGAAAATAATCAAGTCAAGACCAGTGAACAACAATCATTCAAATTTATCCCCCTTATCTCCTGTGGCGGAAGACTGCTTTAGACGGCGAACCCTTGCCAAAAAAAGCAGGAACAAAAGAACAGTGACAATCAGGGCCAGCGTAGTTGACAAAGAAAGAGACAACCCCAGACAAAGCCTGTCGTTGAAAAAATAAGTGAGACACATCGACGTCATAAACAGGGCGGGGAGCGTCGTCAGCCAGTGCCAGCGATGATGCTTGAACAGAAAAACGGAAATCGCCCACAAAGTCAGTGTCGCAATAACCTGATTGAGCCACCCGAAATAGCGCCAGACAACATTAAAATCAAGCTGGGTTAGAACAATACAAACCGTAAAAAGAGGAAGCGCGATAACCAGACGGGGGAGTATCCTCCTCTGCTTGATACCGAACATATCGGCGACCATGAGCCGGGCGCAGCGGAGCGCTGTATCTCCGGAAGTAATCGGTAGAATCACGACGCCGACCAGAGCGACAATAGCTCCCGCCGGCCCCAACAAAGTAACACAGGCCTCCTTGACCACCCCGGCGGGAGACCCCTCCGCCTGTATCGCCTGATAAAAAACTTGCGTAGTAGGATAAAAAGAAAGCCCTACAGTCGCCCATATCAGCGCAATAACCCCTTCCGCCACCATGGGGCCGTAAAAAAGAGGGCGGCCCAGTCTGACGGAAGCTGTGCACCTCGTCATCAGGGGAGACTGCGTAGCATGAAAACCGCTGATTGCCCCGCAGGCTATCGTAACAAAAAGCATGGGCCAGACACTCTGCCCGGCCGGATGCTGATTCGTGAAAAACTCGGTATTGGGCAGAACAACATACCCCCTTGCAAACAACATGACAATAACGCCCGTCGCCATGAACACAAGTATCGCTCCGAAAACCGGATAAATACGGCCGATGAGCGTTTGAATCGGAAGAACCGTTGCCAGAAAATAATAAACAAAAATAATAATGGCCCAAACAAGAAGACTAAACGGAGAAAGACTCGCCAGAATCCCTGCGGGACCGATAACGAACACCACTCCGACCAGAACGCACAAAACAACACACAACACGCGCAAAAAGTGCCGGGCGACGGGACCAAGATACCTGCCGATAATCTCCGGGAGATTTTCTCCCCCATGCCTCATGGAAAGCAGGGCGGCCAGAAAATCATGAACGGCTCCTCCCAGAATACAGCCTGCGACAATCCAGACCAGGGAACAGGGACCGAACAGAGCCCCGGACAAGGCGCCGAACACCGGCCCCAGACCCGCAATATTCAAAAGCTGGATCAAAAATATCTTCCAGGGAGGCAACACGACAAAATCAACCCCGTCGCTCTGAACATGAGCCGGAGTCTCCATATCATAACGGGGACGATAAACGCGTTCCGCAAACTTGCCGTAGAAAAAATACCCCAGAACCAACAGAAGCAGTGCGAGGAAAAAATAGACGTATCCGGGCATAACAATGATAATGAATGAATTTGGAAAAACAGGAGCCATTCTCATTTTGCTGCCTCAGGAGTCAAACAAAAAGAACAACCTGTCGGAGGTGAAAAAAAGTGAGAAAAACTGAATTTCGCCTAAAAGAGCGGGCAGGAGGGAGTTAGG
>CAZNVW010000127.1:0-7965 GCA_964576595.1 uncultured Verrucomicrobiales bacterium
TCTCCCCCGTTGCTCTTCCTAACTCCCTCCTGCCCGCTCTTTTAGGCGAAATTCACTTTTTCTCACTTTTTTCTCCTGATCTGGCAGGATGCGCCGCTTCCCGCTTTGCTGAGTTTCATTTTCCGTTCACCAGAGTGTTCTCTCCCGTTTTTCGCCTTTATTCTCCGTTATATTCCGATAGAGTGTTTTTCATACTTCGCTCATGGATTCAGAACATTCTTCTCATGATTTGTCGCCGCGTTTTCTGTGCTGGATGGGCAGTTGCGTGTTCGGCACGGTTATCGCCCTGTTTATCAAGACGCTGGGGGCTCTGGATTTTCTCCAGGTTCAGTGGCTTGACTGGATAAAGGGCGTTTCCGCGGGAGAGGCGGTCATGCAGACGCCCAGGTGGGTGGGTCTGCTTTTTTTCCTCGCCTGTATGGTTTTTGTGTCGGGCGCGATTCTTTATTACAGGAAGCCGTTCAAAACGCTCTTTTTGCTTCTCAGTTCGTGGATGGTTCTGCTCGCGCTGACTCCGGCTCTGGGGGTATGGAATGTTTTCTTTTTCCCCGTACCGCTTCAGGCCGGGTTTTTGTTTGCGACGCTGACTGCCTGGTGTTTTTCTCTTTATGAGTGGGGGCATCCTCTTTTTCTGAGGAAAAGGGAGGAGATGTCAGTTTCCGCTCTTTCTTCCCGGGAAGGGAGGGATGATTCTCCCTCCGCTTCCGAGTAGTTTTCCCCATTATTTTCCCCATTCCCGCCTTGTCTTCTCTCGATTATCCCGCTTCCGTCCAGCAGCTTATTCTGCATTTGAAAGCTCTTCCCGGCGTCGGCCCGCGCAGCGCCGAGCGGATGGCCCTGTGGCTGCTGGGCAGCGGCCGGGATTCCGGCGCCGCGCTTGCTCAGGCTCTCCGGCAATCGGAGCAGGAGGTGCTGTTTTGCGAGCAGTGCGGTTTTTTCTCGGAGAGCGTTCTTTGTCCGGCCTGTGCAGACGGTACGCGCGAGCAGGCCAAGATATGCGTTGTCGAGCAGGCGGCGGATATTATTCCTCTGGAGCGCTGCGGGGTTTATCATGGGCTGTATCATTGTCTGGGAGGCAAGCTCTCTCCCCTGAATGATGTCGAGCCCGAGGATCTGCGTATTGACGGGCTGCTGGAGCGCGTCAGACGGCACCCCGGTACAGAGGTTATACTGGCTCTCGGCTCCGATGTGGAGGGAGAGGCCACGGCCCATTATTTGACGCATTTGCTCAAGGGGCTGGACTGCAAGGTGACTCGTCTTGCGCAGGGGCTGCCCGCCGGGGCGGGGCTGGGTTATGCGGATGCGCTGACTTTGTCCCGCGCTTTTTCCGGGCGAGTGTCCGCCGAGTAGGGCGGTCGAGCGAGGGTCAGTTTTTTTCCGACTCCCGGTCGGAGACGATAATGTTGGCCAATGCGCCAAAGCTTTTTTTCCTGACGGCATAGAGGGCCAGGAAGGAGCCAAACGCGGTCGAGGCCGTCAGCATCAGCATGACGACAATCTGGTAGCGGACGGCGTGTCCGGGAGCCGCTCCCGCCAATATTTGGCCGGTCATCATGCCAGGGAGCTGGACCAGCCCGACGCTCATCATGCCGGTAATGGTCGGCATCATGGCGAGTTTGAGAGATTCGCGGAAAATGTTTGCGCTCGCTTCCGCCGGAGTCGCTCCGAGGACGAGTTTCATTTCCACTTCCTGTCTATGGGAGCGCATGCCTTCGAACCATTTTCGGAGGCCGATGGATACGGCCGACATGACGTTGCCCGAGATCATGCCTCCCAGCGGGACAAAGTACTGGGGCTCCCACCAGGGATGCGCGCCGACGATAATGCCGACTACCGACCAGGTAATGATGAAGCCGACGGAAAGGATGGTGAGCAGTGTCGGCAGGAAGAGGGAGGTGCCTTTTTCTTTGACGGCGCCTCTGACGACTTGCGCCGCGACGACCGCCGTCACGGCGAAGTACCCGAGGACGAGCCAGGGCGATTCCAGACGGAAGATGAATTTGATCAGGAAGCCCACCGCAATGAGCTGGATGAAGGTACGGATGGTTCCGGTGAGCAGGGAGCGGGTGAGCTGGAGGTTTTGCCAGAGGGACAAGGCTCCCGCCGCCATGACAAACATGACCGAGATGCCCAGTTCCACCCAGCCTATTACCAGATAGTCCCGATTTTCGGCGGCAGGTTCCGCCACCAGTTTCAAGGCTTCTTGCAATTGTTCGATCATGAGAGGAATGCCGCCTTTCCTTTGGAGATTTCCAATTGCCGGTATTTGAGGGAGGGGTGGAAGTCGTTATGGCTTACCCACAGGACAGTGCCGCCGCCGCGATTGAAGTCAGCCGCGCTACGCTGGATGATTTCCCTGTTTTCGGGGTCCAGCGCGCTTTCCGGTTCGTCCAGCAGGAGGACATCCGGCTTCACAAGGAGGGTGCGCAAAAAGCATACTCGCTGTTTTTGTCCGACGCTGAGGGATAGTGCGGAGGTGTCGAGAGAGGTGTCGTTCAGGTTGAGTTTGTCCAGGCCTTCTCTCATGGCTTCCCCGGTCGGGGGAGTGAGGGAGCGGTTGGCCGCAAAGGTCCAGGGCAGGAGGAGGTTCTCCCTGACCGTGCCGTCCAGAGTCATCGGGAGCTGGGGCAGATAGGAGACCCGGTGCCTGAGTTCAAAGATGTTCCAGCGGGACAGGGAGGTTCCCTCAAGCCGGATGTCGCCCGAGGAGGCGGTCTCCAGTCCGACACACAAGCGCAGGACGGTGGATTTGCCCGCCCCTGAGGCCCCGGTAATGCGGACGAATTCTCCGCTGTTTACTTCAAAGGACAGGTCATTCCACAGTTTCGTCCCGTTCGAGTAGGCAAACGCGACATGGTCGAAGCAAAGGAGAGGGGGCATGGTTTTTAACTGAGCAAGTGTTCCCTGTTGACAAAGAAGACCGCGCCCAAGACGCAGAGGAAGGCCCACAGGTAATCCCATTTCCAATGTTCGCCGAGGAAATACAGGCTGAACGGGACGAAGACGCACAGGGTGATTACTTCCTGTATGATTTTGAGTTGAGCCGCGCTCATGCCCGCCTCAAAGCCGATTCTGTTGGCGGGGATCAGCAGGCAGTATTCAAAAAAGGCGATTCCCCAGCTAATGAGCAGTACCCACAGATAGCCCTTGTTTCCATAGCCTTCTTTTTTCAAGTGGCCATACCAGGCAAACATCATAAAGGTATTGGACAAGATCAACAGCAATACCGTCCACAGCATTTTCATAGAACGGGATGAGACATAGCGGCAGGGCCGGATAAAGTAAAGAGCTTCCTTCTCCGGGTAAAAAAGAATTTTGAACGGGAATAAAAAAAGAGCCGTCCGGCAAACCGGACGGCTCCTTGGTGCGATGAAAGAGGGCAAGGTTTACGCCATGCGCTCGCGAGCGTCTTTTTCGACGGCCGCCCAGAGGTTTTCGAGCGAGGCGAGGGCCTCCGCCATACCCGCCTGTACGTCTTTTCCGGGTTGTCCCTTGTAGAACAGGTAGTATTTGATCTTGGGTTCCGTCCCGGAGGGGCGCACGGCAAAGCAGCGGCCATCCGCCAGGTCAACGAAGGTCATTTTTTCCTTGGGGATGAGGTCTCCTTCGCTGTCATAGAAGTCCTGTTTGGCATAGTCCCGCACGCCGACTACTTTCGCGCCGTCGATTTCGACGGGGGCCTGCGCCGAGTAGGAGTTCGCCAGGGCCGCGATTTTGGCGGCGCCGTCCGCTCCCGCCATTTCGAGCGATTTGCCGAGTTCCAGGTGAACGCCGAACTGAAGGAAGAGTTCATCCAGCAGTTGGAGGATGGATTTGCCGACGCTCTTGGCGTAGGCCGCCAGTTCCGCAAAGAGGAGCGCCGCCGCGTTCGCGTCCTTGTCGCGTACAAAGTCGCAGGCGAGGTAGCCGTAGCTTTCTTCTCCGCCAAAGACAAAGAAGCGGCTGTACTCGAGCCGCAGGGCCCGGGTTTCTTCTTCTGTCCGGGAGCGGTAGTCCCCCCGTTTTTCCGCAGGAATGGCGGCTTCGTATTTCTGCAGTTTCGCGGCGATGTATTTGAATCCTGTCAGTGTGTTGACTACGCCGATGCCGAAGTGGTGCGCGAGGTCATCCTGCAAGGTGGTTGTGACGAGGGTCTTGACCATCGTCGCATGGGAGCGGTTGGAGTCATTGAGGATGCCTTTTTCCACCATGGTGAGGCAGCGCAGCCAGCCGAGCAGGGAGCCGATCTGGTTGCCGGTCAGGAGTTTCATTTGTCCATCGGCGGCGCGTACGGCTATTCCCATGCGGTCGCAATCGGGGTCTGTCGCAATGACGATTTCCGCGTTCACTTTGTTCGCCAGGTCAATCGCCATGGCGAGAGCGGGGGCGTTTTCCGGGTTGGGAGATTTGACGGTGGGGAAGCGGCCGTCCTGGATGTCCTGTTCGGGGACGGTCACGACGTCACAGCCCAGTTCTTTCAGGAGCGGTACGATGATATGGCCGCCGGTTCCGTGGAGGTTGGTGTAGACGACTTTGGCCTGAGGTTTGTCCGAGGCAAAGAGTTCGGGGCGGAACAGGAGGGTTTTGAGGCGGGAGGCGTATTCCCTGTCGGCTTCTTCTCCGAGTATCTGCAGGGTTCCCTGTTCCCCGGCGGGGAGGGGTTCGTAGGCTTCGCTGTCCAGGGCGTTGACGTCTGCGATGACGCCTCCGTCATGCGGGGGCACGAGCTGGCCGCCGTCGTTCCAGTACGCCTTGAAGCCGTTGTCATGGGCCGGGTTGTGGCTGGCAGTCAGTACGACGCCGGCGTCGGCCCGCAGGTCGCGAATGGCGAACGAGATCTGGGGCGTTGCGCGAGGCCCGTCAAAGAGCCAGGCGTCACAGCCCAGTTCTACCGCGACTTTGGCGCAGAATTCCGCAAAGTCACGGGAAAAGTGTCTGGTATCGTGTCCAAAGACCAGGCGGGGGCGGCGGGTCAGTCCCTCAGCCGCCATGGCTCGTTTTACATAGGAGATCAGCCCGCGAACGGCGCGGCTGACGTTGTAATAGTTCATGGCCGTCGTTCCCGTACAGGGGAACTCGGGGCGATCGTTCGGGCCGCCCTGCCCCTGCTCGGCAGAGGTTACTACAGAGCCTATTGTCCGGCCTCTCAATCCGCCCGTGCCAAAGGCCAGCGTTTTGTAGAAGCGATCGTTCAGTTCGCTCCATTGTTCTCCAGAGACAAGTTCCTCTACTGATTGTCTCGCGACTTCCAGAGTCCGCCCGGTGGAGCCGGAGAGCAGGAGTTCTATGTTTTCACGAGAGGAGGGCAGAAGTTTGCCGTCTTGCACGGCCTGATTCATCTTTTCAAAAAACCCGTTCATTACGGAGAAGTTCTACACGTCTTTCCAACGGCTGGCAACCCTTGATTATTGACGAAAAAGAACTGTTTTTTACCCCAAATGCCTACCCCTTTCCTCCCCGGGTCATCATCATGGATTCTTCTCTCAGCATGGAGAAGGAGACGCCGACGACGAGGGCAAACATGATGAAAATGGTTGTCAGGCCATTCCGGAACATTTCCGCAACCAGTATTTGGGAGCGTTCGTCGTCCCTGACCCAGAGGAACTGCATCACGCACAGGATGGTTTTATAGGCATATTGTCCCGGGATCATCGGCAGCAGGGAGGGGAAGGAAAAGACCTCTGCCGGGCAATGAATCCATCGAGCAAAGAACAGGCTCAGGACGCCAATGGTGAATGAGGCGATCGCCGTCGCGCTGACGATTTCCATGGAGAGCCCGTTAATCAGGAAAAAGCGGAAGCCGTGTCCTATCGCAGACAACAGGGCCGCTACGAAAATGGCCTTTTTTGGAGGGTTCGAGATGATGGCGAATCCCATGGCCGCCAACGCGGAAAAAAGGCAGTCGTAAAGGATGGAGAGAAGCATGGCCGGGAAAAGGTTACAGGGTGTTCACTCCGAGCAGCATCAGCGCGCCGGTCAGTCCCAGGGCGATGCAGATGATCAGGAGGCACGCGTTGATCATGCGCGAGACGCCCATCATCACAAAGCCCTGGAGTATATCGATGACGGAGTTGATGAGAGGGACGCCGGGGATCAAATACAGGACGCTTGTCGCAAGGGCCATGTTGGGCGTGTTTCCGAGGTTCAGGCAGGTGGCCATTCCCGCAATAGTGGCGGAGACAAACGCACACGAGATGGTGCTTCCGAGATGGTTGACGTGTCTTTTCGCCAGTTCCTGCCGCATGCCAAAGCCCGCCAGCGTCGCCAGAAAGACCGCACCCATGGCCCAGGCGTCACCCTGGAAGAGGCGGCAAAAGGAGGCATTCGCCACCGCCACCAGCCACAGGACCAGCCACCGGGAGTAGCGAGGTTCTTTCAGGATGGCATGGTATTTTTCCACAAAGCCCTGAAAGTCCACTTCACCGTCATGGATGCGCCAGCTCAGGGTGCTCAGGCGGGAGATTACTCTGAAGTTGATCGGGCTCGGCTCCACTTTTCCAATCAGAGTCTGGCGGACGGATCTGTGCTCCCGGTCGGTCACGGACATCATCACGGTTTTATGGAAAACGGTGATCGCCACGCTCAAGCCCAGCGACTGCGCTATGCGGGAGGCGTTGCGCACGACGCGCGAGCTGTGCGCCCCCGCTTCCATCAGGCTGATGGAGTAATTCAACAGGAGGTCGGAGTAGTCCTCTATGGAGGGAGACGCAGACATAAAAACGCGCGGTGGCATACTACCGGGAGAGGCCGGAGTCAAGGCCATTGCGGCGTTTTATGTCTTCCCGCGTCCGAGAGGAGTCAGCATGCCGACCAGCAGGGCGCAGCAAACGCTCAGGGCGCCCATTGCGGACGGATATTCGCCCATCGCGAGTTGAAAGAGTCCCAACGCAAATCCGGCATAGCCGAAGGCGAGGAAGAACCGCCGGGTAAATCGGGACTGCTCGTCGCCCGATTTTGCAAATGACCAGGACATGAAGAGGCCCGCTCCCAGGAAAAGGAGGAATACAAGCCCCAGCAGCAGGCACGACCGCAGGGGGATTGTGTCTTCTACAGGCCAGGCGAGAGGGGTCAGCCAGGAAAGGAGGTATAGGGTCAGCAGGGTTGTTCTCATTCGATTTCCGTAAAGGTAAAGCCGTGCATTCCCGAGGGCAGGGCTACTCCCCGGCGGGCCCATTCGCCCATCAGGGCGTTTGCGATCAGAGCCTTTTTACCCGACAGTTCGGGATGGTCCGGCAAAATCAGACGGCAGCATTCCCAGGCAAAGCTTATTTCATTCTGCAGGCTTTCCGACTGTATGCGAAAGTGGCGGAATCCCGCGTCATGCCACTCCCGCAATTCCCGCCCCGTCGCCAGCAGAGACGGAGCCGTCGAGGCGGGGTTTATGACAGAGCATCCCACTTCCCGTATCAGGCGGAATTTTTCACGCAGCAGTTCCGCGGAGCAGGGGTTCTCCCGTATGCGGCTCAATACTTGCATGTGTTCGCGCCGGACGGGGCAGTTTGCCAGACAGGTATCGTTGACGGTCAGTTCAAATTTTTCCTTTTGTTCCAATCCGTTCAACAGTCCTTTTTTACGGCAGTCGGCGGGGTGTACGGCGATGCGTTGATAACGCTCCGCAAGTCTGTTGTAATAATCGGCCGATCTTTTGACATTGGCGGCGACGTTTCCGTTCAGACCGAACCAGACGGGCAATTGGGGGAATTCACGCGCGATGTGATTCGCCAGGCGTTCGCTGGCGACGGAGACCGCATTTTTTCCGAGGCTGTTCCGCTCAAGTATTTGCTTGAGGAAGGTATTGCCGACAAAGTCGGACAGTTGATCTTCCCTGACATAGGGGTTGTCAAAGCAGACTGTCACGCCCATTCCCGCTGTGGCGTAGTCCTGCAGTCGTTTTTCAAACAGGGTCGGTCCTTCAAGGCCGCGGGGCCTGTGCCAGTCGAGAGACCCCAGGCAGACGGGGGAACCGCTTGCCCGGTCAAGGGGGAT
>CAZNVW010000128.1:0-7920 GCA_964576595.1 uncultured Verrucomicrobiales bacterium
TCGCTACATCGAACAGGTCGGAACCTATTCCCCCCTGACCGAAGGTGAAAACTACACCATCGACCTTGAAAAGGTGGACAAGTGGCTCAAGTGCGGCGCCCAGCCGTCCGAAACGGTAAACAGCATGATCCGCAAGACCCGCAAAAAGGCCCTCGAAGCCTGATTAAGCTTTTCTTGACAAAGATTTCATTAAAAAAGGGCGTCCCGCAAAGGACGCCCTTTTTTTGTAAAGGATTCTTGGAGATTTACTCGGACGGGAGAGTGCGCTCCAGAATAATCAGGGACAGCCCCGTATTATTCAGCGGAGTGTGGGTCTTCAGAGACCAGCCGTTCTCGCCCCATTTATTCAGCTGCTCTTCCAGAACGGCAAACTCCTTGACCAGCTTGTCGGAGGATACGAGCAATACCTTGTACTGCACCTTGGGGAATACCACCCCCGCCGCATCGGAGGCAGACGCCTTATAGACGGGAGAAACCACATCGTACGCAGCCGTGGGACTGATGACGCTCTGCGGAGTCGGAGAGGGCAACGGCACTTGGGCAAACGCGCCCGGGAGCACCGCCAGGCAAAGACTCAGAAATAATGCTTTCATACACTCCTCCTATATCCCCCCAATAACAGAATCTGCAAGACAAATTAGATTCCCCCTCCATACAAAAAAGACGGCAAGCCTGCCCCCTCTCTCCTTTTTGCGTCATCCTCCCTTCTCCCCTTTAAAAAATCTCTATAGCCCCCCTCCCAAAACCATCTTCATACCTGCCGTCAGGTAAAAACGGCTCGCCAACATTGTCCACAAAAAAACGGAGCCGGAAAAAATCTGGCTCCGTAAACAAAAACCCTATACGGCAAATCAAGCCTTGGGCAGAGAAGCGGCGGCAACAGCCTGGCCGTGTCTCTTGGTTTTTTCATCCGGCACGCACAGATTGATCTTCAACTCGGGGAACTCGGCCTTGAGAACCTCTTCCGCCTTGTCGATGATGATCTGTCCGCCTTCTCCGGACGTCACGCGGCCCAAAATGAGCAGATTGCGGATTTCATAAAAATCAGCGTAATGGGCGATTGTATAGCCAAAGTGAACGCCGATCGTTTCGTAGATCTTGCGGGCGTTCTCATCATTGGCCTTCATCGCTTCCTGCACCTTGACAAGCTGCTTCGGGAAGGGCAGATCGGCCATGTCGAACCCGGCGCGAGGGGCCAGACGAGCGACCGCCTGCTGGGAGAAGTAAAGAGCGCCTACGCCCTTGTCCTGAGACCATTCATCCACCGGAGCATCGGCCGCGTAATCGACCGGGGCAAAAGCCAGCTCGTTCAGCCAGGGCAGAATGTGCCCTTCGGCATCCACATAACCGGCCGCTTCGGAAGTACCCATGGCGACGCCGAGCACGGCGTTGTCGTTCATCCCCATCGCGCCCGCGAGAGCGGTCACCTCTCCGTCATTCACGACTTCAAAGGGAATATTGTTCCAGCGCTCCTTGAGCGTGAAGAAAACGCGGCGAATGTGCTTCTCAAAATCTTCCGGAGAAACTCCGCGGAAAAGAGAAGCGGCGCGAACCTCGTTGTTCACATACACACCGGCGGAGGAACCGCCAATGGCGTCAACGCGGGGCAGAGCGGCGGCGGCGCGCTTCAGGGAATCATTGATCCCCTCAATATGATACTCGGGATCGCTCTGGAAGTAGGGGTCCCAGACCACTTCTTCGGAAAAGACCACTTCTCCGTCGATCACGGCGGCGCACTTGCGGTCGGAACCGCCGAGGTCAAAACCGATACGGCAGCCCTTCAAATTGCGGCCAAGGGGTACCGTAGCGGAAGTCTCGGCAGGAATTTCGCTCAACGCGACAGCCTTCACCTCAATACCTGCGCCATAAATCTTGGTGCCGATGAAATCATAATCGAACTTGCGTTCGCCGGTCGGACTATAAATATCGGACAGCATGGCGGCAATCGCATCGTCCCCGGCAACGAGAATGATGTTTCCACCCTTCTGCCACAGTAGGAACTTCACAATACGCTCCACATACGTGCGGTTGAGGGCGACATTGTCCCCCGTATGAGGCAGGACCTTGCCCGTCCAGCGGAAAGAAGTACCATCCTTGCGCGTCAGGGCTATCGTCAAATCGTGGGAAGCGGGATCAGCCGCCACCTTCGCCTTGTAGGCGCGGTTCCACAACACCGCCGGTACGAATCCGGGGTCCAATACAGGCTTAATCTTGGGGTCAACGTTCATGACTGGACAATTTTAACACATTCTCATGACAAGAAAAGAATTTACCGTTCCTCTCCCCGTTTTTCGCAAAAATCATTTTTAACGGACAAGCCGCGCTTCTCGCTCGCCAGATCAGCCTGCATTCCCCATAATCCGGGCCATGTGCGAATCGTGCTCCAAGCCAAAAAACAACTCCTGCCTCCTGGGAGGAACCATAGCGGCGGTTACGCTGATCGTCCTGACGGCCCTGTGCCTGCTGGGAGGCTGCTACATGTGTAGCCGCGTCATGGATATCTCCCAGTCCGCCCAGATTGAGCAGGCGGGCAAAGTAAAAATCCTCTCCGAAAAAACACTCCTCGAAGGCGACTCGCTGAACAAAATCGCCGTCATCTATATAGACGACGTCATCGGCTCAAAACCCTCCAAAACGGAAAGCACCCTCCATGAACTGAACCAGGCGGCCCACGACAGCAAAGTCAAGGCCATCGCCCTGTACATCGACTCCCCCGGAGGCGCAGTCACCACCTCGGACGTCATCTACAATGCCGTCCTGAACGCCAAATCCCAAAAACCCGTCGTCGTGTACATGAACGACATCGCCGCCTCGGGAGGCTACTACATCTCCTGCGCTGCAGACCACATCACGGCCAACCCCAACACCCTTACAGGAAGCATCGGCGTCATCATCAGCACCTTCAACCTCTCCGACGTCATGGACAAAGTCGGCGTCAGGGCCACCTCCTACACCAGCGGCGCATTCAAGGACATGCTGTCTCCGACCCGCAAACCCACCCGGGCGGAAGAAGAGTACGTACAATCCCTGGTCAACGAAGCCTACGGCAACTTCCTGGACGTCGTCTCCAAAGGCAGAAACATCTCCATAGACGACCTGAAAGCGCGCAATGCCGTCGATGGCCGCGTCCTGTCCGGGCGCAAGGCGCTCGAACTCGGCCTCGTTGACGCCAACGGCTACTTTGAAGACGCCCTGGCTGAAGCGGAAAAACGGGCGGGCATCCCGGAAAACTCCGCCGAAGTCTTCCGCTACAAACGCAACGACTTCGAAGACATCTTCAACTCCCTGTTCGCCGAGGCGCGAGGAGAAAACAAAATGAAAGTAGAACTCATGCCCCAGGTACTCCCCCAGCTCAAACCCGGAGTCCCCTACATGCTCCCCTCATTCTACGCGACCGGCACCTCCCATGAGCAGCATTGAATCCATCTTCTTTGAATTCGCCCTCTCCATCCTCATCATCTGGCTGCTCGTCTCCATCGTAAAACGGGCAAAAAAACTGGAAAAGGGCATAGAACCGCGCGGAATCGACGTCCAGCCCTTCAACTACAGGGATCTCCTGTGCGCGCTCGTACTGATCTTCTACTTCAGCCTCCGCATCATCTTCTCCGCCAAAGCGGAAAACACGGCGGTCGCCCCGGCCGTTCCGCACGTCTCGGCCATCATCATCAACCAAATCACCATGATGATCCCGGCCCTCGCCGTCTTCCTGAGACTGAAAAATCCCCTCATCAGCGCCACCCCGGGCTGGGGGCGCAACCTCTCCCCCTCCAGCCTGCTCCTGTGGCCCGTACTCGGCGTCCTGACCATACAACTCATCAACTACACCTACAGGGCCACGGGACTCCCCCAGCTGATCACCACCTTCTTCCAGTCCCGCGACCTGCAAACCGTCGTCGCCCTGCTCAAGAACGGTCCGCTGGAAATCCAGATCACAATAGCCGTCTGCGCCGTCATCATCGCTCCCGTCATCGAAGAACTCATGTTTCGCGGCTACATGTACCCGGCCATGAAAAAATTCGCAGGCCCTCTCGTCTCCCTGTTCTTCACCTCCCTGCTGTTCGGCCTGATCCACACCAATGCCGCCAGCCTCCTGCCCCTGAGCGTCTTCGGCGTCGTCATGGTCTTCCTGTACGAAAAAACAAAAACAATCTGGACTCCCATCATAGCCCACGCCTTTTTCAACGGCGCCACTGTCGCCTACATCCTACTGGGCCAATGGATGCCCGACTTCCTGAAAAACCTTTGACGCAGCATGACTCCCTCCCTCAAACAATGGGGTGAAAATGAAATCGTCCGCAGATTGACCAACCTCCTCCCCGCGTCGGACTCTCTCCTCGTCGGCCCCGGGGACGACTGCGCCGTCGTCAAATGCGATTCCCATTGGGACGAACTCCTCAAAACGGATGTCGTCGTCGAAAACATCCACTTCCTCAATCGGGAATCTCCGGAAAAAATAGGCCGCAAAGCCCTGGCCCGCGCCCTGTCCGACATCGCCGCCATGGGAGGACTGCCGGAACACGCCCTGGTCACCCTGCTGGCGGATCACTCCCAGCCTCTGGAAAAACTCGAAAACATCTACCGGGGACTCTCCCAATGCGCGCGGGAATACGGCCTCGACATCGCCGGAGGAGAAACCTCATCCCTCCCCTTTCCGGGCCTGATACTGAACATAGCCCTCACCGGAAAAATAGAACGGGGCACCGCCCTGCTCCGCTCCGGCGCACAACCGAGCGACCTAATCGCCGTCACCGGAACTCTGGGCGACTCCCTGAGCGGCCATCACCTGAACTTCACCCCCCGCCTCAGAGAAGCCCGCTTCCTGCACAAAACCGGACACATACACGCCATGATGGACCTCTCCGACGGCCTCGCACAAGACCTGCCTCGTCTGGCAAAAGCATCCAGACTACACTTCGAACTCTCTCCGGAAAAACTCCCCCTCCGCGGCAACGCCACGATCGAACAAGCCCTGGGCGACGGTGAAGACTACGAACTACTACTCACCTTTGCCCCGGAATACAACAACGAACTGCAAACCGGGTGGCAAAACAACTTCCCGGAAACCCCTCTCACCATCATAGGCCGCATGACGGCCCCGCCTGCCGGAGCCGCCCCGGAAAACGCCCCCCTCCCGGGCGGGTGGCAGCACTTCTCCCCCTCCCTCTGACCCGCCTTTTTTCTCGCCTCTTGCCCCGGAGCAAGGTACAAGCATCCCGTCTCCCCGGAAACACGTACGCCATGTCCTTCGAACTACTCAAAACAGATTCCGAAACAAAAGCCCGACTGGGACGCCTCACACTGCCCCATGGCGTCGTCGAAACCCCCATCTTCATGCCGGTCGGCACTCAGGGCAGCGTCAAAACCCTGCACCCGGACGAACTGGACACCCTCGGCGCGCAAATCATCCTGGGCAACACCTACCACCTCTCCCTGCGCCCCGGCCCGGAAACCATCGCCCGATTCGGCGGCCTGCACAAATTCATCTCCTGGGACAAACCCATCCTGACAGACTCGGGAGGCTTCCAGGTCTGGTCCCTGGCCAAACTCAGAAAAATCACCGAAGAAGGCGTCCGCTTCAGCAACCACCTCAACGGCGCCTACATGATGCTCAGCCCGGAACGCTCCATGGCAATACAATCCATGCTGGGCAGCGACATCGCCATGCTCTTTGACGAGTGCCCGCCCTACCCCTGCGAGCGCAAATACGCGGAAAAATCCCTCGGTTACACCACGCGCTGGGGACGCCGCTGCAAAGACTGGATAGACAAAAACGCGCCTGTCTCCGGAGACGGCAGACAACACCACTTCGGCATCGTACAAGGATCCATATACGCCGACCTGCGCGAACAATCCGCCCGGGAACTCGTAGAACTGGACCTGGACGGCTATGCCATCGGAGGAGTCTCCGTCGGAGAACCGGAAGAAGAAATGCTCCGGGCCATCGACCACTCGGAACCCTTCCTCCCCAAGCACAAACCTCGTTACGCCATGGGTCTGGGCACCCCCACCCAGCTCCTGGAAATGATTGCCCGGGGAGTGGACATGTTCGACTGCGTCATGCCCACCCGCCTCGCCAGACACGGCGTCGCCCTGACACCGGACGGCCCCCTGCATATCAAAAACCAGCGCTATGAACTGGACCAGTCTCCCCTTGACCCCGAGGGGCACCCCTCCCAGGCCCGTTTCTCCCGCGCCTACATCAGACATCTGTTCAAAGCGGGCGAAATGCTCGCTTTAAGATTGCTTTCTTTCCAGAATCTGGAATTCTACCTCCGTCTCATGCGTCAAACCCGGGAGGCGATCGCCCAAAATCGCTTCCGGGAATTCAAAGATGCATTTATCACCCGGTATAATACAAACCATATACAATAAATGATACAGTCCCTTTTCCTCATGGCCCAGGCCGCGGCCCCCGCAGCCCCCGCAACAGGCGACGCAGCACAACAGGCTCCGAGCGGAATCGCAAGCTTTCTGGGCAGCGGCCCGTTCATGCTGGTCATCTTCATCATCATCTTCTACGTCATCCTGATCCGCCCGCAGCGCAAAGCCCAAAAAGAACATCAGGCCCGTATCCAGTCGCTCAAAAAAGGTGACCGCGTCGTGACCAACGCCGGCATCCACGGCACCATCGAATTTGTCGGAGACACCACCGTAAACGTAAAAATCGCGGAAGGCACCACAATCAAACTGGAGAAAAACTCCGTCTCCTTTGTGGACAACAAATAACACCACTCTCCCAAAACATCGTTTTGAAAGGCTTCTCTGTAAAAAGAGAAGCCTTTTTTCATATGAACGCCTCCCCCTTGAAGAAACCTTGCCTTCCATACGTCCAACTTATATTCTCCTCAATAACCTGCCATGAAATCCGCTCTCCTTCTGCTGACCGCCCTTCTCTCCCTGAATATGCCCCTGCACGCACAGGAAGAGCAAATGCGCACATGGACCAGCGCAAAAGGAACAACCATCGAAGGAACCCTGCTTAAAAAATCCCCCCAGTCCATTCAACTCAAAACAAAAGCGGGAAAAACACTGAACGTCCCCATAAACCAGCTCTCCCCGGAAGACCAGGAATACATCGCCTCATCCGAAACGCCGGCCCCTCAGACTGCGGCAGCCAAACCGGCGAAAAAAGGAGAATCGGCCCCGCTCTCCAGACAAAACTTCAATGACCCGTGGCCCAAAAACGTACGCGTCGCCATCGACCAGGAAGCGGAAACCATCAAGGAAGAAGAAGGAGAATACATCTACGAAACCGCCCACTTCCGTTTCGAAAGCGACGCAAAACTGAGCCTTAAACTCATCAGAAACCTCTCCTGCATGTTCGAGGCCACCTTTGCCGCCAATGCGGCGCTCCCCTTCTCACTCCCCTGCCGGGAAACCCTTATCTCGCCCAAAAACCATAAATTCCTGGCAAAACTCTACTCAAAACGATCAGACTACGAAGAAATCGCACAAATGCCGGACTCCCTCGGCATTTACATCCCCCCCGTCATACACGTCCCCTTCGAAAGCCTGGGCCTCAAACCCATGGGCAAAAGCTACACCATCGACCGCACGGGCGACCCCTCTACCCTCATCCATGAACTCACCCACCAAATGTCCATCGAACCGGACAAAAATCTCCCCATCTGGTTCGCTGAAGGCTTGGCCCAATACGTAGAAAGCACCCCCTACCAAAGCGGCAACTTCAACTTCGGCCTGACAAAAAAATTCCTGTTCCCCTACATACTCGACTACAGCAAAAAAACACAGCACGGCAGGGCGCTGGGCGAAGAATTCTCCATCATGCCCATCCAAAAATTCATCCAGCAAAAAAGCGCCCAATTCATGGCGGGAGGCCATGCGCGAGTCAATAAAAACTATGGCTTCGCCGCCCTGCTCGTTTACATCCTTTACATCGTTTATGTCGTCCTGGTACAG
>CAZNVW010000129.1:0-7897 GCA_964576595.1 uncultured Verrucomicrobiales bacterium
GGACGGCTTTCATGGGGCCTGTGACGCAGACGGCCCTGCGCCGTTTTACGAGCAAGACCAACCGGGCGACGGGGTTCAATGTTTATTATTTGCTGATGAATATCGGCGCGATGGTGACCAATTTTTTCCTTGTGGATTTTTTCCGCAATACTATGGGGCCGGTGGAGGGCAATGTATGGATTATGAATATGGGTTTTCTGGCGACGATAGTGGTTCTGTTTCTCGCGTGGAAGATTAATGAGAATTATTATGCGGAGCCGTCCGAGCGGCTGGAGAAGAAGGAGGGGCGCCGGCCGCTGGCTATTTTCCTCGAGGTCTGGAGGGAGAAGCCTTTTCAGAAGCTGGTGCTGTTTCTGTTGTTGACGATTGGGGTGAGGCTTGTTTTTACGCACCAGTCTTTGGTGATGCCCAAGTATTATACTCGCGTGTTGTATGAGGATTTTGATCTGGGAGGGGCCAATTCGATCAATCCGGCTATTATTGTGATTGGTTTGATTGCGGTTATTCCCATTATCAACAAGTATTCGACGATGAAGTTGATGCTTCTGGGGATGTCGATTTCCGCGGTATCTCTGCTGGTGATGTGTCTGCCGATTCACTGGCTACTGGGGCTGCCGTTTGTGCATACGCTGACGGATGCGTATTTTTTCGCGGTGGTGACCCAGATTATGATTTTTGCCGTGGGCGAGCTGATTTTCATGCCCCGGTTTACGGAGTATATTGCTTCTGTCGCGCCCAAGGATAAGGTGGCTTCCTATATGTCTCTGGCCGCCTTGCCCATGTTTATCGCCAAGCCGATCAACGGGTTTGTGAGCGGTATTTTGATTTCGATTTTCTGTTATGACGGGATACGGGCCAAGATTGATACGGGTAATGTCAGTTATATGGATTCGCCCGAGTTTATGTGGATGATTTATGCGGTGCTCGCGATTTTGAGTCCCCTGGCGGTGATTTGGACAAAGAGGCTGCTGGTGGACAGTTCGTCCATCCGGCAGAGCCGGGAAGCGACGGAGGAGTTTGTCGAGAACGAGGGGGCGGAGCTGGACCGGGAGGAGCAGGGGAGTGAAGTGCTGGTGTTCGGCCCCGGAGAGTCCGGGGAGGAGAAAAGATAGGGAGATTGGAAACAGGGGAGATTTTTATGGGTATTGTTTATTTGTTTTTGACGGGGCTTCTGGTGGCTCTTTTGTTGACGGGAGCTCTGGTGTTGTGCCATGTGAAAAAGTGGCGGCTGGCGTTTGACGGGATTGTGTTATTTACGGTCAGTACGGTGTTTGTGATGGTTCTGGATGGCGGCGCCTCGCTGCTCAAGGGAGGGGAGGCGGAAGGCTCTCCTCTGGTGTCGGCTATTTTGAAGGGAGCCGACGAGGGGACGATCCGCCAGCTGGGGAGCGAGCCCGGGGCGCAGGAGTTTCGCGACGAGCATGGGCGGACGCCGTTGATGGTCGCTTCTTATATTAATATGAAGAGCCGGCAGAAGCTCATGGAGATGGATGTGAAGCGGAGTGTCATGGTGCGCGCGCTTCTCTCCTGCGGCGCGAATGTCCAGGATCGGGACAAGGATGGCTGGACGGCCCTGATGTGGGCCGCCTGGAGCGGGCTGCCGAAGGTGACGGAGGATTTGCTGTCCCATGATTCCGGTGTGAATGACGCCGATAGAATGGGGAATACGCCGTTGATTATCGCCGCCCAGAGAGGGAATTCCCAGGTGGTCAGGATGTTGCTTCAGTGGAAGGCCGACCCGTCCAGGAAGAATGCGTCGGGCCGTACCGCGCTGGATTATGTGCAGGAGGCGTTGCCCCTGTATTCGGATGCGACGCGGGAGAGGTATGCCGGGATTTCGGCTGCGCTCGGCGTTCCGGTCAAGACTTCCTGAGCCATTTGCCCGTGGGGGAGTTTTCTGTCCGGGCGATTGTTTCGGGCGTGCCTTCGGCGACGATGTTCCCGCCCTGTTCTCCGCCTCCGGGGCCGAGGTCTATGATCCAGTCCGAGGCGCGTATGACGTCTAGCTGATGTTCTATGCAGAGGATGGTGTGGCCTTTTTTTCTCAGGCGGAACAGGGCTGTCAGCAAGCGGCTGATGTCGGAGAAGTGCAGGCCCGTTGTCGGCTCGTCGAGCAGGTACAGGGTCGGCAGGGGAGAGGGGTTCCCCAGTTCGGCGGCCAGTTTGATGCGCTGGGCTTCTCCGCCCGACAGGGTGTGGGCGGGCTGGTCGAGCTGCATGTAGCCCAGGCCAAGGTCGTTGAGTGTTTTGAGCGGTGCGAGTATTTGAGGCAGTTCCCTGAAGAATTCGACGGCTTCTTCGATGGTCAGGGACAGGATTTCCGCGATGTTTTTGCCTCTCCAGGCTATTTCGAGGGTTTCCCGGTTGTATCTGAGGCCGCGGCAGGCGTCGCAGGTGACATAGACGTCCGAGAGGAAGTTCATGTCCAGTTCGAGCAGTCCGGTGCCTTCGCATTTGTCGCATCGTCCTCCGGCGCGGTTGAAGCTGAATCGAGCGGCGGTGTAGCCCCGCTGGCGGGAGAGGGGCAGTTTGGCGAAGAGGGGTCTCAGCAGGTCGAAGAGTCCGGTGGCGGTCGCCGGGTTGGAGCGGGGGGAGCGGCCCAGCGGAGACTGGTCGATCATGACGACGCGTTTCAGGTGTTCCAGGCCGTCGATTCCGTCGTGCGCACCGGGTTTTGCGCCGCTTCTGTGCAGGTGCCGGGACAGGGCGGGGAACAGGATGTTGTTGACCAGGGTCGATTTGCCGCTGCCGCTGGGGCCGGTCAGGCAGAGGAACGCGCCGAGGGGCAGGGATACGTTCTGCCCCCGGAGGTTGTGTTCCCGGGGGGTGCGGATGGTCAGTCTCGGGGTATCGGGCGTGATTTGCCGGCGCGGGAAGGAGGGCATTTTTTCCTGGCCTGAGAGCCATTTGCCTGTCAGGGAGCGGGGGTGGGCCGCCAGTTTGTCCGGCGTGTCGAGGGCGAGGATTTCTCCTCCCCGTTTCCCGGCTTCCGGGCCCATGTCCAGGACGGTATCGGCGGCCCGGATGAGGTCTTCATCATGTTCGACGACGAGGACGGTGTTGCCATCCGCGGTGAGGTTGCGGAGCGCCCGTATCAGGCGCTCTCCGTCGCGTGGGTGCAGGCCGATGGTCGGCTCATCCAGTACGTACAGGACGCCGGAGAGGCCGCCTCCGAGCTGGGTGGCGAGGCGCACCCGCTGGAGTTCTCCCCCGGAGAGGGTGGAGGCGGGGCGGTCCAGGGCCAGGTAGCCCAGCCCCAGTTCGTCGAGGAAGCGTAGTCGGTGGAGTATCTGGTTTTTCAGGTCGGCGCAGGCGTCGGCCAGTATGTCCGGTATGAGGACTCCGCCCAGCCATTGGAGGGCGTCGGCAATGGTCAGGGCCAGGAGCTGGGCGGGATTTTTTTCTTCTCCGTTTTGATGGGGCAGGGTGATGGCTAGAGATTCTGGCCGCAGGCGGCCTCCGGCGCAGGCCGGACAGGTTTGCAGGGTGCCCAGTTTGGCAAGTTTCTGGCGGAGAGACGGGGTGAGGTCGCTCTCGGGGATGAGGGCCGCCTGTTCGCAGAGGTGGTTTGTCAGTTCCTGCCGGGCTTCGGCAGGCAGTTCCCGCCAGGGGGTGTCGGGCGAGAGGGAGGACTCGGACAGGAGTTTGTACAGGCTCTGGTTGAGCTGGAGGAGTTCCGCTTTTCGAGAGGAGGGCAGCCAGGTTTTGACGGCTCCCTGCGACACGCTCAGGGAGGGGTCGGGGACGAGTTTTTCTTCCGCGTAGCGTCTGATTTGTCCCAGTCCGTGACAGACCGGGCAGGCGCCCCAGGGGGAGTTGAAGGAGAAGTGCCTGGGGGAGAGGTCGGCCAGGATGTAGCCCGTCTCGGGGTTGCGGAACCGGGTAAAGAAGGATTGCAGGTGATAGTCCTCGTCCGAGGGCGGTTGTATCAGGACGCGCAGTTCGTCGGGCGAGAGCCGGAGGGCGGTTTCGATGGAGTCCGCCAGCCGGGAGTCGAATCCCGGTCTGACGATCAGACGGTCGATGACGACTTCCGCTGCGGTGAAGGTAGCCGGGGGAGCCGCAAGCAGGTCTTCGGCTTCGGTCAGGCTACCGTCTATGCGGAAGCGGAGGAAGCCCTGCCGCTGGAGTTCCCGGATGGCGGACGGGAGGTTGTCCGACAAGGCGTCGGGCAGCGGCGCGAGCAGGATGAGTCGGGTGCTTTCCGGAGCGGCGGCGAGGGCAGAGGCGATTTCTCCCGAGCTCATGCGTTTGAGCAGGGCTCCGGTAGCCGGGTCGTGGGGGAGGCCGATGGCGGCGTACAGCAGGCGCAGGTAGTCGTACAGTTCCGTCACAGTGGCGACCAGGGAGCGGGGATTGCCCTGTCCTCCGTGCTGGTCGAGGGCGAGGGCCGGGGAGAGGCCGTCTATGCTGTCGACGTCCGGCTTGTCGAGTTTGGTGAGGTATTGCCGTGCCCGGGCGGAGAGGCTCTCCAGGTAGCGCCGCTGGCCTTCTGCATAGAGGGTGTGGTAGGCCAGGGAGGACTTGCCGCTGCCGCTGGGGCCTGTCACGACGATGAGTTGCCCCTTCGGCAGTTCGAGGTTCAGATTTTTCAGGTTGTGCTGGCGCGCTCCCCGTATGGTGATGACTGGCTGGCCCATGTGTTTTACAGAGCGATGTTAATGTATGGAGAGGTGAATCTCAATGTCTATGTAAGAGTCATATTTTCCTGTTTGGGAGTGATGTTGTGCAAGAATTTTCCGCTTGGGTACGTATCCCGGGTAGGATGAAAAGAATGATTCATGGTTTGCTTCCGGTTATTGGAGTGATTCTGCTCTCTTTTGCGGGGGCGGTTTGCTCTCCGGCTGCTTCGGCCGGGGGCTCTGCCGGAAAGGCGGGCAAGTCTGCCGGCGCTGAAAAGACGCTCGGCAAGGGGACGGCGGTCGAGGGGGTGAAGCCTGTTTATGCCGGAGAGAATTCTTTTGTCGTCGAGGCGGGGAAGCCTGTGTCCCTGACGTTGGCGGCGACGGGAGACAAGCCGATGGTTTTTGGCTCGGAGGATCTGCCTCCCGATCTTCGGCTCGAGTTGAAGACGGGGGTGATTTCCGGCACGGTTGCATCGCCGGGTACATATACGTTTACGGTGACGATTTCCAACAGGTACGGGGCGGCCACGGCGACGTTGAAAATAGAGGCTCGAGCCTCCTAGCCGCTTGATGTTGTCTTGCGTCTGCCGTACAGTGCGCCCGTATGAGCAAGTTGTACCCCTCCCAGTTCATTGAGACGGTCGGCGTTATTGTGGAACGGTTTGCCGAGACGGCATTCCGGGCCGAGCTGCCGAATGGCAAGGTGACGGTCGCCTTTCTGGAGTTGAAGATGGCTCATTTGAAAGAGGTGCTCAAGCCGGGCGACCGGGTGCGGTTGAATATATGCCCCGCCGATTTTGACCGGGCGCGCATAGATGGCCTGCTCCCGGACGGGGGAGACGGAGCGGCGCGTTAGTGCGCTTCCTCGCTCTTTTCTTCTACCCGCCGCCAGCGGGTCACGAGTTTGCCGGCCAGTTCTTCCAAGCCGGAGGCGGAGGGGTGCGTTTTGGGGCGGAGTTCCGCCTTGTTGCGGTCGTCAAATTCCAGCCATCCCGAGCGGACGCCGTTGGCGCGGTCGTCTTCCCATACTTCTATTTGATAGGGAGAGTTTCCTTCTTTCAGTTCGTAGGAGAAGAGGCGGTTTCTCCCGTTGTCCCAGGAGAGTTCGATATGGTCTGCCGTGATTGTGGCCGTAATGGCATAGTTCGGCTCGTACCATTGTCCCTGAATCCATTCCCGGGGATTTTCCCGGCCCAGCCAGAGCCACAGGCAGACAGCCGCAATGAAGAGGGAGGCGAACAGGAAGGTTTTTTTCATGCCGGGTAGCGGTTAGCGGCGTTTGTTTCTGTCCGGTTTGGCGGGGGAGGCCTCCCCGGCTTCCCTGCCGGGTTTGTTCCGGTTTTTTTCGGAGAATTCCCGGCTGTTTTCCCGGGCGGGAGGGGATTCTGCGCCGTCTTCCGGCGAACGGTCAACGCGGACGATGGTTTCTCCTTCCCGGGACATGTCCATTTTGTCCCGGACGACCATTTCAAAGTAGGCCGGGTCGGTGATGAGCCACTCCAGTTCTTTTTCCTTCTGCTCTTTGAGGAGGAAGGCTTTTTCCTTTACCTTCTGTGTATCAAGAAGTTTCTCTTCCATCTCGCACAGGCGCTGCCAGGGTTTGAGGCAAAAGAGGAAGCAGATGAAGATGGTTGCCCCGGCCAGCACCGTAAACATGAGCGTATTGAGGGTTTTTATCACCCTGTTGCCCGTCTCAAGATGACGGGTCGTCGTCATGTGTTCGGTGACTGAGCGGAGCTTTTTTTGCATGAAGGGGGCGGAGGCGCGTTAGGTTCTGAACTTGTAGCTGCCGTATCGCGCGTTGTCTCCCAGTTCCTCTTCGATGCGGAGCAGCTGGTTGTACTTCGCCATGCGGTCGGAGCGGCTGAGCGATCCCGTTTTGATCTGGCCCGCGTTGGTGGCGACGGCTATGTCTGCAATGGTGGCGTCCTCCGTCTCGCCCGAGCGGTGGGAGATGACGGCCGTGTAGCGGTTTTCCATCGCCAGTTCTACGGCATCAAGTGTTTCTGTAAGAGAACCTATTTGATTGACTTTTACAAGGATAGAATTAGCCACGCCGCGGTCGATTCCTTTTTTCAGGAACTCGACGTTGGTGACAAAGAGGTCGTCGCCCACGAGCTGGGTGGTGGAGCCGAGGCGTTCGGTCAATGTTTTCCAGCCGTCCCAGTCGTTTTCCGCGCAGCCGTCTTCTATGGAGACGATGGGGTATTTTTTCTGCAGTTCGGCGTAGTAGTCGGCCAGGTCGGAGGCGGTGCGTTCGGAGCCGTCTGATTTTTTGAAGATGTACAGGCCTTTTTCCGCGTCGTAGAACTCGGAGGAGGCGACGTCGAGCGCGATGGCGATGTCGTCTCCGAGTTTGTAGCCCGCGCGTTCTACGGCGAGGGCGATGCAGGCCAGGGCGTCATCCGCGGATTTCAGGTTGGGCGCGAAGCCCCCCTCGTCTCCGACGGCGGTGGACAGGCCCCGGTCATGGAGTACTTTTTTGAGGCTGTGGAAGATTTCCGCCCCGTAGCGCAGGGCTTCGCGGAAGGTGGGCGCGCCCTTGGGCATGATCATGAACTCCTGGAAGTCGATGGGCGCGTCCGAGTGCGCTCCGCCGTTGATGATATTCATCATCGGGACGGGCAGGACTTTGGCGTTCGGGCCGCCGAGGTATTTGTACAGGGGGAGGCCGGTGGCCGCGGCGGCGGCCTTGGCTGCCGCAAGGGAGACGCCGAGGATGGCGTTTGCTCCCAGGTTCGCCTTGTTCGGCGTGCCGTCGAGTTCATTCATCAGGCGGTCGAGGCGGCATTGGTCGGTGGCTTCGAGGCCCTCAAGCGCGGGCGCGATTACCTCGTTGACGTTTGTGACGGCTTTTGCCACGCCTTTGCCGAGGAAGCGGGACTTGTCTCCGTCTCGGAGTTCCCATGCCTCGTGCTCGCCCGTGGAGGCGCCGCTGGGGACGGAGGCCCGGCCCCAGGCCCCGCCGGAGAGGATGACGTCAACTTCGACTGTGGGGTTGCCGCGGGAGTCGAGTACTTCCCGCCCTATCACGTTGGTAATGATGGAATCAAACATTTCACTACGCATGATAGGACAAGGAGGGGGTGAGTCAATAAATTAGATTGTTTCCAATCTATAATGACAGAAAAATGAGATTCAATCTCAATAAGGAGGGCGGGTTTCTTTTTGCCTCCGGGAAGACGGCAGGGGAGGACAGGGGATGTTTCCCGTTTGCGGGAGAGGGGCTGTCAGACAAACGGGCCGCTTCGTTTGGAACGAAGCGGCCCGGA
>CAZNVW010000130.1:0-7714 GCA_964576595.1 uncultured Verrucomicrobiales bacterium
CTTGGTGTAGGGGTGCTGGGGATTTTTCATTTCCATCAGGATTCTGGTTTGGGTCGGGATAAAGGGGTAGATCTGGACCTCTACGGCATTTTTTTGCGGGGCCTTGTTGAGATAGGACTCTACAATGCCGTACAGTTCTTCAATGCCGGGGTCTCCCATGGCAAAACAGCCGACGGAGACATCCTTGCCATGCACCATGATGTAGTTGCCGGTGCGGTTCAGGCTGCGGTCCCAGGCATTCGGATAGCCGATGTTGAAGGCGAGATGATAGTTGCTGTTCGGATTCAGGGAGGATTGCCTGACCGTGTAGAAGCCCTCCGGGGCCTGTTTGTCGCCTTCCTTCAGCTTGGGGCCGAGTGTGCCGGACATGCCCAGTACGGGATAGCTCTTGACGGGGACGAACGCGCCTTGCCCCCCCGGCTGAACCCAAAGCTCCAGCAGTCGCTTGTCCTTGATGATGCGGATGAAGACAGGGTCGCCTTCCTGCGCGGAGACTTGCTTCAGGGCGAGGGGGAGAGCCATGTCTCCCGACGGGATATTCGGGATGACCGGGAGCCCTTCGGCGGGGTCTTCCAGCGGGGGCGGCGGCAGGGAATCCTTTTTGGGGCGGGGGGAGGGTTTGGGGGGAGCGGGAGTCACGGGGTCGGGGGAGTCGTCGCTGTCGGCAGAGCCGCCGGGGAGCGGCTCGGGCATGTGGGGGAAGGGGGAGCGGGAGTGGGAAAAGAGGTCATCCTCAAGATCTTCGGTCGGGAGCAGCGGATCGGAAAGCCCCGGAACCCTGTTCGGCAGGGAGGGGAGCCCCCCCTTTTGATCTTCCTGGCCGGGGGCGGCGTTTATCAGTGAAGAGCGGTCCTGTTTGATGTAGGACTCGACATAGATGACGATTTCATGGCACATCAGGGAGAAGAGCACTCCGAAGAAAAGAATCCCGAGATAAAATTTAAGCCGTTGTACAATCTTCGACACCGCGGGAACGATGCGTGATCGTTTCTTAAAGGTCAATTTTTTTTACAGAGACAATTTTCTTTGAGTTTATGAAGGTTTAGACTTCATTTGACCTCTGTTCTCCGGCATAAAGGGGGCGTCATGTGGAAAGGAAGATTTAGCAAGGCGACCGCCGATCTCGTTCAGCAATATGGGGAATCCGTCTCTTACGACTGGCGGCTTTACAAGCAGGATATAGCCGGGTCCATCGCCCACGCGTCCGCCCAGCACAAGGCCGGGATGCTCTCTGCCGAGGAGCTGGAAGCGATTGTATCGGGACTCAAATCGATTGAAGCGGATATTGACGCGGGGAATTTTACCTGGTCGATGGAACTTGAGGACGTCCACATGAATATTGAGTCCGAGCTGACCCGGCGCATTGGCGCGCCGGGGGCAAAACTGCACACGGCCCGCTCCCGCAACGATCAGGTGGCGACCGATACCCGTCTGTACTGCCGGTTTGAGCTCGACAATGTGCTGGAGAAATTGCGCCTGCTTCAAAAATCACTTGTGATCAAGGCGCGCCAGTACGCCGACGCCATGATGCCCGGGTACACCCACTTGCAGAGAGCGCAGCCGGTCACATTCGGCCATCATCTGCTGGCGTATGTCGAGATGCTTGACCGCGACGCGTCGCGGTTGGGCGACTGCCGGGCCAGGATGAATGTCAGCCCGCTCGGCTCCGGCGCAATCGCCGGATCGACCATCTGCCTCGATCGTGCATTTATCGCGGAGCAGCTGGGCTTTGACTCCGTAACAGAGAACTCGATGGACGCCATCGCCGACCGGGATTACATCCTGGAATTCCTGTTTTGCATGGGATTGATCGGCACTCATTTGTCCCGTCTGAGCGAAGATATGATTCTCTGGTGCTCCAGCGAGTTCGGCTTTGTCACCCTGTCTGACGCTCATACGACGGGATCTTCCCTGATGCCGCAGAAAAAAAACCCCGACGTCTGCGAACTGACGCGCGGCAAGACCGGGCGGCTGTACGGCAATCTCGTCTCCGTGCTGACGGCGGTCAAGGGGCTGCCCCTCACTTACAACCGCGACTTGCAGGAGGACAAGGAGCCTCTCTTTGACTCCATCGACACAATCAAGCTTGCGCTGGATGTCAACGCCGAGATGATCCGCGACCTTGTCTTCAATACCGACCGGGCGGCCCTGGCCGCCTCCGATCCCATGCTGCTGGCGACGGACCTGGCGGACTATCTCGTCAGACACGGCGTCCCCTTCCGCCACGCGCATGAGCTTGTAGGGCGCGCCGTTGCCCTGAGCGTCTCATCCGGCACGCCGTTGAACAAACTGACGCTGGATCAGTATCAGGAGATCTCTCCCGAGTACGGCCAGTCTCCCCACGAAGTATTCGAACTGTCCCGCGCCTTTGACCTCAGGCGCAACCCGGGCGCTCCCAACCCCGGCAACACGGCGCGCCGTATCGCCTACTGGGAAGACCGCCTTGGCTGATTCAACCTTTTTCCCCTGCCTTATGCCCATTTCCGATTACATCGTCACCATTGGTCTCGAAGTTCACTGTCAAATCAAGACAGAGAGCAAAATGTTCTGCTCCTGCCGCAATGGATTCGGCTACGAGCCCAATACCAATGTCTGCCCCGTCTGCATGGGGCTGCCCGGCGCCCTGCCCGTGCTGAACAAGCTGGCTATTGAAAAAACCGTCCTGACGGGCCTTATGCTCGGATGCTCCAACCCTGCCGTTTCCAAATGGGACCGCAAGAACTACTTCTACCCGGATATGCCGAAGGATTACCAGACGTCCCAGTACGATCTCCCCCTCTGCATTGGCGGCCAGGTTCCCCTCTATCCCCTGTCATACGCCAGGGAGGCGCAAAAGAACATTAAAAACCCCGGCAAATCCGTCAGATTGAACCGCATTCACCTTGAAGAGGATGCGGGCAAGCTGACTCACTATTCCAACTATTCCCTGGCCGATTACAATCGCGCCGGTACGCCGCTGATGGAAATCGTGACCGAACCGGACATCGACGACCCCGAGGAAGCCTACGCCTTCATGAAATCTCTCCAGCAGATCCTCATTTACGGCGGCATTTCCGACGCCGACATGGAGAAGGGGCAGATGCGCTGTGACGTCAACGTCTCCCTGCGCCGCAAGGGGGAAACGGAGTTCGGCGAACGCGCGGAGCTCAAGAACATCAACTCCATGTCAGCCGTCCGCAACGTGCTGTATTACGAGATCAGCCGGCAGGCCGAGGAACTGGATATGGGCATCCCCCAGATTCAGTGCACCCGCCGCTGGGACGCAGACCTGGGCGAGAGCTTCCTGATGCGTACCAAGGAAAACGCGCACGATTACCGCTACTTCCCCTGTCCCGATTTGCTCCCGGTGCATACCGCTCCTTTTGTGGAGAGCGTCCGCCCTCTCGTACCGGAGCTTCCCGACGCGAAGAGCGCCCGTTTTGTGAAAGAGTACGGCGTCAGCGAATATGACGCCAACGTACTCACCTCCGAGCGGGCTCTGGCCGACTTTTTCGAAGAAGCGGTCAGCGGCTCCTCTCACGGCAAGAAAATAGCGAACTGGATTCTCAACACGCTTCTGGGCGTACTGAATGAGCAGGGACGTCCCATTACAGACAGCCCGATTGCGCCCGCCGTCGTCCGGGAGCTCGTCTCCCTGATCGAGGATGGCATTGTGTCAAACAACCAGGCGAGGGAAGTCTTTGACCTGCTCCAGCAGGAACCGGAACTCTCTCCGGCGGAGGCCGCCAAAAAACTCGGCTTTGAAAAGACGGACAGCTCCGCTCTGGACGGCTGGATTGAGTCGGCCATTGCCGCCAACCCCGCCAAGGTGCAGGAAATTGTCGAGGGCAATGACAAGCTTCTGAACTGGCTGACCGGGCAAGTCATGAAGCAGGCCGCAGGCAAGGCGAACCCAAAACTGGTGACGGAGGCCCTGCGCAAGCGTCTGGGGCTGTAACCTGTCTAAAAAATCCACCTTTTTCACCCTTCCGTGCAAAACGGAAGGGTTTTTTGCAATAAGGGGAGAGGGCGAGCCGTATTAGCAGGAAACAGGGGAAGGATGTTGACCTTTCCGACTGTTTTCCCTGTCCGGTTTTGTTCTTTGAGATTGCCGTTTCTGGGAAAATGAACTAGATACCTAAAAATGAGCCGTTTTAATCATGCCTTGAGCAAAGCTGTTGTGGCTGCCGGTTTGTCTGCCCTGGTGACGTTGTCTTCCTGGGCTGGCCCGGAAGCCATCCAGAACACCCGGAGACCGTCGCCGGAAAAGAAAATGCCCGTCAAATTCGGATGGGGCGGGGAAAATAATCAGGAATTTATGCTGGATGGGAAACCGTTCCAGATCCGGGGCGCGGAAATACACCCCCAGCGCATCCCCCGCGAGTACTGGCGTCACAGGATTCAAATGGCCAAGGCCATGGGGCTGAATACAATCGCCTTTTACATTTACTGGAATGATCTGGAGCAGCCCGACGGCTCATTTGATTTCAAAACCGGCAACCGGGACATTGGAGAGTTCCTCAAAATCTGTCAGGAAGAGGGCATGTGGGCCTTCTTCCGTCCCGGTCCCTATACCTGCGGCGAGTGGGATCTGGGCGGCCTGCCCCATTACCTGCTGAAAGACCCGAACGCCAAACTGCGCACGACGGAGGACGCCAACTTCATGAAGGCCCAGACCCGCTACCTGGAAGCGGCGGCGAAAGTCGTCGAACCCTATCTGGCAAAAAACGGCGGCCCCGTTTTGATGACCCAGCTTGAGAACGAGTACGGGAGCTACCAGCGCAAAGACCGTAAATATATGGAGTGGCTCCATGATTTCTGGAAAAAGAAGGGCTTCGGGCCATTCTACACCTCGGATGGCGCGGGCGAGCACTTCCTGAAAGACGTCGTTCTTCCCGGAGTAGCGGTAGGACTTGACCCCGGAGTGAATGACGGCCATTGGGCCGTAGCCAACAAGTTCAATCCCAATGTACCCGTCTTTTCCTCGGAAACCTATCCCGGCTGGCTCCGCCACTGGGGCGAGGGCAACTGGGAGCCGTCTCCCGGCATTGTGGACAATGTCCGCTGGTTTATGGACAAGGGCCGTTCATTTAGCCTGTTTGTTTTCCATGGCGGGACGAATTTCGGCTTTACGGCGGGGGCCAACAACGGAGCCTCCGGCTACCAGCCCGACCTGACCAGTTACGACTATGCGGCGCCCGTCGATGAACAGGGGCGTATCAGCTACTCCTACAACGAGATGCGCGACGTGATCCTGGACAAACTGCCGGAAGACGCCAAAGTGCCCGAACCGCCGAAGGAGATCCCCGTAATGGAGATCCCCGAATTCACGCCGAAGTACGTTGCCGGACTGTGGGACCGTCTGCCCAGGGGCAAAAAATTCCCCGAAGCGCCCTATTTCGAAAAATGGGGGCAGAATCAGGGACTGGCCGTGTACAAAACCACTATCCCTGCCGGCCCTGCGGAAAAACTTGTGCCGGAGAATGTGCATGACTATGCCCAGGTATATCTGGACGGGAAACTGCTGGGCGTCATTGATCGTGTCAAGGGAGACAAGGACATAGAAATCCCGGAACGGAAGAAAGCCGCCACTTTGGAAATCATGGTCGAAGCGATGGGACACATCAACTTCCATATCGATATGGAGAAAGACCGCAAGGGACTGTACGGAAAGGTAAAACTCGGCGATCGCGAGCTGAAGGACTGGCTTGTCCGCCCTCAGCCGCTGAATGCGGAAAGCGTCGTCAAGGGAGCCCCCGGCAAGGCTCCTTCCGCCAACCGTGCGGGAGCTTATTTCCGGGCTGAACTCGACATTCCGGAGCCGAAAGACACCTTCCTCGACATGTCAAAATACGAGAAGGGCTATGTCTGGGTCAACGGCCACAACATCGGCCGTTACTGGAATATCGGCCCGCAGCTGCGGCTGTATGTCCCGGCTACCTTCCTCAAGCCCGGTAAAAACACCATAGACATCCTGGATCTGCACATGACCCAGCCCAAGCCTCTGCGCGGCATGACCGAGCGCAACAAGGAAAAGGGCAAAGTAGAGACCAAGAATCTCAACAACCAGTGGTAGGCTGATACCTGCCCCTGTATGGACTCGTCAGGCCGCCTCGTGAAAACGGGGCGGCCTTTTGCATAAGGGGGAGGAGAGCCCTGTCGAAAACCGGCGGACAGGGAAAACCCCCTTTTACTCTCCGCCATTCCGCCCCTGCCTGATGAAATGCCTTTACTGGCGTCCCTGCGCTGGGGCTTCCGCCTGTTTTCCCTGCCGCGGGATTCATCGTGCGGATCAATTATTGATCCGTTGACTGTCGAGCGTCATTCTTTGCCTCAGATGGGAGTGCTCCGGCAGAGTGAGGCCGGGATCTTTTGCCAGAAGGGCTTCCGCCCTTTGCCGTGCCTCGACGATGAGGCGGGTGTCGTACAGCCAGTCGGGGAACTCGATATCCGACAGGCCGCTCTGGGCCGTGCCGAAGATGTCTCCGGGGCCCCTGAGCCGGAAATCGGCTTCGGAAAGCTCGAACCCGTCGGATATTTTTTCGAACAGGGCGAGTTTTTCCAGCCCCTCGTCGGTCGCCTTGGCGCTGCTCAGGAGAATGCTATAGTACTTCAACTTTCCCCGGCCGATGCGGCCCCGCAGCTGGTGGAGCTGGGAGAGGCCGAACTGGTCGGCATTGTTGACGATCATGATAGTCGCATTGGGGACATCTACGCCCACCTCCACGACAGTCGTCGCGACCAGCACCGAGTATTTATTGGCGCGGAAATCCTTCATGACCCGCTCCTTCTCCTCCGCAGTCATGCGTCCGTGGAGCAGGGCGATATCCACATGAGGGAGGAGCTTTTGCCAGGCCTCCTGCTCGGCAACGGCGGATTTGCCTTTCCGCTTGCGGCTTTCGTCCCCCTCGTCCACCAGCGGGGAGACAATATAGACCTGCCGCCCCTCGTCTATCTGCTCCCGGACAAAGGCGGCCACTTTGGGCAGGGCTTTTTCCGTACGGAGAGCTGTGATAATACGGCCCCTTCCGGCGGGTTTTTCCCGCAGCAGGGAAACCTCCAAATCTCCGTAGAGCGTGAGCGTGAGCGTCCGGGGAATCGGAGTGGCCGTCATGACGAGCACATCGGGAGAGTCTCCCCGGGAGATCAGGCGCTCCCGCTGCTCTACGCCAAACTTGTGCTGCTCGTCGATGACGACGAGGCCGAGGCGGGAGAACGTCGTCTTTTTGTAAAGCAGGGCGTGGGTGCCAATGATGATCTCCGGCTCTCCCGCTCCCGACAGGGGGCCCCAGCCGCAGGTCTCCTCCTCCTTGCTCCCTGTCTTCAGGGCTATTTTGATGCCGAGCGGGTCCAGAAGGGCTCGGCATGTTTTGAAGTGCTGCTCGGCCAGAATTTGAGTAGGAGCCATCAGGGCGACCTGGTACCCGGCCTCCACGGCCATGAGCATGGCGCATACGGAGACCAGCGTCTTGCCCGAGCCGACATCTCCCTGCAGCAGGCGGTTCATGGGGGAGGGACGCTTCATGTCGCGGTAGATCTCGCGAACGCATTCCTTTTGAGAGTCGGTAAGCTCGAAGGGGAGGCTCTCCTTCAACTCTTTGAGCAACTGCGTCGATTTTGCCGTGGAGAGGCCCTTTTGGGCTTGCTGACGCTGCTTGCGCCAGGCGACGGAGAGCTGCATGTAAAAACACTCTTCCAGGGAAAAACGACGGCGGGCCCGGGAGACCTCCTCCAT
>CAZNVW010000131.1:0-7639 GCA_964576595.1 uncultured Verrucomicrobiales bacterium
CATCAGATCATCCAGCTCGGAGGCGTCGGACAATTTGACTTTGTAGAGCCACCCGGCACCGTAGGGGTCGGTATTTACAAGAGACGGGTCGTTGCCCAGCTCTTCGTTCACTTCGAGGATTTCTCCGGTAACGGGAGCGTAAATATCACTGGCGGCCTTGACGGACTCGACAACGGCGGCGTTGTCTCCAACGGCGATCACAGACCCCACTTCAGGCAGATCGACGAAGACGACGTCGGAGAGTTCAGCCTGAGCGTGGTCGGAAATACCGACGGTTGCGACATCGCCTTCGACGAGAACCCATTCGTGGCTCTCGGCATATTTCAGATTTTCGGGGGTATTACTCATAATTAAGGTGAGAACGGATGTTGTTGTAGTAAGAAAAAGAGAGAGGAATCAACCTTTTTTGTAAAAAGGTTTTTTGACGACGACGGCGGGGAAGCGCTTGCCGCGAACCTCCACCTCTACCTCGGTACCGACTTTGGCAAACTCTACGGGGAGATAGGCCATCGCGATACCCTTGAGCAGGCAGGGAGAGAGTACGCCGCTGCTCAGCTCGCCGATCTTGTCTCCGCCATTTGGGGCGTACACTTCGTAATGGGAGCGGGGCGGTGCACCCTTGTCCTTGTACTCAAGGGCGCAAAGACGCTCATTCAGCCCTTCGGCCTTCTGGCGGCGCAGCACATCGGCGCCGATGAAATCCTTTTCCAGATCGCAGAAAAAGCCCAGCCCGGCCTCGATAGGCGTACGGTTCGGGGAAAGGTCTGAGCCGTTCAGAGGATAGCACATTTCCAGGCGCAGGCTGTCACGCGCGCCCAGTCCGCAAGGCTGGCCTCCGGCCTGGATGAATTTCTCCAGCCATTGCACGCCCTTCTCTGCGGGGCAGAAAAACTCGAAACCGTCTTCTCCGGTATATCCTGTACGGCAGATCCAAAGCTCGTCGCCCTCTACGGTGACATTATTGACACCATTGCGGGGAGGCAGAGTCACATGCGGGCAAACCCTGGAGAATACCTCCTGGCAGGCAGGTCCCTGCACGGCGAGACCGACAAAAGAATCGCTGAGATTATCAAGCTTGATGGAGGCGGGCTTGTGAGCCGACATCCAGGCGTAATCCTCGTCGATCATCGACGCGTTGACCACGATAAAGAAGCGGTTCTCTCCGCAGCGGTACAGGATCAGGTCGTCGATAACGCCGCCCTGCTCGTTGAGCATGAGCGAATACTGCCCCTGGAAGACGTCAAGCTTGGCCGTATTGTTTGTCAGCAGGCCGTTGAGCCACTCCGCCACGCCTTCGCCTTCGGCGAAAAACTGGCCCATGTGAGAAATGTCAAAAATCCCGCAGGCATTGCGAACAGCCTTGTGTTCGTCGATAATGCCCGTGTACTGAACGGGCATGTTCCAGCCGGCAAAGGGCACCATTTTGCCTCCCAGCTCGACATGCTTGGCGGCCAGGGGAGTTTCTTTAATATGTTCGTGAGTCATGGACGTTGTGGATGTTGCCCTGTCAAAGGGGGGACTGTCAATCAAACGCGGGAGAAAAGACGTTTTTTCGTTTATATATTAGATGGAATGAACGGCCCGGGTCAGCGGCTCGACAAACTGGCGGAGCCGGTCGTGCAAATCAGGCGCATTGCCGTGCTCGGCGATAATTTTTACAATGGCCGAGCCGATGACCACGCCGTCGGAGGCGGAGGCCACCTCTACGGCCATCTCCGGAGTGGACACGCCAAAACCGACCACAATAGGAAGATGGGTATATTTTTTCATATCGGCCACATGTTCGGCGACCGACTCGGAAGGCGCGCTGTGCCCTCCGGTTACCCCGGCCCGGGAGAGCATGTAAACAAAACCTTCAGACTTGGTGCCGATGTACTCCTTGCGGGCGGCGGGAGTGAAGGGAGAAACAAGCTGAATGTGATGGAGCCCGGCCGAACGCTCCAGCTCGGGATTCAATACCGCCTCGTCGGACGTCAAATCGACGAGCAAAACGCCGTCTGCCCCGGCGGCCAATGCGGCCTCCTGAAACTTGTCATACCCCATGGCGAACACGGGATTTAAATAGGTGAAGAGAACGACGGGCACATTCGGGTGCGTAATGCGAAAACGCTTAACAATATCCAGCGCGCCCGGCACGGTCGCTCCGGCTTCCAGCCCGCGCTGGGCGGCCATCTGATTGATCACGCCGTCCGCGACGGGATCGGAGAACGGAAGCCCCAGCTCAATCACATCCACTCCGCTGTCCGCCAGAGTCCGCATGATCTCCAGCGAAGTGTCCCGGTTGGGATCAAAAGCGGTAATGTAGGCGACAAAAGCTTTTTTGCCCTGCTCGCGCAAGGTGTGGAACGTCTGATCAATCCGGTTCGGCATAACGGAGGGACTTTAAAGTCACCCCTGCCCCCAAGTCAAGCCGCCATCCCCCCTCCGGGAACATAAAAAAGAAGAAGGGAGGAAACAGGCATGGGACACGCCGGCCCCGGAGACAAAATCAGGACTCAAGCCATCTGATACGAAAGAGCCTGAGGCCCATGAAATACCCGGCCGACAGCCCCAAAAGCATAGCCAGCATAAGAAAGGAGTCTCCCCATACCATCAGGCTCCCCGCCTGACCTGAAAATAAAATAGATATTCCCCTGCCTGCAAGAATGGCCACGAGACCCCCCATGCAGAACAGGATGCCATTCAAGAGGGAGCCTGAAAGGAAAAAGACACGCAGGGACGGTCTGGGCCTCTCCCTTGCCAAGGAAAGCCATAAGAGCGAAAATAAAACCGCTCCCTGCAAACATCGCCAGAACGCCCGGATGCACCCAATCCACCCCCCTTCTCAAAAGACGAATCAAAGAGAGAAGCGACAAAAAATAAAAGGATTAGGGCAAAATTAATGTACATGCGTCAGAGCTTTCCTGAAAAATCCCAGGAAAGCAATCGCAAACGATTCCTGTATTTACATATTCACTCGCACCTCAAAATGGAAAGCATTTCTATATCAATATATTCACCCTGCTCGTATTCATACTGCCTTAAAATCCCTTCCGTCTTAAAACCCGTCTTATGAAACGATTTTCTGGCGGCTATATTCCGGGGATCTATCCTGGCCTGAATTCTATTAAGGCCCAGCTCGGAAAAAGCATGATTCAACAATATTCTATTCACACAGAGCGACACCCTCCTATTCTGGTACAAGGGAGATATGATCAAATATATCTCCCCTCTCGCGTGAATCCTGTTGATGAACATAATGCCGCAATCGCCTATGTAATCATCTCCATCATTAAGAGTAATAACCTTGCGGAATGATTCGCCTCTTTCATTCTCCTCCCTGTAATAGCCCCATAATCTCCTCGCGTCATCTTCAGACGTTACCGGCAGCATTCCGTAATAACGCAATGCAGCGGGATTGCTGTGCAACGCATGAAATGGGGAGAAATCATCTTCCCTGAAGTCTCTCAACTTAACGAAGTCATATTCAAAAGCATTTCTGGAATCCATCATTTTAAAAGGAAAAAACAACAACTTATCCTCCGTATTCCGCCAATAGCGTCTTAATCTTATCTTCTGCGTCCGTCCATTTTCCGTTTTCTTCATCATAGGTACAGTACCACGGCTTTTCATACGGAGATTCGTTCAGAGAATCCGGGCGGCAATCCTTGCAAAGATAACGATATTCGCAATACTTGCATCCATTCACGCGTTTTTTGCTGAAATTGACAAGAGCCTTGTCCAATACCTCCGTCAAAGAACGATTTCTTAAATTCCCATGCTTCAGGCGTCTCTCCATGACGCAAGGGTACAGATCGAGATTTGAGGAAACATATATATAGTTTGAGAAACAGTATTCGGAATGAATTATTTTCAAAGACTCCTCGAGATTCTCAAATTCAAAATTATGTTCCGTAATCAACCGCTCTCGCAACAGATTCGAATCATAATGCTTCATATTGGCCCGGCCCGCCAGACGAATATAGTCCCGCCTGTATGGGGGGCCGAACTCCTGCTCTTCACCTATGTCAATCTGGCTCGAATACACCCCCACATAACGAAAAGGCATTTCCAGTTTTTGCAGAAGCTTTATCGTCGATATCGTCCGGCTGTAAGAGCCTTTGACCTGAGTCAATTTTTCATGCTCTTCCTCAATAAAAGAATGCAGGGACAATGCTATTTTATAATTATCATATCTTTCCCTAATCTTGAGAAGATGTTTTTCCTCCACTAAAGTTCCATTGAAAAACAGTTCAAAATTCTCAAACCTTTCGGAAGCGTAATCCATCATGTCAAAGAGGACATTCTCCTCTATCAAAAAAGGCTCTCCTCCTATCATCTGTATTGCCTTTATTCCGCATTTCTCCAATTCATCCACCACATGACGGAATTCATCCAATGTCATACTCCTCTTCTGAATCTCCGAAAACTCATTATAACAATGCGTACATTTCAAATTACATAAATTCGTCACCTCTATCCAAGCGTAATCCAAATGCCGGGGAAAATCGAATAACTCTTCTATATTATTATCATCAATATTCGAAGTCGCCTCACTGGAAACTAAAATCCCCTCGTCCTTCAGATAAGAAATAACTTCCTGCTCATCCTTTGACAACGATTCTCCTTTGCATGACCGTTCAATCAAGTCGTATAAATCCAAGGAACCGCTCTGCAACCTGTTATGCAAAACATCATAAATACAGAAACAGGAACGGCCTTTTACCGGATAGACTTTTTCATTAAGCTTATAAAACATGAGAAAACGGCAGCCTTTTCTTTTTACAGAAAAGGCTGCCTGTTGAGGTTATTATTTATTAATTTTTTGTACCCGGTCAATTTTATTGGCACGAGAAATGGGAGAACCGGGGCCTGCAATACATTCTGTAGGGCAGCAACGATCTCCTCTTCCTCTCCCTCTGACTACTTTCCTTTTTTCCGAATCAGAACCTGACCAGATCAAGCGCAACGAATAGGTGCTCATTTTCATTCATTAATCCTTTCTATATTGTTAATACCAAGGAAACATCCTTCAATTACCAAACAAAATAAATTATTTCAATGAAAAATATCAAAGTTCACAAAAAATCACTCAAAAAATAATCCATCCGAGCCGAGTCCCTCCCTGCCGAACAGTCAAAAAACAACTTTGGCCTCACTCCGGGCAATGCTCCGGAGCCGTCAATCCATCAAAATATTCCGGCGGGGTGGGCACTAAACCATAAACAGCATTACGGGTATTGAGACATGACCGCTTGGCGGGCATTATTTTGCGGATCATCTCTCGCTAAGCGTACCCAGGTAAAAATATGGCCTGCAAGTATTTTCTCACTTGGCCAATATCCACTCCAGATCAATCTCCCTATCCCAACTGCCCCACTGAACCACTTTGGGTTTAATCTTTTTCATTTCAGGCACTTCTCTTTGAACAGATATACGGCAAGAGTCTCTCCCTCCGACATATTTTTCGATAGTGATGTTTGCCTCTTTTTTAGCTTCTTCAACCGTTTTTCCATACCCATAAACGGCCAAATGAGCTCTGGGATTGTCCTTGAAAGTCCCCTCCATCATCCATACATGAGTTCTGTCTTTCTCCTTGAAAAAGAAAAAGAAGGCAAAAATCACCAAGGTGAAAATAGCTAAATACAATTTATTCATTTCTTATGATTATCGGTCTTTTTCCCGCTCTCATTCCACACATAAAGTCACAAAAGTTGCGCCGCGCCCCCTATTTTTCTCTTTTCTATTTCCTCGTCAGTCCAATTCATTTTCTTATTTTCTCTCTCCGGCAATATTTTAGTTATCTTCGTATGATTAAAAGAAGCAGGCATACACAATTCGCTTCCCAAGTGTTGGTAACGGTACGTACCGGTGAAGTCAGGTTTGCCACGAGATGCTGCACGTTTTTGAGGTAAGTATAGGTGTAGGGGGTGTCCGTCCGCCATTATGCAGAAGGATTGACTCGATGGGTATATGACTCAAAAAGGATGGAACGACTATATTGAAAAACATATTTGCATTTTCGCTTTATAATAATTCAAAGAAAAAAAATACATCCTCTTTAACTTTTAATAGATTAATTCTTATTTCATTTTTTTCATTAAATTCATAATCTCTCATCTCATAAGAAACAAACATAACCTTATTCGGATAAATAATCGCATATTTTCCTTTTAACACAGGAAGCTTCGAAAAATCATTTAACAACAATAAATCCGGCCTTATCCACTTAGAAGCAATTTTATCAAATTTAATGTTATTTTTTTCAACAGGAAATAATTCACCATTTTTTGAAATATAATTATTTTTACATTTTTTGAAAATGTTATCTTCGGCCAATATTTTCCGTTCTTCTTCGTCCGGCTCAATTTCACTCTTGTCGAAAAAGAATCCATTGTAGCTATTTTCCTTTAGAAAAGGATTAAATAATCTGATTTTTTCTTTTGAAACATAAAACATGGATCTAGATATTTCAGATACTGATTTTTTTGTATCTCTCCTTTTGATAAAGTCATTTTTTCGCAAAAATGACTTTATCAAATAATTAGAAATTAGAAAAAAATTATCATCTTCTTCGCAAACAGAAAAAAAAGTTGAAAACAGACATAAAGAGTCAGGTTCAAGCCTCTTTATTTTTTTTCTATAAAAAGGAATTTCAGTTCCATCAGATATTATTTTACTATTATTTTCTAAGAATTGTTCAAATTTATCGGAAATACTGATTATTCCATTAATTTCGCATGAATTATTTTTAATATCACTGAAAATACAAAAACGAGAATAACTATTAACTTCTCCCATATTTTTCTCCACATTAATATTATTCCACATGGAGAAAATAAAAAATATAGAAATTTTTAAAATCATAAATAAAAATACTTCTATTCATCGCAAGAAGGAAATTCCGGAACAGGAATTGGAGGAGGAGGTAAAACAGCGTGAACAGAAGATAGGCCATCAACCAATCCATCGTTATTTATGACAGAATTTTTAATTTCATCCAAAATAGACTTCTGTTGATCAACAACATATTTATTATATGCATTTAAATATCCAGATATTATTTTATTTTTAAATTCTTCTAATTTAGAATATGCACTTCCTTTCTTTTTACATTCCAAAGACTTACCATCAAGCATGCTTTTTATTTTAGACAAATATGAATCATATCCATTTAAATAAACAAAAACACACCTCTGCTCATTGTATCTTATGGAATTGCTACCTCTCTCTGTAAATCCAGAAGGAGTTCCTATAATAGAGTATTTTTGCACAAAAACATCAATATCTTTTACTTCTCCAATGAATGCCTTGCATTCATTCTCTGAATTTATATTAATTTGAGGCCATTCAGGCAACACGGGAACTGCCTGAGTCCATCCCAAAATATTACCTCCAAAGAAAAAGTGCATCTCAGCTTCATTAAATTTATATTCTTCTACATAAACCTTAAGTCCAAAATAATCTAAATAAGATAAAGAATTATTTTTAACAAATCCATATAAATTCATCCCTCCCTCTTCCTCAATGGGATCTCTATTAATCCATCTTCCGTTTACGGGGTCGTAGTCCCGGTAGTTGTAGTAATTCAAGCCCGTCAGGGTGTCGTACGGTTTGGTGCTGAATTGATAGTTATATTCCCTCTCTCCCGTTTTTTTGG
>CAZNVW010000132.1:0-7544 GCA_964576595.1 uncultured Verrucomicrobiales bacterium
CTAGCTTCATTGACGACCAGAGCGCGGCCCATGAATTCCTGACCGCTCAGAGCCTCAATAGCGGCGTTCATGGCTTCTTCGGTGTCCATCGTCACAAAGGCAAAGCCTCTGGGACGGCCGGATTCACGATCCATGGGCATAAACAAATCAGTCACTTCGCCATAAGAGGCAAACAATTCCTTCAAGTCCTGCTCGGCAGCATCAAAGGACAAATTTCCTACGTACATTTTTGTGTTCATATTATAAATCGACGGGCGTTCTGTATTTTCTTAACTGCGTTCCCGAAGAGCCGGGAATAGAATCACCAACATTTCGAATAAAACAGACACTGTTGTCGGGGAGATGTTACTCTTTAAATTTAAAAACGCCAAGAATATTTATTACAATAGGGAGGCGGCTGTTGTTTCTTCATACAAATAAAAAAGGCGGCCCGTATAAAAACGAGCCGCCCGGCGAGATGAAATTTACCTTTTTATTCGTAGGAAAGGTCCTTCGCCTTGCCGTGGAATATTTTATACACGACGATAGTATACCCTATCATCAGGGGCAGGCAGATCAGCGCGCCGACCAGGATGATCATCAGGGACTCACGGGAGGCAGCGGCATCGGTCAGCGTCATTTTGTCAATGACGATCCACGGGTAATAGGTGGTCGCGATGGCGACATAGTTGAGGATAAAGATCAGTACGGTCAGCGCGAATGGGACCCAGCTGCCCTTTTGGGCGTTTTTACGCAATTTGAGCAGAGAGGACAGGGCGATGACCAGCAGGATGGTAATGATGACCGGGAAGATCAAAAAGTTCGCCATGCCGAAGTCAAACCACCGGCGGTAAATGGACTCGCTGAGCATCGGAGAGAGGACCAGGCAGACGAGGGAAAAGGCGGCGCAGCAGATCAGCGATTTGATCCCCCATCCCACGGCCTTTTTCTGCAAAGCCCCCTCCGTCTTCATGATGAGCCATCCGCTCCCGACCAGGGTAAAGGCCCCTATGGCAAAGAGTCCCGTCAGGCAGGAGAAGAGGATAACGTCCGGCGTATGCCGGAATCCCATCATGTACATGCCCAGCATATATCCCTGGGAAACGGTCGCCAGCAGGGAGCCGGCAAAGAAACAGCCGTCCCAGAAGGGTTTCTTCCGGGCCTCGGCCTTGGCGCGGAAGTCGAAGGAGATGCCGCGAAAAATCAGGCCGAACAGCATCAACGCCACGGGGATGTAGATATTCTGGAAGACGACGCCGTTCGCCAGGGGGAAGGCGACAAGCATCAGGCCGCTTCCCAGCACCAGCCAGGTTTCGTTGGCGTCCCAGAACGGCGCGACGGAGGAGACCATCCGGTCCCTGTCTTTTTCGGAGGCAAAGCGGCTCAGGATTCCGACGCCCAGGTCATACCCGTCCAGTACAATATAGATCAGCATCGACAGCCCGAGCAGGACGGCGAAGATATTGGGCAGCCAGTCGCCCTCGAATAATTGAAACAGAGTATTCATGTCCGTAGTTTTTTCAAAGGGTTAATTCGCTTCCGGAGTGGTCTGCGGCTTCGCCTCTTTGCGCGCCAGGTAAAACAGAGTGAAGATAAAGGAGGGCAGGACGATCACATACGCCGCAAGATACATCAGGAAGGTTGTCCACACCATGCCTGTACCGAGCTTCGTCACGGCGTCGGCCGTTTTCAGCACGCCCTGTACAAGGTAGGGCTGGCGGCCTATCTCCGTCACATACCAGCCGGAGAGGCAGGCAATCCACCCCGAAAAGGTCATCACGAGGAGGACTCTGGCCCAGAAGGGCGTAATGTCTCCCCGGCGTTTCAGGAAAAAGGCGCAAGGCAGGGCGACCGCGAGCATCAGCGTGCCGATGCCTATCATGACGCGGAAGGCGTAAAAGACAGGCATTACAGGCGGATGTTCGGGGAAGTCATTGATCCCCCGAACTTCCCCGTCCGGGTCGCGGGTAATGAGCAGGCTGGCCAGCTTGGGAATGGCGATTTCGTATTTGTTTGTCCGGGTCTCGGCATCAGGGATGCCAAAGACGACAAAGGGCACGCCCTTTCCCGTATCCCACACGGCCTCCATGGCGGCCATGGTTTGCGGCTGATAGCGCGCCGTGTCTTCGCCGTGCCGGTCACCGACCCAGAACTGGAGGACGATCATCAAAGCCGACATGTACACCCCCACCCTCAAGCCGCTCAGAACGGCAGGCGTTCTGTCCTTCCGCAGCCACCGGTAGGCGGAAATCCCGGCGATCATGAACGACACGGTCAGGCCGGAGGTAAGGCTCATGTGGACAAAGCGGTATATGTTGGAAGAGTTGATGATAATATCGTACCACGATGTGGCGTAGGCGATGCCCTCTCTCATCTCAAACCCTCTGGGGAAGACCATCCAGCTGTCCAGCGTCAGAATGGTAAAGGCGGACAAGGTCGTCCCCACCGCCACGAGAAGCGTCGCCAGGTTATGGAACCAGACGGGAACCTTGTTGAAGGCGAAGAGCATGATGGCAAGGAAGGTGGCCTCCAGGAAAAAGGCGACCAGCACCTCATACGCGAGCAAAGGCCCCGCGATGTTGCCGACCGTATCCATAAATCCGGGCCAGTTCGTCCCGAACTGGAATGGCATGGTGACCCCGCTGACAACGCCAATGGAAAAGCTGAGGGCAAATACCTTGGTCCAGAAAAAATAGAGATCAAGCCACTTCCTGTCCTTTGTGCGGCCGTACCGCAGTTTGAAGAAGAGGAGAAACCAGCCCAGGGCAATCGTTATCGCCGGAAACAGAATATGGAAGCTGATATTCAGGCCGAATTGAATACGGGAAAGTAAAAACGTGTCGTCCATAATATTCCTAGTGCTTTTCTCTTTCTATACACATTCCCTTTCCAAACAACAAAATAAGTTAGAATTATTATTTTTTCCATATAGCCACAGGGATACGGCCGAGGCATAAGGGCACAAAAAAACCGCGAAGAGAGCTTCGCGGTTCAAAGATACTCCGGTAAACGGGGTCAGTTGTTGCTCGCGTAGTACACGCGGGGGGAGCGGGACTCCAGAGAGGCCACCATGCGGCGGCAGTGCGAGTAGCGGCTGCGCCCCTTGAGCACTTCCATGCTTCGCTCGGCAGATCCCCACTGCACGACCGTTATTTCGACATACCGACGGCCCCATTTTTTCATCAAAGAGCCGCTCGGCTGGTAGATGTCGATCGTACCCGTACCCGTCAGGGCGCTGCCGTAGTCATCCACGACATACAGATAGGGCTGTCCCTTGACGCGGAACTTGGTGCCCAGGGGGTAAAAGGACCAGTCGGCAGCGGCGCTGCGCACATTGGTCGTATATTTGAGAGTCGTGCCGATGGCGTTTTTGCGCCCATAGACCAGATGGTCTGACTCACCGTGCGTGTAGGCGGTCGTTCTCACGACGCGGTTGCGCTGGTTGCTGTGATAGATGGGCATGCTGTGCTTGTCGCGCCCGAGCTTGGGGAGAGAGGTGGAGGGCTTGGCCGAGGGGCTGGGAGCAAGCGGCTGAACGAAGTCATTGTCCGGTTTTCCCATCAGGGAAAGACTGTCGTCGTAGGAGGAAAAATCGTCGTTCCCGCTAAAGGAACAGCTTGCAAACAGGAGTGCCCCGAGAGCGATTGCCAGTGCTGCGGATAGTTGTTTTAGCATGGAGTCGTTTCGGTTGGGACCGTTTTTACACAATGCAGACAGGTAAAAACTTGGGCGCACTTTATCCGGTTCGAGGGGGTCTCCTCAATCTTTTTTTTCATAGCAACTAAAATTTAACGAAATTTTAGCCCTCCCTTCCCCGTACTAAACAATTAAGAATCACTCGCTTTTCGTCACTTGCGCCGAAAAGAAGATACGTCGCGTTTATAAAATTTTTATTCTCAAGCCGCTTTCCTCTCCGCCCATAAAAAAACCGGACTCCCTGGGAAGTCCGGTTCTGAAAAGGTTGTTCCAAAGCTCATTCTCCGGAGACGGAGCATACGGCGGAGCTGCCCGTTTCTCCGGTGCGGATGCGGATGGCTTCTTCCACGGGAGAGATAAAGACCTTGCCGTCGCCGATTTTGCCGGTATTGGCGCTTCTCACGATCGTTTCCGCGACAATCTGGGCATCCATGTCCTCCACGACGACTTCCACCTTGATCTTGGGGAGGAAATCGACCGTATATTCCGACCCTCGGTAAATCTCGGTATGTCCTTTCTGGCGGCCAAACCCTTTTACCTCCGTCACGGTCATTCCTTGAATTCCCAGCTCGGACAGGGCTTCTTTCACTTCCTCCAATTTGAACGGTTTGATAATAGCTTCAATCTTTTTCATCGTTCTGGTTCTTTGAAATCAGGCGCATATCCTCGGGAAAGGAAATGTCTGGGCTATTAGTAGCCTCTCCCGGCGCGTAAATCAACACCCGGATTCAAAAAATTACGCCCTGGAGCCGCATGATCGCGACGGCGGCCCGCCCGGCCGTGATTATTCAAGATATTTGGCCCAGTCCACCGCCAGTTCGCAAATCTCGCCCTTCTTGTCATCGTAGAGGATTTTCCCGTGAGACGCCCCGTACAAAAAGACATCCCGCGTCACCTTGACGTCAAAACAGCAATACCGGGCAATCTCCATCAAAACATCGGGGTTGCCCGTTTTCTGGTACTCCGCCCACCATTTCAGGGCCTGCACCCCCTCCGCCGTCTTGCTGTTCCCCAGAGAGGCCGAGGCCACGGAGTCCAGCTTCATGCGATTGCCGAGCAAACGCTCAATATCCTTGCAGAGATCGAGATTGATCGTGCTGTCGGCCATGTTCCAGAGCGAATGCGGCTGGAGAACGCCATAGTCGAAATGCAAGTGATTGTACCCAACGACCAGGTCGGCCCGTCTCAGCTGCTCAATCAGGGCCTCCACCTCCTCCTCCCTGTAAATGAAATATTTATCCTCGGCAGAGGAATAAGTCACGCCGACCGACATGCCCATTTTGCCGGTATTGTGCCATCCTCCGACTTCCGCGGCTGAACGGCGCGTTTCCAAATCAAAATAGACGATATTTTTCATGGCTCCCAGGCACCTCTACCCTATTCCGTCCCGGCCTGCAAGTCCTGCTCTGCAAAAAATCCGTTTCAAGGAAAGAAGAGACGTTCGGCGCGCATACCTCTCCACCCTGAAAACGGGCTTTTTCCGGAGCCTCCCGATCCTTCACAAGTGCCTGACAATGCGTTTTTGTCATAAACTTAACCACAGTCAGAAAAAATTAAACAATTTTCGTGAAGGATATTGACTTCACGGTGTATCAAAGTGTACTTTGAATCATCTCCAGTGCACTAAAGAGATGATTCAAGGCGTTTCCAGTAAACTTCGCGGCTGTTTCGACCGCAAGCTTGACCCCAAAAACAGGGTGGCCATCCCGACGGAATGGCGGCCCTGCGAAGGGGGCGCCCTGTTCCTGCTTTATTCCGAAAAAGACGACACTCGCTGCGTCAAAGCTTTGACAGAAAGCAAGTTGGAAGAGATTGAGCAAAACGTCAAAAATGAACCTGAAATGACGACCAGGGACAAAAACGAATTCCTGGAATGGCTCAACGCCTCCTGCGAAGAAGTCACGGTCAATAGTCAGGGCAAACTGCTCATCCCCAAAAAAATGTGCGAGCAAGCCGACTTCGGCTCCGAGCTTCTTCTCGTCGGACGAGGCGGATTCTTTGAAATCTGGTCCACCGGCGCCTACGACAACATGACAGAGGGCCGGAAGCCCCGCATCGACAAGATACGCGATACGTACGGATTCATCTAATCTTTCACTCATCCATGAAGCCGACGCTACAACACGCCCATAAGGGAGACTTTTCCTCAGCGGCCGTTTCCGGAGCCATGGATACGGGATCGCTGGAGGACGGGCTGTGCTATCTCGTCACCCTGTCCCTCTCCGGCGCGCTGACGGAGGAAGAACGCCGGAGCTACGATCTCAAGCGCAAGGAATGGATGGAACGCCTGTCCGAAGCGGGCCTCAGAAGCGCGCGCTCCAAGATGAAGGAGTGCGCCTCGGGTCTCGAAATGCTTTTTATCGAGGAAGTGGAGCCTCTCCTCAATCTAAACAGGGGCGAGGGCAATCTGCTGCCGCTCCGCAACGAAATCGCCGCCCTGCTCCAGGAGACGGAAGGCTGCTATCCCATAGAGCTGTCCATCCGTCCCAATCATCTGCACTTCCTGCTGCGCTGGTCGGGCAACAGTGCGCTCGCCGCCTGCATGGAAGACTGGAAGGCCCACTTCTCCGGCACCCCTTGGGCGGAGGGCTTTTACTGTCTCCAGGTAGATGAATCCCGCGTAGAGCTCTACCGGGGACTCGTCCGGGCGGATCAGAGCGATGAAACGGATCTCCTGACCAGACAGGCCGCAGCCGCGCCGGAGGCCTCCATTCCCGACTTTCACCATGTCACCGTGCTGTTGCACGAGGCGGTAGATATCCTCCAGCCCGGCCCCGGCAAGGTCATCGTGGACGCCACGCTCGGCGGCGGCGGCCACTCCGAGCTCCTGCTTGAACGCGGAGCCACCGTCATCGGCATCGACCAGGACCCCGAAGCCCGCCTCGCCGCCGCGGCCCGTCTCGCCCGATTCGGCGACCGCTTCAAAATCCTCTCCGGCAACTTCCGCAATGTCGCCTCTCTGCTCCGGCATGAGGGCATCACACGCATCGACGGCCTGCTCGCCGACATCGGCGTCTCGTCCCATCAGATCGACACGGCGGAGAGAGGCTTCTCCTTCCGTGAAAACGGCCCCCTCGACATGAGAATGTCCCCGGAGATTCCCGTCTCCGCCGCGGATCTCGTCAACACCGCCGAGGAAGCCGAACTCGCCCGCATCTTCTGGGAATACGGAGAAGAGCGCGCCTCCCGCAGCTTCGCCAGAACCATCGTCCAGGCCCGTGAACAGGCTCCCATCAGCACGACGGCCCAGCTCGCCGCGCTGGCCGAACGCGCCATCCCGAGACGGAGCGGACACCACCCCGGCACAAAATCCTTCCAGGCTCTCCGCATCGCGGTCAACGACGAACTGGGCGCGCTGAACGACCTGCTCGACGCCTCCGTCTCCCTCCTCGCGGAAAACGGCATCCTCGCGCTCATCACCTTCCACAGCCTCGAGGACCGGTGCGTCAAACGCTTCCTCGACTCCCGCAGCAAAGAGGAGATCGACCGCCCGGAATGGCCGGCCCCCCGCCCCAACCCCGAGCACTACTTCCGCCTCCTGACAAAACGCCCCGTCACTGCCGGCGAACAGGAACTCAAAGCCAACCCCCGCTCCCGCAGCGCAAAACTCAGAGCGGCTCAAAGAACCTCCCTCATCACTCTCCCCTCATGAACGCGAAAAGAAACATCCCTGCTCCCCATGGAGTCAAACTGGGCGCAATCGCCTGGATTATCGTTTTCATTGCCATCCTGTCCTCCACGGGTGTCACCTGCGGCCTGCTGGAGAATCAGCGCATCAAGATCGGACGGCAAATCCGGGACGAGGAGAAAAAAATCCAGATGCACCAGAATGACCGCGACGCCGCCCAGGCAAAAATAAACAATTACCT
>CAZNVW010000133.1:0-7517 GCA_964576595.1 uncultured Verrucomicrobiales bacterium
TACTCCCGCCCGAAAAAGAAAAAGAAACGGACCCCATCCCCACCATCTACCTGAAAACAGACTACTACCAGTGGCTGAACAACATCTTCGTCGTCTCCGGCAACATCATGCCCCTGTTCAAAGACGGCTTCCGCTACCTGCGTGACCACAGGCCCCTCTACATCAACCCGGCCGACCTCAAACAAATCGACATCAAAACGGACTCCGACAACCTGACCCTCAAGCGCGAGTCCGACAAGGCCCCCTGGCTCATCACAAAACCCATCCCCCTGGAATCCGACCCGGCCCTGGTCAACAACCTGATCGGCGTCCTCCAGCAACTCACCGCTCTCAAAGTCAACAACCCGGAAGAAATCACCGTTCTGGAAAAAAATTCTCCGCTCAACAAACAAATCACCCTCTCCTTCCTGAACGGACAGCCTCCCGTAACCCTGACCATCTACCCAAAAGAAAAACCGGACTCCCAAACCGTCCTGGCCACCGTCTCCGACAGAAACTGCCTCTTTACCCTCCCGGTAAAAGCCATCGCAGGACTCCCGGGCATTCAGAACCTGGCCCTGTCGACAAAACTCCTCAGATCCAAAATACTCGTCAACCTCGACCGTGTACTGCTGGACGGCATCTCCATCCGCTCGGATGCGGACATGTCCGCCATCATCCTGCATAAATTTCCGGCAAAAAAACAATGGCTCTACTCCGTCGATCGAGGCCCCTTCCGCCCCGTTTACGAAGAACAACTCGGCAACCTGCTCAAAACCCTGATCTATGACCCCGTCGCCGACTTTGCGACAGACTCGGCCGTCGATCTTGAGCCGTACGGCCTGTACTCCCCTCTCTATACCCTGACCTTCAGCTTCATGCCCGCACCCGTCGGAGAAGAGGGAAAAAACACGACGGGGCTCCTCCTGCCGCCCGTGAAAAAAGACCCCATATCCATTGCCATAGGACGGGGCATAGACGGCAAATACTACGCCATGGTAGATGACCTGCCGACCGTGTACACACTCTCCCCCGACTATCTGGACCGCCTGGGCCTCCATTCCTACCGATGGAAACCCGTCGAACTCCTGCAAATCAATAATTCGGAACTCAAAGCCATCAACATCTCCACCCCCGAATTCCCCAGCCTCAAAATAGAATACGACTTCGCCGGAGACGCCTGGACTGTGACAGAAAACGGGCAGAACGTCACCCCCTCCATCAACCCCAACAAAGCAAACCATTACCTGGACGAACTGGCCAAAACCAGAGTCCTCCAATGGCTGCCCTCAACCAACGCCTCCGCCCGGGAAGCCCTCAAACACCCGACGCATACCATCACCCTGGTCAGCGAACCGTCCCTCCCCGTCCCGGGCATCCCCTACCTGACCGAGACCCTCTTCATCGCTCCGGTAGGCCAGGGAAACAACAGCCTCCTGTACTACGGCCAAAAAGAAGGCGAGTCCGAATACTTCATCATGAACAAGGCTCAACTCGACCTGCTCATCCCCGACCTCAAGGACACCGGAGAAGACGACCGCTAACCATCAAGACATTCAAACCGCCGCCTGCGAGAATATAAGGAAAAACAACACGTTCCCTCGCGGCGGCTCCTGAAAAAACGCGGCTATTTCAGCCGCAATGACTTCATCAGTCTGGCCTTGAGACGGGACTTGCCCCACGAGCTTCTCCAGACATGCACCCGGTACCGCACCCACTGGAGCGGAGAACGCGCCATCCTGTCCGTATTCTTCCTCACATTATCCCGGTCAATATCGCTCCCTGCCGCCAGGGAAGAAAGCCGGATGGGACAAGGATAAACGGAACAGCCGTTTATCCTGTGAATACAAGTAGAAACAAATAACTGAACATCAAAAGGCAGCCAAAAATGATCAAATGCCTTCAGCACCTTTTCGGCTCCCCGGCGATTATATAAAATACAAGTGGACTCCCAGGGCATCTTCTTGGGAAACGTCAGGGCAAACCCCTCCAGCTCTGTGGGCAAAATCTCCGCGTGAGGCCCCTCATTCCACAACTTGATATAATCCCACCCCTCCGTCCGGCGCACCAGATACTCGGTCTTGTCGCGAAAATCATCCGCAAACAGACAATCATCCTCGCTGACAATACAGTACTCATAATCGCTCTCCAGAAAACGGCGAAGCGTCTTCAAATGACTCTGTATGCAGCCCTGCTCATTCGGGCTCAACTCCGCGCACCAGCCTGACAGCCGCTTTGCACTGTCATAGCCCGCAATCGCCTTCCCCTCCATCTCCTTGCCGGACACCGCAGGCACAAACTCAACCTCAAGCCCCAGACGATCGGATTGCTCCTGCATCGCCTCGCGTCTCTGTACGGAGTGAGGCAAATTGATAACCAAATGAAGAATGGGGGAAGTCCTCTGATGCATGGCAATGTCTTGTGTCATGCCATTGTACCGCCGCATTCGAAAAAAGAAAGCCGTAAACGCACCGGAGAAAAAATCTGAAAAAACGTCCCTTCCACCGGAAAAAATTCTCCCCTCAAGTCTCCACCTCTTGAAATTATGGTACGGGCGGCGGGAATCGAACCCGCGTCACAAGCTTGGGAAGCTCGTGTCTTGCCACTAAACGACGCCCGCATGGGTGAAGGGCTGAGACTTTCTAAAGCAGAGAACGGCTCGTGTCAATCATGGAAATGAAAAAGAAAAAAGAGCTAAAAAAAACTTGCAAAGCCTCCGCCTCCGCGACATAATCCGCCCGCACCTGAAAGCGGGTATAGCTTAATGGTAAAGCTCCAGCCTTCCAAGCTGATCATGCGGGTTCGATTCCCGCTACCCGCTCCACCCTTTCCCTTGACTCAATCAAAAATGATTGAGTTTTTTTATGCCCGGATGATTCCGCAACGGATCGTATCAGGAGTCCACTCCCAGCTTGTTCTTCCGATAATGATCGAGCGAGATGCGGTAAAAATACACAATGGCGGCGACATTAAACAACGCCCCGATGCCAAAGGCCCAGTTCAGATTAAGCATCGCGTAAATCTTGCCGCCAAAAAACATCCCGGCTCCCACGCCCAGATCAAACGCGGTGAAAAAGGTAGAGTTCACCGCGCCCCGGTGCCCTCGCGTCGCCATATTCAACTTCATTGTCTGGAAGGTCGGAATGAAAATACCAAACCCCGCGCCAATAAAGACCGCCGAGAGATAATACACCGGAGCAATCGGGAACAAAGCCAGCGCGCCAAAACTTAACGCCAATATGGAGAGCGAGATGACAGACAGCTCAGCCACCCTGCCCCGGTCGATCTGGCGACCCACGACAAAACGGGAGACCAGCATGCCCAGCCCCATCAGAGCGTAAAACATGCCCGCGTATTTAAAGCCGTACTCCTTCCCGTACATCGCGGAATAAACCGCGACAATACCATAGGAGAAGGAAGCCATCACCACATTGATGGCGAGAGGTATCCCCACCCGCAAAATCAGGCGGTCAAACACGCTCCGGGGCGTCTCGACTACAGGCTCGCTCACGGGCACCCTGGGCGCCTGGATGAAAAAGGCAAACACGATGCCGATCATTCCCAATACAAGGGAACTCCAGGTAATGGCCGTAAAGGAACTGGCCTCGAAAATCTTCAACCCGATCACGGGCCCCAGGCACATCCCCAGAGTCATGGTCATCCCGTAAAACCCCAGCCCCTCACCCCGTCTCTCCGCCGGAATAATATCAGCGGCCAGCGTCGGGCCGGAAGTCGTCATCCCGCCCCAGATCAGCCCCTGCACAATGCGCATGACGAGTACTAGCGCCGCCGTCTGGGCAATGGCATACCCGGAAAACGAAAGAGCGAAAAGAAGATAGACCACCAGATAAACCTTTTTGCGGTCTCCGCTATCCACCTTTGAAGCAACCCACGGCCTCGCCAGAATGGCCGCAACCACATACACCGACATAATCAGACCCAGCATACCGCCCGGAGCCTTGATCGTCTCGGTCAGATAAAGGGGCAGCACCGGAATCATCTGATAGAACGCCAGCCCCATCATCATATTTGCCAGACAGGCAAGAATGTAACTGCGAGTCCACAAGGGCTTTTCAGGAGCGGTATCCTCAGACATAAAATAATAGGCAAGACGAAACGCCGCCGGGGCCTCCCGGGAATTTCCCGCGAACCATCGACTCCGGCCGGACGAGCCGCGCAAAGAGTACTCCTCTTTACATCCAACGGCAAGCCCTGTCACAACAGGCGGTCAAAAGCCCCGCCCTCTCCGCCTATCCGGCTTCCGGCAATGCCGCGCCCTCAAAAGAAGAGGTCGGGTTCCCGTACAGAACCTGCCTCGCCTGAGCCAGGGAAAACAGGGCATACCCCGTCCCGTAAGGCTTGTGATAATTATACAGGGGAAAATCCCACCACGAGCCGTCCCTCTCCTGCAGGGGGAGGAGCACCCGGGCCAAAAAGGCGGAATGCCGGGGCCGCTTTTCCGGCGTCAGCATCTGTATATCCTGAGCCGCATAAAAATAACCGTAGTAAAAGAAATACCCGGCGTTAAGAGCAAAACTCTCGTGAGGCACAGGCTTTTTGCGGGCCATGTCCAGCCACCCGCCGCGCGCCCAAAGCCAGTCCAGACCGTCCTCCAGAGTCTGTAGAGTGATCCCCTGCTTCCCGTAAGCATACAACGCGGCATTCGCCGCAGGAGTACGCGCCAGACTGCCGGTCTGACGATTGATCTCCGCAGAGGGGTACATCATATGCGTCCTCGCATAGGAATAGGACCCCGCCGGGGTACGCAGATCGTGGAGAAATTTGACGGCCTTGCGGATGATTTTGCCATCGCTCTTGAGAGCAAACGTATTCTCCGCATCCTTCAACGCAAGCAAAACAGTAGCCGTCGTAAAGGATGTCGCGTCTCCGTTGGGGCGGCGGCTCGTCTGGTCAAACTCATAGTACCCCCACCCTCCGGCTCCGTCGGAAATAGTGAACAGCCGGTCCATCTGACGCTTGCACTCGGACTTTAACTGGGCGTATGCCCGCGATTCCGGAGAAACCCGCTGTGAAAGACTGCAAAGAGCCCGGATGCCGTAGGCATGACCCCACACATCCAGCATCGTATTGTCATCCGTCCTTCTCAATTTGGGCAGATTGTCCAGCAGCCACTGCTCCGCTTTATCCAGGGCCAGCTGCACCTTGGGATCTTCGGGAGAGCAGGCGGACAGGCCCATGACATCCAGCCCCGTCACCGCAGAGCGGAAGGCCAGCGCACCGCCGGGCAGGGGGCACAGGACATCGAGCCCCTTCGTCATTCCGTGATCGCCCCATGAGCCATCGGCATTCTGCGCCTGGAGGAGAAAGGTCACGCCCTTTTCTATCTGCTCATCCAATGCCTCGCGGGAGGGGGGAATCACGCTGTCGAGACGGGGAATCTTGTAAGGAGAGGCAGCAGGCTCGGAAGTCTTCTCCCTGTCCTGACTCGCAGGCAATGCCGCGGCCGCCCCTGCTACAAACAGCAGGGAAACAAAAAAGGAGATTCTCGAAAGACGTCTTCTCAACCTCATAAAAAGCTTCCTGTGTATTTAATACGAAACAGACAAACCTTTTCTTTCACGGTTTTTTAAATATTCCGAAAATTTTTCTCCTCACAGACATAGCCCCGACGGACGAAAGACGGCGTCCCATTCTATTTTTCAAGAAATCGCCCCGTATTTCACCCCATAAAAAAGCCCCGGAAACCGGGGCTAATTTTAAGAGTAACAGGCTCAATATAAACAAGATACTACTGACGGGACTCGAACCCGTACTCCCTTTCGGAAAGCAGATTTTAAGTCTGCAGCGTCTACCATTCCGCCACAGTAGCATTTTGCGGCTTCTTCCTATCAGGCTTGGGCGGACAAGGAAAGTCTAAACAGAAAAAGACCCAAGAAAAAGCCCGCTCCTGCGCACAGAAGCGGGCAAAGTAAATCGCGTGTCAGAGGGCTCAGGCCTTCTCTTCTTCCGAAACAAGCGGCACGACAGTTTCCTTGATCCCGGTGGATTCTTCCTGCGCGTCTTCTTCGCGGGAATCGTTCCGATCGTCGGAAAGGTCGCGCTCATTGGCCGCGCTGACGGTCAGGTTACGCCCCATGAAGGGCTGCTCGTGGAGCACTTCCACCGCGCGATAGGCGTCGTCCATGCAGCGCATGCCGACAAAGCCGTATCCCTTGGATTTGTGCGTACGGGGGTTGTAGATGATTTCCACTGAATCGACGCTGCCAATGCCCTTGAAGAGGTCTTCCAGGTCGGCTTCGGTCGCTTCATAAGACAGATTGCCTACATAAAGACGGGGTGCGCTGGTCGGCATCTTGGGGGCCTTTTTGGGGCGGGGCTGCTGATCCTGCGTGCGGGCGATGCGGGTATTGGTCTTTACGGGAGCCTTGCCCTGGGGTTTGCTCTGGGGAGCAGCGCTCTTGCCGATACCGAAAAAGTTGAGAAGCTTTTTCCAGAAGCTGACGGGCTTCTTGCCGGGCTGCTGAGGTTTCTGTCCGGAGCGGTTGTAGCGGCGGTTGCCCTGTCCGGATTCCTGCGAGTTGCGGTTGTTGTTGCGTCGGTTGGGACGGGAATGAGGGCGGCGGCCAGGCTGGCGGCCCTGATACTGGTGTTCTGCCATATATGTGTTTCGTAATCGTGGGTTTTGGCGACGAACGGAGCGATATTGCTCTGGACGGTAGGGACTCGCTTCCTTTTCATTCACGGGAAGTGTCCTCCTGTTCCGCCGGAGCGTATAATCAACAGGCCGGGAGATTCACGGGCCGGTTCGAAGATCGCTCTCGAATTATTTTCGTCAGGAACCTCCTGTTCCGGAGGTAGGGAGATCTTCAGAGGGGGCTGGACGGGATTCCCGTCCTCAAACGGGCAGCCGCAAAACAGCTTCCGAAATCATGAGGGACACTTGTTCGCAAGGTCAAAGTGAATCCGGCGCATGCTCCATGCAAGATCGGGCATACTCTCTCCTACCCCGGGCCCTTTTGCAAGCTTTCATCTTGTCAGGGACGCTATTACGGGTAAAAAATCAACTTTTCCTAATCAAATATCGAGGAAGGAGTCTCCCCCGTTGATACAGCGGTAATAGTAATCGACGCGAGAGAGGAACCAGGCCCATTTGTAGCCGGGTCTCCCGTGCTCAAGGAGAGGTTCCGGGCAGTTCTTGCCCGTCCAGTACACATGCCCCACTACATTGCGGAGCGGGATGTTGTATTCCTTCATCAGGCTGGCCGCCAGCTTGGCCGTACGGTCATATGTGGCCCGCATGCTGTTGCCGCGGTGCTCGCACATTTCGATGCCGATAGAGTACAGGTTGCCCGACTTGTAGCCGTATTCGGCATGGTGGCCGATTTCATTCAGGGGCAGATGTTGAAAGGCGCCATTCTGGTCAACCGTGTAGTGCCAGCTCAAGTAACCGATGATGCCGCCGCGAATGCGGCCGTTCTTGAGGGCGACCGCGTGGTGCCACGCGTCCGCGGAGCGGTTTTGAGTAGAGTGGATGGTAATGTAGCGGGGCTTGAGCTCCGTGCGTTTCCAGCGGCAGT
>CAZNVW010000134.1:0-7479 GCA_964576595.1 uncultured Verrucomicrobiales bacterium
GGCCCCAGGCTGTCTCTACGAGGTTTTTTCAACCTTTAGGAGACAACCTCTTTTGTTGCGAGTTATTAAAAGAGGTTTTTAATAACAGGGGGCTTACAGAAGGCCCGAGGACGCTTTGAAGGAAACGACCGAGGTGGCCGGTACCGCGACGGGGGCTCCCGTTTTGGGATTGCGTACGGTGCGGGCGGCGCGTTTTTTCAGGGCGAATGTTCCGAATCCGATGATTTGGACTTTTTCGTCCGCGATGACGCCGTTCTGGATGGCTCCAAGTACGGCGTTCAGAGCTTCGGCCGCCTGTTTTTTGGTGGCTTCGGGGCCGAGCTCCTTTTGTACTGTTTCAATGAGTTGTGCTTTGTTCATGGTAAGGAAGGGTGTGTGTTAGAGGATTTGTCCGGGGGTGTAGGCGGCGGCTTCCGGGTGTGCGGCCACCAGCCGGGCCACTTCATGGGTAAAGGCGTCTACCTGGTACGGGGCCATGCCTGTGGCCGCGGCGTTTTGGCGGAAGATTTCCTCCAGTGCGGCGAGGTCCAGTCCGAGGCGGCCATCACGGGCGAGCCGTTCGAGCAGGTCGTTTTTGGTGGTAGCGCCCGAGCGGAGTTCCTTGACGGCGGCGACGGCGTTTTCCTTGATGATTTCGTGGGCCGTTTCGCGTCCCGCTCCTTTTTTGACGGCTTCCATCATGATGGTGGTGGTCAGCAGGAAGGGGAGGTAGCGGTTGAGTTCGGTGGAGATGACGACGGGATAGACTTCCATCTGACGCAGGATGGTCAGGAAGGTTTCCAGCATGCCGTCTGCGGCGAAGAAGGCGTCGGGCATGACGACGCGGCGTACGACGGAGCAGGAGACGTCTCCCTCGTTCCATTGTTCGCCGGAGAGTCCGGCGGCCATGGCGAGGTGGCCCTTGAGGATGACGTGGAAGCCGTTGACGCGTTCGCAGGAGCGGGCGTTCATTTTGTGCGGCATTGCGCTGGAGCCGGTCTGGCCGGGGGCAAAGCCTTCGCTGGCCAGTTCATGTCCCGACATCAGGCGCAGGGTTTTGCAGAATGAGGAGCAGGGGGCCGTGACTTCGACGAGGGAGGAGACGACGGCGTAGTCCAGGGAGCGGGGGTACACCTGCCCGACGTTGGTCCACTTGCGGGGGATGCCCAGGTGGGCGCAGATTTTGTTTTCCAGGGCGGCGACGGTCGTCGCGTCCTGGTTGAAGAGGGAGAGCTGGTCAAGCTGGGTGCCCACGGCCCCCTTGAGGCCGCGTACGGCGTAGCGGTCGATGAGCGCGGTGCAGGCCTGGAGGTTCATCAGGAGTTCTTCTCCGAACATGGCGATGCGTTTGCCCATGGTGGTGGGCTGGGCTGCGACGTTGTGGGTGCGGCCGGTCAGGGTGAGGTCGCGATACTGGACGGCCAGTTCCGCCAGTTTGGCCAGTACGGCGATGCACTTGTCGCGTACGAGGAGGAGGGATTTCCAGATTTGGAGTTGTTCGACGTTTTCCGTCAGGTCGCGCGAGGTCATTCCCTTGTGGATGTGCTCGACGCCGGCGAGGTCGCAGAATTCTTCGATGCGGGCTTTTACGTCGTGGCGGGTGATGCGCTCGCGTTCGTTGATGGCGTCGAGGTTGATGTTTTCCTTGACGGCTTCATAGGAGTCGATTGCCGACTGGGGGATGTCGAGTCCCAGTTCTTTCTGGGCTTTCATGACAGCAATCCAGAACTCCCGTTCCAGAAGGATGCGGCCTTCCGCAGACCAGATGTTGCGAAGGGCCGTCGAGGCGTATCGATCGGCCAGTACGTTCGGAATGGTGCTTTTCATGTGCAGGGGAGTATAGTGTGTGTGGTAAAATAGGCAATGATCAAAGGCAGGGGAAGGGGGCTTACCGTCAATTTTTTCCCGTGAATCCTCCCAGGATTACTTCATAGAGGATGGCCAGGGCGAACAGGGCAAAGAGGATGGAGAAGAAGCGGTCGATCAGTTTGGCGTGCCGGACGAGTCTTTTTTCCAGAGGACCCAGTCTCAGGGCGTAGCTCCAGATCGTCCAGAAGACGATGGCCTGACCGACGGCTATCAGGAAGATGAAGGGGATGGTGTGGGGCGGCTGCCCCGGTGCGAGCAGCGGAGCCGCCAAAGCGGCGAGGAAGAGGAAGCACTTGGGGTTGAGCAGGTTGGTGACGACCGCCTGTATGTATATGGATTTTTTGCCGGGCAGGGTGAAGTCCGCCTCCTGCGTCTCGTTTGTTTGTTTTTGAGGTCTGGGCCAGGATTTCCAGGACAGGTAGAGTATCCAGATGGCGGAGACGGCGAGGATGCCGCGGGTGAGGTTTTCGTTTCGCGACAGGAGGTAGGCTCCCCCCAGGCAGATGACGGAGCAGTGGATGAACAGGGCCGAGCCTATGCCGAGGGCGCAATAGGCCCCGTAACGCGGGCCGTAGATCAGCGAGGAGCGGGTAATCAGGGCGAAGTCCGGCCCCGGCGTGAACTGGGCGACAAGCAGCAGCAGGGAGAATTGAAGGAGTTCCATGTGGAGGGTGATGAAAGAGGGAGCGGCGGGATGTCATAAAAATGCCCCGGACGAAGTCCGGGGCAAGTGAGGGAAGGAGCTCGTCAGACCTGGGTCAGGCCTGGAAGAGCGGCTTGTCCGACTTCATGTCGTAGATGGTGAATTTTTCCCGGTGGAGCTGGGGGTCGCTGCGGAAGACGAGGCGTCCCGTGTGGGCGCGCTCGAGTTCTACGAGCAGTTCGGCGTCTTCGTTTTTGAAGCGGTTGAGTACTTCTGTGTTTACGACGATTACCATGTCTCCGACGGTGTCCTGGTATTTCTGGATCAGCGCGTGGATTTGCCGCTGGATTTCTACGCTCATGGTCATGATCGATTTGACGCGGCCGCGGCCCTGGCAGTAGGGGCAGGGGTCATGGACGGATTCGCGCAGGCTCTCGTTGAGTCGCTGGCGGGTCATTTCCATCAGGCCGATGGGGGAGATCTGGAGTACTTGGGTTTTGGCCTTGTCGCGCTTCAGATGTTCTTTCATGGCCTTGTAAACGGCCATTTGGTCTTTTCTGTGGCGCATGTCGATGAGGTCAACGACGACGAGTCCCCCGATGTTGCGGAGGCGGAGTTGACGGGCGACTTCGGAGGCGGCCTCGAGGTTGGTTTCGAGGATGGTTTTATCTACGTCCTTGGTGCCCTTGTTGCGGCCCGTGTTGACGTCGATGGCGATCAGGGCCTCGGTCTCGTCGATGACAAGGTAGCCGCCGCAGGGCAGGAGTACCTGCCGCTGGAAGGCCTCGTTGATTTGTTTCTGGATGCCGATTTCATCAAAGATGGGTTTGCGCGTCGGCATGTGAACGATGCGCCGCTTGGCCCGGCGGGTGATGCGCCCGGCGATTTCCCGCATGCGTTCGGTGGTTTCGAGGTCGTCGCAGATGATCTGGTCAACGTCGGTGATGAAGTCGCGGGCGGTGCGCTCGACCAGGTCGGGTTCGCGGAAGACGCAGATGGGGGCCTGTTTGCTGTTGCGGCGTTCTTCGACTTCTCTCCATTGTTCGAGGAGCATGGCGAGGTCGTGGACAAAGTGACGGTTTCTTTGTCCCTGGGCGACGGTGCGCATGATGATGCCCATTCCTTCCGGAACGTTCAGGTTCTGCATGATTTTACGCAGACGAGCCCGTTCTTTGGGGTCTTCTATTTTGCGGGAGATGCCGAATTGTTCGGTGTAGGGCATCAGGACGAGGTAGCGTCCGGCCAGGGAGATGTTGGTCGTGACGCGGGGGCCCTTGCTGCCGATGGGCCCCTTGGTCACCTGCACCATGATTTCCGACCCTATGGGGTAGATATCGGGGATGTCTTTTGAGGTGATTTTTTTGTGGGTCTTTTTGGGGCGGTCGGGTCGGTCGATTTCTTCGAGGCCTCCGTCGAGGGCGGCGGGGATGGCGTCCCAGAAATGGAGGAAGGCGTTTTTGTCGAGGCCGATGTCTACGAACATGGCTTTGAGGCCCAGTTCGATGTTTTTGACTTTGCCTTTGAAGATGCCGCCGACGATGTTGTCGTCGCCTTCACGTTCGATAGTATATTCTTCGAGGACTCCTTCTTCAAGGAGGGCGACGCGGCGTTCCAGTCGTTCAGAGTTGACGACGAGGGTGACGCCTTCATGCGGATTAAGTGAGCCGAATCCGAAGAAGCGTTTGATATTTTTTAACATTGTGGAAAACACGGTAAGGTGCAGGGGTTTCCACGATTTTCAGTCAAGGGGGAGTATTTCTTTCTCATGCGCAGCGAGACGTCATGATACGGAAAAAGCGCTGGGCGGGACCCGCCACTTGAGAAAACCGGGGAGACCCCGGGTAAGTGGTTTAGTCCAGAGACGATACGCTTTCCATGATGGACATTTCGCCGAGAGCTTTTCCGGTGCCTTCGGCCACTGCGCTGAGGGGGTCCTCGGCGATGTGGACGGGCAGTCCGGTTTGTTCCTTGAGCAATCTGTCCAGTCCTTTCAGGAGCGCGCCTCCGCCTGCCAGTACGATACCCCGGTCAACGAGGTCGGCGGCGAGTTCGGGGGGGCAGCGCTCCAAAGTGACGCGTACGGCGTTGACGATGGTATTGAGGGGTTCGGAAATGGCTTCCCTTATTTCCTCAGAGGAGATGGTGACGGTTTTGGGGAGTCCGGCGACGAGGTCGCGGCCTTTGACTTCCATGGTGACTTCCTGGGGAAGGGGGTAGGCGGAGCCTATGCGGATTTTGATGTCCTCGGCGGTTCTTTCCCCGATCATGAGGTTGTATTCACGGCGGAGGTAGGAGATGATGGAGTCGTCGAGTTCATCGCCCGCCGTCCGGACGGAGCGGCTGAAGACGATGCCCGCCAGGGAGATGATGGCGACTTCCGTCGTGCCGCCGCCTATATCGACGATCATGTTGCCCGAGGCTTCCTGTACGGGCAGGCCTACGCCGATTGCGGCGGCCATCGGCTCCTCGATCAGGAATACTTTGCGCGCTCCCGCCGAGAGGGCGGCTTCACGCACGGCCTTGCGCTCCACTTCGGTAATGCCCGAGGGGATGGCGATCAGGACGCTGGGGCGACGGCGGCCCCGTTTGTCGATGGCTTTTTTGATGAAGTAGCGGAGCATGGCCTCCGTTACGGAGAAGTCGGCGATAACGCCGTCTTTGAGCGGGCGGATGGCGGTGATGGAGCCGGGAGTTCTGCCGAGCATTCGCTTGGCCTCGTCCCCGACTGCCAGAACCTTGTCACCCTTGACTGCCACGACCGAGGGCTCACGGAGAACGATCCCGTGCCCCTTGATGTTTACCAGCGTATTGGCGGTACCCAGGTCGATACCGATATCGTTGGCAAAGAGTCGCGTTATTTTTGAGAGCAAATTTGTCATGTTGGAAATTTGATAAGAGAAAGGTAGGGTAAAGTTTGGGAAATCCTGCCCGCGTCAGCGAAACGGGCAGGACATTTTTCCTGCGGCTTGAAACTATCTGCGCGTCTGCCGTAAAGTCAAGCTCAACTTGTTGCCGTCCCAGCTTTTATACGCAAAAATCCCCCGGGGAATTTCACCGCCGGGGGAAGAATGAAGAAGAGATTTTTTTTCGTTTACTCGAAGGAGCTGAATCCGATATCGGAGCGTCTTTGCGCGCCGTCAAAGTCAACTTTGGCCGCCTGTTTGTGTGCGGCGGTGCGGGCTTCATCAAGGGTGGCTCCTTTGGCGACGACGGCCAGGACGCGGCCTCCGTTTGTCTCAAACTGCCCGTGTTCGTTGAGTTTTGTTCCGGCGTGATAGATACGGACGTTTTCGGTTGCATCCAGCCCCCGGATGACGTCTCTCGAGCGGGAGGAGTCCGGGTACCCGGCCGAGGCCAGTACGACGCAGACGCTCCAATCGTCGGAGAAGGAAATGAACTCCGGTTTGAATTGTCCCCTGGCTCCGTTCAGACAGAATTGTATGAGGTCGCCGCCGAGCAGGGGCATGACCGCCTGGCACTCAGGGTCGCCGAATCGGCAGTTGTACTCGATGACTTTGGGGCCGTCGGGAGTGAGCATCAGGCCGAAGTACAGGAATCCGCGATAGGGCAGATTGTCGGAGACCAGTCCCTTGACGGTCGGTTTGACGATTTCGGAGATAATGCGGTTCAGTACGGACTGGCTGATGAGGTTGCGGGAGGAGACGGCTCCCATGCCTCCGGTATTCGGGCCGTTGTCGGCGTCGCCGAGCCGCTTGTAGTCGCGCGCGGGAGCGAGCACCATGAATTTGTCGTCCACGACGGCGGCGAAGATGGAGACTTCGGGGCCGGTCAGGAATTCTTCCACCAGCAGGCGACCGTCGCCAAAGCGTTTTTCAATGAAGACGGTTTGGAGGAATTGCTCGGCGCTTTCCTTGTCCGGGCAAACGGCGACGCCTTTGCCTGCGGCGAGTCCGTCGAATTTAAGGACGGTCGGGTATTTGCCGCCAATGGCTTCCAGGGCTTCGTTCAGGGAGTCGGCGACGGCGGCCTTGCCGGTAGGGATGCCGTGCCGGATCAGGAATTCTTTGGCGAATTCCTTGCTGGCTTCGAGCCGGGCGCTCTGTTTGTGCGGCCCCCAGCAGGGGATGCCAGCTTTTTCACACAGGTTGGCGAGTCCTTCGCCGAGGACGAGGTAGCTTTCTTCACCGGCGACGCAGAGGTCGATGTGTTCCGCCTTCATCCAGGCGACGACGCTTTCGAGGTCGCTGGCAGGGACGGGCTGGGCAAGTTGTCTGATCGCGTCACTCCCGGGGAAGCAGTAAAGTTCGCATTCCGTAGGGCTTTCCTTGAGGGCGGTAATCAGGGCGTGTTCGCGTCCGCCTTTTCCAATGACGACGATTTTCATGGCGGTCATTTTAGGCGGGAGATTGAGGGTGTAAAGAATAAAGCATAATTCCGGAATGATTCAAAAAACGGGGAGGTGTATGAGGGCGCGTGCGCCGTCGCGACAAGCCCTTTTTATTTAAGGAAGGACAGGGAACAGACTAGACAACTAAAAGGATACGTCCTTAAATGGAGCTGTTTTTGAGTTATGAGTGATTCTGCCTTCAGCTCCGTTTCCCAGTCATTGAAGACGGGGACGATTTTGCACGGTTACAGGATTGAGCGTCTTGTTTCGGTCGAGATCGACTCATTTGTGTATATTGCCGAGGAGCTGGAGACGAAGCGGCGCATGACGGTCAAGGAGCATTTTCCCAGTCGTGTTTGCGAGAGGGATGCCGGGACGGGGGCGGTGTATTGCGGGACTGAGGAGGATCAGGCCTCTTTTGACGAGAGTATGGACGAGTTTGAGCAGGAGACTCTGCTGCTGGCGAAGCTGGATCACCCGGGAGTGCCCCGCCAGCATCATCTTTTCCCGGAAAACGGGACGTTGTACCGGGTTTCCCGGTTTCTCTCCGGTTATTCTCTGACTGCTCTGCTCAAACGTTCTGCGGATTGCGAGTGGTTTTATGAGGAAGAGGAGCTGCGCGCCTTTTTATGGCGTGTGC
>CAZNVW010000135.1:0-7400 GCA_964576595.1 uncultured Verrucomicrobiales bacterium
GGCTGAAGTCAGCCTCCAGACAGGAGAATGCGCCACGCCCAAAAACCTGAAACAGGCCGTGGACAAATCCCTCGGCGCGGAAGGCTACAAACTCACCCTCCGCCCCCAGGGCGTGGAAATCGCCGCCGCCGACCGGGCCGGTCTTTTCTACGCCATGCAGACGCTTGACCAGCTCAAGGCCCAGTACGCAAAAGAGGGCATCCCCTGCGGCGTCATTACAGACGCCCCCCGCTTCGCCTGGCGCAGCATGATGATGGATACCGCCCGGCACTTCGTCCCGGTGGCGGACATCAAAAAGTTCATCGACGTGATGGCCCACTATAAATTCAACAAACTCCACCTTCACCTGACAGACGACCAGGGCTGGCGCCTCCCCGTACCGGGCTACCCCAAACTGGAGTCCGTCGCGTCAAAACGCGCCCAGACATACGGAGACAACACGCCGCACGGGGGCATGTACACCAAGGCCGAGCTGAAAGACCTCGTGCGCTACGCTGCCGCCAAAAACATAGAAATCATCCCCGAAGTCGATGTACCCGGCCATAACCAGGCCCTTTGCACCGCCTATCCCGACTTCCACTGCCTCCCCACGCCCGCCAACCTGAAAGTGCGGGAAGACGCCGGAATCTCCCATACCCTCGTTTGCCCCGGCAATCCCGACGTCTGGAAATTCTATAACGCCGTCTTCAATGAACTCAAATCCATCTTCCCCTCCTCCTATGTCCATCTGGGCGGAGACGAGGCCCCGGAGGACAACTGGATAAAGTGCCCGAGATGCAAGGACTTCCGCAAAAAGGAAGGCATTCAGGATGAACCCGACAATCTCAAAAAAGCAGCTCGGCAGGAAATGGTACAGTTCTTCACCAAACTTGCCCAGATGCTCAAGAGCAAAGGCAAAACAGCCCTCTTCTGGTACGAGCCCATGGGCGTGTACCCGGACGGCAATATCGTCACAGTCTGGCGGAACCATACGGCCAAATCCGTCGCGGAAACCACGGGAGACAAAGTAGAAGTCATTTACGCCCCCAACGCCCAATGCTACTTCGACTATCCCCAGCTCCCCGGCGACTGGCCCATGGGACAGCCGGAAACAGGATGGATGCCGACCAACACGCTGGAAAACGTCTATAGCCTCGAGCCCTCAAACGGACTGAACGAGAAGGAAATGTCAAGAGTGCGGGGCGTAGAATGCTGCCTGTGGAGCGAACGCATACCGGATATCAACCGCCTCTTTTACCAGGCCTATCCCCGTGCCCTCGCAATGAGCGAAGTCGGCTGGTCTCCCAAAAAACGCCGCGATATCAACCGCTTCAAAACAAAGCTGGAGTTCCATAAAAAAATGATGGAATCCAAATGGAACATTCCGATGGAACGCCCGGAAAAGAAATAACCGGCTTGGCCCACCCCGCCCTCCTTGCAGGCCCGCCCGAAACGGCGGGCCTGATTTTTGCCCTCATTTTGCCCCTATCCCTGTACGGGATAGCTCCTGCCGCCAAAAATAGCCGTGCCGACCCGCACCATCGTCGAGCCTTCCGCAATCGCGGCCTCGAAATCATGACTCATCCCCATGCTCAACTCGGGCAGCTCATACGGCCCCAGCTCGCGCAGACGGTCTCTCAACTCCCTGAGCCGGGCAAAAAAGGGCCGGGCCTGCTCTGGATCATCCACGGGGGGAGGAATGCACATCAGCCCCCTCGGCTCCAGATGACGGCATTGGACAATCTCCGCCCAGTCACGGACGAGCTCCTCCGGCTCAAAGCCGAACTTGCTCTCCTCGCCGCCCAAATGAACCTCAAACAGCACCACGGGCCGCTTCCCCAGCTCTCCGGCGATCCCGTCCATATACCGGGCCAGACGCAGGGAATCGACGGAATGAACCCAGGAAAAAACAGTCAGCGCCTTGCGTACCTTGTTGCGCTGAAGCGGCCCGATCAAATGCCACTCCAGAGCCTCGGGCAAAACGGGAGCCTTCTCCAGCCCCTCCTGCACCTTGTTCTCTCCAAACAGCGTCTGCCCCGCCCCGGCGGCCTCCGCCACATCGGCGGCGGGAAAGGTCTTGCTCACCGCCAGCAGCCTGACACTGCCCGGCTCCCGGCGAGCGGCCTCTTCCGCAGCCGCAATACGCGCGCGGATCTCCTGCAAATTTTCGACAATACTCATGACTGCACTTAAACACCGCCGCCGCGCTCAGGCAAGCAGAAGTTCTCCCCGCAGGAACAATGGAACCATCAATCCGCGCCGCCGCGGCACTTCCCGGCAATCCCCTCCCACCCTCCCGGGGTAAAAGAGGCCATCACCGCCTGCCACAACAACCCGTAAACCTCGCGGCGGGGCACCTTGACCTTCCGTCCCCCGTCCTCCGGAGAAGCCGAGTCCAGCAGCTCCAGCGTCCTGACGCCGATCAGGGCGGGCAGACCCGTCCCGAAACGCAGCCGCGCGGAAGACAGCGCCCCCGCATACTCCATCCCCTCCGTCAGCCATTCCAGCGCACGAAGACCGTGCACCTTCCGAAACTCCGCCGGCAAAACCGCCCCTCCACAGGGCGGGAGATAACGCCGCCCCCGCGAGGCGTCCTCGGACTCATCCCGCAAAATATTCACCAGCTGGAGAGCCTGCCCGTAATGACGCCCCAGCAGAAGCATCTCCTCACGGCTCCGGCGGCAACAAAAATCGCCATAAACCTCATACATCAACTCCGTCCAAAACTCCCCGACGCACCCCGCCACGAGATACGTGTACTCCAGCAGAGCCCTCTCGTCCGGCAGGCCCCGCCCGCCCCCGGCCGTCGCGACGGTATCGAAGGGAGAGGAGCAGTCAAACCGGAGCACGTCCAGCCTCTGCCCCCGTATAATCTTCTCCAGCACCCGGCGCACGAGAGCGGCCTCCCCAGCGGGAAGAGACTCGTAAAAAGCCAGCACTTCGGAGAAGCGGGACAACAGCTCCCGCTCACCCGGATGATCTTGGGACCGCACCCAGCCCTCCTTGAGGACTCCGGCCAGCTTCCGCCGGGCGGCCTCCCCGCCCCGGCCGCAAATCACCTCCTCCATCAGCTCCAGACACGCCAGGCGATCCTCACCCGGCAGACAAGCCGTATCGGCCACAGTATCCGTCGCCCGGGCCAGCAAATACCCCGCGCTGACTCCGCCCCGAAACCCGCCCGGCACAAAACGCAAACTCAGGTAAAAAGAGCGGGAAACGGACGCGAGAAGCCTCCTGTCCAAATCGGAACGCCTGGAATGCGCGGAACTCATCGGCAAGGGCCCCTCCGGGAAAAAACATCGGCCGCAAAAACGCGGCTCACTCCTCCAGCTCTTCCGCCTTGCGGGGGATGACCGGCAGGCCCAGCTTGGCGAGCTTCTTCTTCATCGTCATCTTGACGGCGGAAGACACGCGGTCGATGAAAATAATGCCGTTGAGATGGTCGATCTCGTGCTGGAAGGCGCGAGCCAGCAGGCCGTCGGCCTCAATCTCCACCCGGGAGCCGTCCATGCGGGTAAACCTGATCTTCGCGATCTCGGGGCGATGCACATTGGCCCGGAAATTCAGCACGCTCAGACACCCCTCCGTAAAAGGCACCTTCTTGCCGGACAACTCGACAATCTCGGGATTGAGCATCACCAGCGGCAAATGCTCGCCCATAGAAGCGTCCTCCCCATCCACCCGGAACAAAGTAACCGACTCCTCGTCATCGGGAATGTCAATCACGACCAGACGGACGGGCAGCCCCACCTGGGGAGCGGCAAGCCCCACGCCGTCGGCGGCCTCCATCGTTTCCAGCATATTGGAGACGAGCAGATCGAGATCCGCCTCGTCCGGAGAAATCTCGCGGCATTTTACACGAAGGACGGGTTCTCCCAACTGTCTGATTTCAAGAAGCATTTTTTTGAATTGTTCCTATTATTTATCCGTAGCCTTTTCCCCTTGTATCTCAATGAGGGCGGGGACTGTTTTAACCTCTATTCCCGCTTCCGTCAACGCATCCCACACCTTTATCATCGTTTCCAGCGGGATTTTCCTGTCAACCTCCATTTCCAGCTCGGCGTCGGGCCGGGCCCGGCGGAACTGCTTCAACTCCGTGGCGAGCCTGTCCATCTCCAGAGTCTCCCCGTTAAAGGCCACCCGAGAGTCCCGGCCCACGCTCAGCGTGACGCGGGGCTTCACCTCTTTGGCCGCCTTGAGATACTCGACGGAGGGAATGTCTATCTCCAGCAGATTGCGGGGCTTCTTCCATTGGGAATTCACAATGAAAAAAATCAGCAGAATCGTCAGAATGTCGATCATCGGCACAATAGGCACCGAGGGCGGCAGCGGACGTTTTTCAAAAAAGCGCATCGCGTCAAACGGTTAGGAACGTTGATGAGCCACCGCATCCACCACATCGGCCAGCAGGCTCTCCATGGCGGCGGACAACTTCTCCAGACGGCGGGAGAAATACATGTGCGCGACAACCGACGGGGCGGCAATCGCCAGACCCGCAATCGTCGTATTGAGCGCGCGGGCGATCCCGACCGAAATGGCCGCCTGATTCGACGCCTCGCCAAAAGAGCTGAACACGACCACCAGCCCGGACGCCGTCCCCAGAATCCCGAACATCGGGGCAATATTGATCACCGTATCCAAAAGGGGAATGCCGCTCTGCAAACGAACAAACTCGTCTCGCGCCCGCGCCTGGAGAATCTCGCGAATCTGCTCTGCGGGCCTGTTCCGGTTCTCCGCAACGCAGGCCACAAGACGGGCCAGCAGACTATCCCCCTCCCACAGCCTGGGCGACAGCTCATCCAGAGACACCCGTCCCGCCGCCACATCGGAGATCACCTGCTCCAGCGAGCGGGGGGCAATGGCCCGGCGGCGCAGCGTCAGGCACTTGTAAACAAAGGCGGCCCCGGCCAGGAGCGCGCACAGGGCCAGCGGATACATGAACAGCCCCCCGTCAAGGAAGAAGTCCACCGATTTTGTCAGGTATTCGTTCATAAATAAAAAGCGATAGCGAATGAATGGATTAAAAGAAAAAGTCTATGACGACCTCGGTACTGTCCTCCCCGAGCTCCTTCACGGCCTCGGGCGGCATGGGCGGCATCACGGTATCCCTGATTGCCTTGAAAGTAAACCCCTTCTGCACCTCGCTCGCCCCCTCCTTGGCCAGCAGGCGTATCCCGTTCACCTTTCCGTTCCGGTTCAGCACGAGGCGGATCTTCAAAGAACCGGGAATAATGAAATCGCGGCGGGCCACGCATTCCGCATCCCAGTTGCGATTCAGCATGCGCATAAACTGGGCCTGGTACAGTCCGAGAGGCGTGGACTTCACATTGGCGGCGAGTGCGCCGGAGGCGGACATCTGCCCGGTGATCCTCGTCTTGTGAGACTCCTGCTTGTACCCGGCGCGGCTCCCGCCCGGGAAGGCGGGATCGTACACGGGAGCGGCGGGCCTGCGCGGGGGCAGCGGCCTGTCTGCAGGAGACAGCACCTTGCCGGAGGACGCATCCGGGGCGACCGGCAGGGGCCGGGTCGGGTCGGGCAGATGGAACCGCCGGGCGGTCTTCATAATCTCCTCCAGCCGTTTGGAGGGCTTTTGCGGCTCCGGCTCGACAGGCTTGTCCTCTGGTTTGGGGCGGTCTTCCGGCGGCGTTTCGGCCGCCTTGCCGGGCCGGGCGTCGTCATCCTGTTGAGAATCATTCTCCCGGTCGGGCTGATCCTTGCGGGCCTCTGCCGAGGAGCTATCCCCCTCCCGTCCCTTGTCGGCCTCATTTTTTCCCTCTTTCCCCTCCACGGCTTCATCCGTCTTCGCGGAGACGGCCTCGGCGGGAGCAGGCTCCCTCGCATCGGGCAAAGCCGGGTCGGCCGGACGCCGGGGAGCCGGTGCGGGCACGGGCGGCAGGGCAGGCGACGGGGGGCGGGGCACTGAGGGAGCCTGTCTCGGCTCACGCTGAATAGCTACGGACGGACTGTCGAGCCCTTCCCGCCCCTTCCTCTCATGCTCCAGATCTCCCATCTGCCCCCTCTGGTCGATCAGGGACAAATCCGCATCATTGCGCTTCTTCTCCCCGTTGACGCTGGGCAAATTCTCCAGCCCGTCGGGGCTGGCTTCGCGTTCACTGGCCAGACGCGTATTACGCTGGCCGATATAGGCGGGATCCTTCGGCGCCTCGGGAACCTCCTGCTCCTCGGATGTACGCATAAACCCGGGCCGCCTTTTCTCCGCTTCCTCCTCTTCCTCCCTGACGGCGTCCGGCCCCTTCTCCGCCGCCTTCTTCTCCTCTTCCGGGGCGGACTTCCTCACCACCTGAAACAAATCGGGAGTCACCTCCCGCCGGGACGTCTCCTTCTTCCGAAACACGGCAAACTCGGAGGCATACGCCAGCGCCGCCAGAAGAACGATCAGCGCATTCAGCAACACCGACCCGGCGCAAGCCAGCAGCATCACCTTGAATTCACTTTTCCGTCTTCGCTCAAACACGCGAGAACCAGTGTCCACAGGCGGGCGCATTTATCAACCCATAATCCCGTCTCGCCGGGAAAAATCAGACCTCGTAGCGCGTCCAGCGGTCTCCCCGGAAAATCCTCCAGAACAAAAGCGCCTGCATCACCATATCCGCCGAGAACAAAATCCAGATATTCATCAGCGTCAGCGTCTCCGGAGAACAATGATTCCAGACGGACAACACCCCCACGCGCCAAAAGGAAATACAAAGGAACGAATAATACATCACCCGCTTGACATCGCCCGCCGCCCGCAGGGACATCTTGATCACAATCCCCGCGGCGAAACAAATCTCCACCATCGCCGCCACCTGCAAAACGGGCGCGGCCAGCCTGACCAGCTCGGGACTCCGGGACGCGAAAATACCGACAAACGCCGCCGGAAAAAGAAGAAACAGCACCCCGAACCCGCCCATGAATATCATCGCGTACCGCGTGCACATCCGCACCACCTGGCGGGCCGCCTGCGGATTGCACGCCCCCAGATACTGCCCGACCAGCGTCGAAGCCGCCGTCCCGATCGCGAACCCGGGCAGGAAGGCCATGGACTCCGTACGCACCACGATCATGTGCGCCCCCAGAGCGCCCACCTGCGGCAGGGAACTGACCACCCGCAGAGAATAAAACTGAATGGCCCAGATGATGAAAATCTCAATCGCCTGCGGCCCGCCGATGCGGATGACCCGCCACTGCATGGACCAGTCGTACCTCAAATGATCCAGATTCAAATACAGGGGCGGCGCGTAACTCCGCCCGCGCTCCCGCACAATCACATCCAGATGCTCCTCGTGCCTCTTCAGCGAACCGAAAACCCGCCTCCGGTTGCGCTTCAAAAACAAAAGCAGCAGGGCCAGCCCGACGGCAAACCCCGCCAGAGTACCCGCGGCGATCCCGGCCACGCCGTGCCCCCCGACCCACCCCCG
>CAZNVW010000136.1:0-7373 GCA_964576595.1 uncultured Verrucomicrobiales bacterium
CCTACTTCCGCGGCGGAAACATGCTGCTTGTCCAGCGCATGAGTCCCCGTAAAGCGGAAATAGCGGGCCTCTTCGGCCTTGTCGAATTTGACGGAATGCTCGATCGGATTCGCCCGCAGATTGGAAAACTCCCCTTCCGCGACCTTCTTCCAGTCCTTGTTATCCATACTGACCTCGAAAACGTACTTGTCAGTCATGCCGTGAGTCGTCCCGTCCTGACGGGGCAGATAGGTGAACCCGTTCAATTTCAGGGGGCTGCCCATATCTACGACAAGAGACTGGGGCGGCGCCATCTCTCCACTGATCGGGTGAGTATGCCAGAATGACCCGGGATTGTCGTCAATCGCCCGGGAGGCGTCCGTCCCTCCGGGCTGGGCAATAACCTTCCAGTTCTTCTTGTTGACGCCGTAATCGGCGGAGGCGATATTTCCCATCTCGCCGGCATCGATCACACGGGCCTTGACGGTTCCGCCCGCAGACAAATCAAGGGGAGTTCCTTCATAAACCGGAGACTGGGCCGTCGGCTCGGAACCGTCGAGCGTATAATGAATGCGCCCGCCTCCCTGGGTGGCAAGGCTGACCTTGCCGTCACGCGAACGCTCCAGCTTCGGCGCGGACAAAATGACGGGCATGCGGAACAGACTCAGCTCCGATATCGTCGGACAGGCCGCAGACTTCCTGATATTCAGACGCACCTTGTCAGTCGTCACCGGGCGGGACAATTTCAGCAGCGCCTGATTCCCAATCGCGGAACCGGCCAGCACTTCCTTCCATTCTCCGTCCTCAAAAACATCAAACGTAAACTCCTCCACACGCTGCCCCAGCCGTATCTGCTCGCGCAGACGCAAAACGTCAAACGTCGCCTTTTCCGGCAACGTAATTTCCACGGAAGGCGTTGTAACCTTGTCGTCCGTCGTCCAGTACGTTTCAATATTGCCATCCGTCAAATTCGCCGGGGCAAACTTTTTGTCCTTTCCGCGCACCTCCGTGGAAACGGCCCGGCCGCCCAGAGCGTAATCCTTTGCATACAGGCGATCCCTCAGCTTTTTGAACTCAAGCAGGGACTGGGCGTCTGCGGGATAAATATTCCCCGTCTGATCCGGGGGCACATTCAAAATGAAATTCGCTCCGCGCCCGACGCACTCAAACCAGATTTGAAGCAAATGCTCGGGCGTCTTGACCGTATTGTTGGCCGACGGGTGCCAGAACCATCCGCTGCGAATAGACGTATCGCCCTCAGCGGGCACCCATCGGTCGCCGCCGCGCACCCCCGTGCCAAAACCGTGCTCTCCCATCTTGTGATCGAGCGTCGGCCAGCAGGGATAATTGACGTGTCCCCGCTCGGAGCCGCCCCAGCGGGCGTCGCCCACCGACCCGGCGCCCCAAATAATACATTGCGGCTGGAGCTTGCGAATCATCTTCACCACTTCCGGGAAATTATAATACCCCTCGGGAATCTTTCTGCTTTCCTTCGCGCCGCCGTAGTACCCGTCGCCGCCGTTGGCTCCGTCAAACCAGATTTCAAAAATATCCCCGTATTTCTTGCGGTTCAGCAACTCGCTGATCTGCTTGTAGTACGCCTTCAAATACCCCGGCTTGGCATATTCGGCGTGATTCCGGTCCCAGGGAGAAATGTACACGCCGAACTTGATCCCCGCCTTGTGACAGGCCTTGGCAAACTCGTACACGAGATCTCCCTTCCCATCCTTCCAGGGAGACTGGGTAATATTGTGCGTAGTCGTGGAAGTAGGCCACGAGCAAAAACCGTCGTGGTGCTTGGCCGTCAGAATCATCCCCTTCATCCCGGCCTCCTTGAACAGCTGAACAATCCTGTCCGCGTCAAAATCTTCAGGATTGAACAACTTCGGATCTTCATCCCCGTAGCCCCATTCCCGCCCTGTCCAGGTATTCAGCCCCAAATGCACAAAACCGTAATATTCCATCCTCTGCCAGTCCACCTGATGACTGGTAGGCAACGCTCCGTATGGCTTGGGCGCTTCAGCTGCCCAGGAGGAACAAAGTAATGTAACGGCGGCAAGACTGGCGGGAATAAGCTCCTTCATGATTGTGGGAGAGTACTATATTGACCGATTGAGTCTAGGATAAAAAGCCCGCGCGCCTTAAATCGGTCAGGGGGACGCCAATTCATGAACCTTCTTTTTTTAGAATAGCCAATTCACTCGAACTTGCCTTATAATACCAAAAAACAACGTCATATTTTTATGAAACTATTGGTAAAAAAACCTCTTTTATTTCCTCTTCTTTTCATGACAATCGGAATCATCCTGTTGATTCTATCTTCCGTCACAACATGTAAATCCTTCCTGTTCCACAAAGAGTCAATTCTTTCCGAAGGAAAAATCATCCGCATGGAAAAGACCACAGTCCGCCGGCAGCATCATTCCACGGGAGGGGTAAGAATATCAACCTCACCGACTCAAAAAGTCCTCGATATCCCCATTATCCAATACTCTCCGGAAAAAGGCCGGCTGGCAGAATTCAAGTCAAACGTGTCTTTTGAAACGGGCAAATACAAAATCGGAGATACCGTGCCCATACGATACATGCCGGGAGCCCCGGCCCAGGCCCGCATCCATACCTGGGCCGCCTTGTGGCAGCTTCCTGTCCTGTTGGCCGCGATAGGAGGCCTCTTCACGATAGCCGGAATTTACTTCTGCAGAAAAAAGCTCTGACATGCGGGGCCCCCGGCTCCCGGCAATCTTGCCTCTATCGGAAACTTGCGATAAAGTAGCGGTAGAAAGAACGCCCGCATGACAATTCAACTTAATGGTGCAGAACATATTCTGGAACGGGAATGCTCCGTATCGGAGCTTTTGACTTCGCTCGGCCTCTCGGGCAAGCCGGTCGTTGTCGAGTGGAACGGCTCCGCCCTGTTCCCGAGGGAATTCCCTGAAACAACCGTCCGCGACGGCGATATCGTGGAAATCATCTCCATCGTCGCCGGAGGCTGACTCACGTCCCCCCCTCTCCCCGCCATGTCCAGAATACAAGTAATGTCGGAGGCGCTTGCAAGCCAGGTGGCTGCAGGAGAGGTAGTCGAACGCCCGGCCTCCGTACTCAAGGAACTGATAGAAAACAGCATCGACGCCGGAGCCTCTGTCATCACCGTAGAAATAGGCCGCGGCGGGCTCTCCCTGCTCAGAGTCACCGATGACGGCTGCGGCATGAGCCGGGAAGACGCCAGCCTGTGCGTACAGCGGCACGCCACCAGTAAAATCAAAACCCTCTCCGACCTGATGGCCATCTCACAGCTCGGCTTCCGGGGAGAAGCCCTCCCCAGCATCGCGAGCGTGTCCCGCTTCCGCCTGGCGACGAGAGAGGCGGGCGCGGACGAAGGAACGGAGCTCATCGTCGAGGCGGGCATGCCGGGGCCGCCCAAAAGCTCGGGCGTCGCCCAGGGAACCTGCGTGGAAATCCGGGATCTCTTCTACAACATCCCGGCCCGCCGGAAATTCCTGAAAAGCGAAGAAACGGAGGCCGCCCATGCGGAGCATCAAGTACGCCTGCACGCCCTCGCCTTTCCCCACATCAGATTCATCCTGCGCCGCGACGACCGCCTGATCTACGACCGGGCTCCCTCCACCGACTGGCGCATACGCATCGCCCAGTTCTCGGGCAACGAACTCGCGGAAAAACTCATCCCCGTCCCGGAGACCCTCGGCCCGGGCCTCGCCGTCAGCGGCTATCTGCTCCCCATTTCCGAAGCCCGCCGGAGCAGAAAACAGCAATTTATCTTCCTCAATCACCGCCCCCTCGACGACCCCCTGATCGCGCGGGCGGTACGCGACGGGTACAGCGGCTTCCCGACAGGACTTCATCCCGCCCTTTATCTGAACCTGGAAGTGGAGCCCTCGCTGGTCGATGTCAACGTCCACCCCTCCAAACGAGAAGTCCGCTTCCGCCGGCCAAACGATGTCGTAAGTACGCTGATGCGCGCCATTTCGGAAGCCTTTGCCGCCGAAGTTCGCGCCAGCCGGGAGAGGCCCGCTCCCCTTCCCTCGCAAACGTTCAGAGAACCCGCGCCGGAAAAACCGGCTCCGTCCCGGCCCGCCGCGGCAAAACATACGCCTCCCGCCGCCCCAACGGAAAAGCCCGGGGCAGGACACTCCCGAGTCATCCCCCCCGCGCCCCGGCCCTCCCATACGCCGGCCGCTACATCCCCCTCTCTCCCTGTAAGGGAAAACAAGCCGGCCGCAGACGCAAAACCCGCAACTCCCGTCGAAAAAACGCCCCCTCTCCCTCCGGCGCCCCGGCCGCCCGGCCCGGTCGTGCGGCCCGTCGCCCCTGCGTCGGCGGTGCAAACCTCCCGCCTCCGACTGGAACATGCGGCAAAACGAGAAAACCGGACGGGCCTGCCGGGCTTCCGCTTCCTGGGACACCTGCACCAGCGATATTTTGTCTGGGAGGGGCCGGAAGGCCTCGTCCTGATGAACCCCTCCGCCGCCCGGGAGCGCATCCTCTTCGAGCGCTTCCTCGACGCGCGCAAGGGCAGGGCAATCCCCGCCCAGCACCTGCTCGTCCCCGTCATTCTGGAGCTGGACATCCGGGACTACGACATCCTGAACCAGCTCGCCCCACTCTTCGACGAGGCGGGCTTCCGGCTCCAGCCCTTTGGCCGCGACACCATGCAAGTGGAGACCATTCCGGCCTTCCTCTCCCCCGAAGACGCCCGCCCCTTCCTGCTGGAGCTTGTTGACCGCCTGTCGGACAACGCCTTCGCCCGGCGCGCCAGGGCGCTGACCTACGAGGCCTTTGCCGCGGAGCTCTCCTCCCGCATGGCCCGCCGGGAGACCTGCCTGCCGGGGAGCGCGGAGCACCTGCTGGAAGAATTGCTGCAATGCCGCCTGCCCTACTGCACCCCGGGCAACAAACCCACCCTGTTCCCCTTTTCCCTCCAGGAATTGAACCGCAAGTTCAGCGCAACCTGACCCCATGGAAGACTCAGTCCACAGGGAAAACCCCGCCTTCCTGCAAGAACAGATTATTACCTACATAGGCAATAAGCGCGCCCTCCTGCCCTTTCTGGAAAAAGGCGTGGAACTCGCCAAAAAACGCCTTGGCAAATCCCGGCTCTCCTCCTCGCTCGACCTCTTCTCGGGCAGCGGCATCGTCGCCCGCTTCCTGAAAGCCCACTCCGAAAAAATCATCGCCAACGACCTTGAAACTTACAGCCGGGTCGTCAACGAGTGCTACCTGAGCAACAAAAGCGAAGTGGACTTTGACAGACTCAACGACCTTCTGGCGGACATGAAACGCCGCCTCGAGGCCCCGCTGACGCCGGGATTCCTGACGGAACTTTACGCCCCCCGCGACGAGCAGAACATACAGCCGGAAGACCGGGTATTCTACTCCCGCGAAAACGCCCTCTATCTGGACGCGGCCCGCCAGCTGATCGGGGAACTCCCGCCCAAACTGGGCAACGCCTTTCTCGCTCCCCTCCTCGCCAGCGCCTCCGTCCACGCAAACACCTCCGGCGTCTTCAAGGGCTTCTACAAAGCCGACGGCAAAGGCCAGTTTGGCGGCAGGGGACGCAACGCCCTGAGACGCATCCTGGGAAAAATAGAACTGGAGCTGCCCGTCCTCTCCCGCTTCGAATCGGAGTATGACGTACGCCAGCAGGAGGCCCTCGAACTGATCCGGGAATTGAAAGAAATAGACCTGGCCTATCTTGACCCGCCCTACAACCAGCACCCCTACGGCTCCAATTACTTCATGCTGAACCTTCTGGCAGAATATGAACGCCCGGCGGAAATCAGCAGAATCTCCGGCATCCCCAAACACTGGAACAAATCCGCCTACAACCGCAAAACGGAGGCCGCCGCCGCCCTGTTCCGCGTCGTGGAGGAATGCCCCGCCCGCTTCATCCTCATCTCCTACAACTCGGAAGGATTCATCTCAGAACAGGAATTTACGTCGTCCCTTCAAAAACAGGGCTCCCTGACGGCCCTGGAGACGAAATACAACACCTTCCGGGGCAGCCGTAACTTGAAAAACCGCGCGTTGCACGTCAAAGAGTTCCTCTTCCTCCTGGAGAAAAAATAATGGCACAAATTCTTCGCTCGTGCCGCTTTTCTCCTGAAAATCGTTTCTATAAATTGCGTCTTTTCACCGGAAAACACTTGTTTCCCGTTCAATTCCTCCCTACCTCTTCTGTCATGCAGCGTTCCCTTGTCCCGTTTCTCGCCCTCTCCGCCCTGCTACTGTTCACCGCCTGCACTTATACCTACGGCAACAAGGAGATCATTGACCCCGAACAAGTCGCCCGCCTCCATGAGGGCAAGAGCACCAAACAGGACATCCTCTCCACTCTGGGACAACCCTCCGATGTAGAAAAAACATCTGACGACCAGACAAAATGGACCTACCGCTACCGCGAGGCCAAAAACAACATCATCGCCGGCATCCCCCTCTACGGCATCAACATCCTCGCCGGAGGGAGAAACGGAGACTTGTGCACCCGCTCCCTGACCTTTGACCAAAAGAGCATCCTCCGGTCAAACCAGTACCATCAGGAAGAATTCTACACCTCCGCTCTCTTCTCCCTTGGCCGCAGAATGAACAACAGCTTCATCACGACAGACGGCCACCAGCGCACCAAAGCCGAAATGGATGCGCTGGGCAAGCCCTTTGACGAAGACAAGGCTTACGAAAACCAGCTCCTGGAACGGGCCATGTAATCCCGAAAACGCCAAAAGACTCTTGGCTCCGCAGTCCGCTAAAACTATTCCTTGAATTGGTAAATAACAGGGAGATTTCTGGAAGAATTGCCAATAGATATCTTGTAAACTCCGGAGGGAACTTCCCATTCCCCTGACTTTTCATTCCAGTATCTCTTTTCGCGGTCTGTCAAAATGAAGCTGACTTTGCGCGACTCTCCCGGCTTCAACATAACCTTTTCATAACCGGCCAGCTCGCGAACGGGCATCTCCGCAACCTCATCAGGTTTGGACAAATAGCATTGCACCACTTCGGAGCCTTCCGTCTTTCCGGTATTGGTCACCATGACGGAGAAGGTATCCTTCTTCCCGCTCTCGACCGGGCTAAAACGGAATGTCGTATAGGAAAGGCCGTATCCAAAAGGAAACCGGGGTTCAATGCCCGCTTTGTCAAAATGGCGGTATCCTACCCATATATTATCCTTGTAATACTGCTCCGGTCGTTTGTCTCCGCCGTTTGCGTCCTTTTCAATAACACCGGGATAGGAAATTTCACCGGCAGCATGACTAAGCCAGTCTCCCAGCTTTTTACCGAATGTCTGGGGCAGTTTGCCAGAAGGATTCACCTTTCCAAACAAAACATTGGCAACAGCGATCCCCGCCTCCTGCCCTCCATACCAGGTCACCAGAGCGGCG
>CAZNVW010000137.1:0-7353 GCA_964576595.1 uncultured Verrucomicrobiales bacterium
ATCTGGCGGATTCGGCAAAGTACTCCACCTTCAGCTTTCCGGGAGCGGAGAACTGCTCGATATGAACATCCTTGAACGGCTCGTCCGGCTTGTTCAGGGGGGGGAACTCGCCAATACTCCAGATGCGGTTGTCCAGATCGTTCTTGTAAATAATGGGATCGACGGGCTTGTTCCTCTTCCGGTTCTTTTCACGGGAGATATCGTCAAACGTCAGGCGGCGGTACAAAGTAGCCGAGGGCGCCCACTGGTAATTGAAAATAGTCGTATAAAGAGAGACGAAAAACCCGATGATAATCAGGGGCATGGTGACCCTCAGCAGACCGCGCCCGCTCTGGAGCATCGGCGTGATCTCGCAGTTGCGCGACAGGGTGGACAGACTCCAGAGCGTCGCGAGCAGAAGGCTGTAGGGCAGAATCAGACTGAGCACCATGGGAATCTGGTTCGCATAGAAGCGCACCATCCCCTTCAGCGGAGAATCCATACTGGAGATCTCCGAGACATTCTCGGAGAAATCGCCCAGAAGCCAGATCAGGAAAATAATACTGGTCGTCAGCATCAGGCACGACAGCAAATGGCGGGCCATATAGCGGTCGAGCGTCCCGGCGAAACTCATCAGCAGCGCGCCCAATGCCGGGAGATAACAACCTGCTCCCACCAGCCAGGGCCTGAGCTGATAAACGAGGGGGTAGTCGTCGGGATCTCCCGGAACCTCCCAGTTGAGCTGGGTGATCTCCCTCGGAATGAGCGCCAGAGCCGCAGCCGTTCCGACGGCTAAAAAGCCCAGAAACCAGAACAGGGATTTTTTTCGTTCCGAGATGAAAGAGAGGAGACCCATGCGTAATAGAAAGAAAGAGTCCTGCTTCAGTCGAACCGGGACGGGCCTACTCTAGCCCCTCCTGTTGATTTTCCAATGCCAAATTAACGAATCGGCTCATTTTCCTCTTTCTACACGGACGCGGAGGGCATGCCCTCCTGTATTTCGGGGACATGCCCGGACAAGTGGAAAGAGGACAGGGCGACATGCTCCATGGCCGTGCCCACCTCCGCCTCGTCATGAGCGATGGAGCGCACCCCGGCATTCCAGAGTCGCTCCACCTCGGAGGGATATTTGGCCCGCGCTGCAATAGTAATAAGAGGATTGAGAGACTGAATTTCCGGGCGGGCCGCCAAAACGGGATTGATGTCGGGGAAAGTAAAGGCAATGAACTGGGCCCGGTCCACGCCGACCAGCTTTAACGTCTCATTGTGCCGTATATCCCCCAGCAGGGCGGGAGTCCCGTTTCTGAGCAGGCCGCGTATCGTATCGGCATTCAAATCAACAATAATGCACGGAATGGCGTAGCTGGACAGACTCTTGTACAACCGTTGACCGACCGGGCCGAAGCCGCAGATAATCGCATGATCTTTCAGCAGGGAAATCTTGTCCACCATGGGATGGGACTCCCGGACATCCAGCTTGCGGCTGAACAGGGGGAGGCGGTCCAGCTTTTTCCCCCATTTGAGAGACACCCTGACCAGAGCGGGAGTCACGCCCATCGAGACGGCCACGATGGCGTAAAGACATTGCAGCAGATCGTGGGGCAGGGGACTGATCATATCGAGCGTCGTCAGCAGCACCAGAGAAAACTCCCCGACGTTCGAGAGCGCCGTCGCCGACAACAGGGCCATGGAGCCGGACAACTTCATTTTGACTCCGGCGGCCAGGGCGGCAAACAACTTGATGCAGAAAATGGCAGCCAGCCCAAGCAACACCCATTGAAGATTGGCGACAATAACGGACAGATTGACATGAAGCCCGGCGGAAACAAAAAACAGCGTCAGGAACAAATCCCGGAAAGGCATGATCTCAGACAATACCCGATGACTATAATAGGAGCCGCTTACCACCATCCCGGCGGCGAATGCACCCAGCGCGAGATTCAGCCCCATCTGGCTGCCGGTCATCGCGATACACGCGCACAGGGCCAGTACGCTGACGGTAAAAAGCTCAGGGCTCCTCGTATGAGCGACAGCCTCCATCAGGCGGGGCAGAACAAATTTGCCGAACAAACTCGCGGAAACGAGGAAAAAGGCCCCTTTGCCCAACGCGCTCAAAACACCGATGACGGCCTCTCCCGCGCCCTGTCCCGTAGCCAGCAGCTGGGGCATGGTCGCCATCAGGAGAATGGCCAGAATATCCTGGAACAGGGCGATCCCCAGCGCGAGCTTGGCCGCGCTGGTACCTGTCTGATTCAGCTCCTGGAAAGACTTGAGAGCAACGGCCGTCGAAGAAAGGCCGACGATGATCCCCAACACCATACTGGTATTCAACGACAGCCCCGCCCAATACATGCACAGGCCAAAAACCAGAGAACACAACCCCATTTGAATACCGCCTCCGATCAGGCAGAATTTCCGAAGATGCTTCAGCTCATCCAGAGAAAACTGTATGCCGATAGTAAACATCAGCAAAATGACGCCTATCTCCGACAGGGAACCGATACTGACCGCCGTCGCGCCCGACATGTCGATCAGACCGCAGTTGGACAGAATCACGCCGCACAGGAAATAACCGCCCATCAGGGACTGCTTGAACTTTGACAGAATCAGCGAGACCGCTACGACGGAGAACAGAACCAGAGTAATGAACGTATAAATTTGGGGCTCGTCGGCAGAGGCCAGAAAACAGGTCATGGGAAAAGGAAAAGTAGTAATCCGTTTGTTTGTATCGAAAAAATCAGGGAACATCCGTCTCACGGGCCTGACGGACGGCCTGAATGGAAATATTCAGAGAAGTCCTCCCCCGGAACACATTGCGGTCGATCGTGAAGGCGATATCCCAAGGAGGCTCGGGCAGAATGTAGTCGCCCCCGCCGAAGAAAACCGCATCGCGCTCCACAAAACCCTGCCTCAGAAACAGCTTGATATGATTCCCGTTGAGCCGCCGCGGCGACTCCGTCAAATGCACATTCCGGCTCATGAAAATAGGCTGGGGATTGGAATTGCCAAAAGGCTCCAGCAGCTCGTAACTATCAAGCAGACTCAGCGTCAAATCATTGAAATCGACCTCGGCGTCGATATAGAGCAGGGGCTCCCTCTGCTCCTCTGTCGTATTCTCCGTCACATAACGGTCGAACGCCTTGCGGAACTCGTCCAGCATATCCTCATGAATCACCAGCCCGGCGGCCATATCGTGCCCCCCGCCGGAAATCAGCGTATCATGACAGGCCTGTATGGCCTTGACCAGAGAAACGCCGGGTATGGAGCGGCCCGAGCCCTTGCCCACGCCATTCTCGTCAAAGGAAATGACAAAGGCGGGCTTGTGATAGAGCCTCATCAACTGGGAAGCGACTATACCGACCACCCCCGGGTGCCAGGAGCGGGAGCCCAGCACTATCACATTATCCTTGGCCGGGTCGAACTTGCTGTGAATCCACTCAATCGCCTCCGCGCGTATATTGGCCTCCTCCTCCTGGCGGCGCTTGTTGTGCGTGTCGAGCAGCTTGGCCAGTTTGGTCGCCTTTTCCCTCGACCCCGTGAGCAGCAGATCCAGCGCGTCGAGAGGGGAGTCCATACGCCCCGCCGCATTGATGCGCGGACCGATGCGGAAGCCCACATGGGCGGCATTCAAATGATTGTGCACGCCCGCCACCTCCTTGAGCATTTGCAGGCCGGTGTGCCGGCTGTCGTTGAGCTGGCGCAGACCGTGCCTGACCAGCAGGCGGTTTTCCCCCACCAGGGGGACGATGTCCGCGACGGTGGCGACCGCCACCAGATCCATATAATCCTTCAGATCATAATCAGGCAGCTTGCGAGTCAGCAGCAGCGCGTGAATCAACTTGAAGACGACGCCCGCACTGCACAAATAGGAGAGCTCGTGCCCCGACAACTTGGGATTGACGACCGCTACGGCATCGGGACGGCCCAGGGGGCTGCTCTCATGATGATCCAGAATAATGACATCTATCCCCTGCCTGTTGAGCAGGGCGACCTCTTCCACCGAAGACGTGCCGCAATCCACCGTAATAATGAGATCGGGCCGCGCGCCCTCCTCGAGACAGCGGGCCAGCCCCGCCTCACTCAGCCCATACCCCTCTCGGGAACGGATGGGAATAAAATGCCGGGGATCGAGCCCGTACGCCCGCAGAACGGAGCGCAAAAGAGCGACGGACGTTACCCCGTCCACATCATAATCTCCGAACAGACAAATCTCCTGCCCCTTGTCCACCGCCTCGAAAATCCGCTCGACGGCCTCGGCAATATCCGGAATATCAAAGGGATTGGATAAATGCTTGAGCTTGGGGTACAAATAACGCTCCGCCTGCTCCGGCGTACCGATACCCCGGAGCCATAATAATCGGCGCACAAGCGGGGGAATCTCGTCCGAACAGGGGACGGGAAGAGCGTTGGAATCAGGCGGAGACCTGAGTTCCCAGTTAATCTTCGGAATCATGACGATACCTTCACCTCTGAGGGCTTGCGGGTCAAGGTGAAATTGGATGCGCAGCCGGGCCGCCGTCTCATTTTATCGGCGGCCCGGCTGTCGGAAAAGAAAGACCGGGGAAAATCAGCCCTGAATGGCGGTCACAAGTGCGTCGCCGAATTCCGAGCACTTGACCTCGGTCGCTCCGGGAATCGGGCGTGCCAGATCAAACGTCAGCGTCTTTTGATCGATGACCCTCTCCAGAGCGGAAATAATAATATCGGCCGCCTCGGTCCACCCCATGTAGCGGAGCATCATCTCTCCGGACAGAATAACCGAACTGGGATTCACCGTATCCGTTCCGGCCAGCTTGGGCGCCGTGCCGTGAGTCGCCTCGAAAATAGCGTGCCCGGTCGCGTAATTGATATTGCCGCCGGGAGCGATACCTATCCCGCCGACCTGCGCAGCCAGCGCGTCGGAAATATAGTCCCCGTTCAAATTAAGCGTGGCGACCACATCGAAATTCTCGGGATACAGAAGAATATCCTGCAGAAAGGCGTCGGCAATACAATCCTTGATCACCACCCCGTTCGGCAACTTGCACCAGGGACCGTCCCCGATCTGAGTCGCGCCGAACTCGCGCCTGGCGAGATCATAGCCCCAGTCGCGGAAACCGCCTTCAGTGAACTTCATGATATTCCCCTTGTGAACGAGCGTGACGCTCTTCCTGCCAGTTGCCAGAGCATACTCAATCGCGGAACGGACGAGACGCTCCGTTCCCTCGCGGGAAACCGGCTTGACGCCGAACCCGCTGGTCTCGGGAAAACGTACCTTTTTGGCTCGCTCCGGAAACTCGCGGGAAAGCAGGGCGAAAAATCGCTCCGCATCCTCCGTCCCCTGCTTGAACTCGATCCCGGCGTAAATATCCTCCGTATTTTCGCGGAAAATCACCATATCCACCTTCTCGGGATGCTTTACAGGCGTCTCCAGCCCGTTGAAATAGCGGACGGGGCGCAAACACACAAACAGATCAAGATCCTGCCTGAGCATGACATTCAAACTGCGGATGCCTCCGCCGACGGGCGTCGTCAGGGGGCCCTTGATACCCACCAGATAATCCTGAAAGGCGCTCATCGTCTCCTCGGGCAGCCAGGAACCCTGCTCCTTGAAGGACTTCTCACCGGCGTACACCTCTTTCCATGCGATCTTGCGGGACGACCCGTAGGCCTTTTCCACGGCGGCGTCAAACACGCGCACCGCTGCGGCCCATATATCGGGGCCGGAACCGTCTCCTATAATAAAAGGAAGAATGGGAAAAGAAGGAACCTGCAACGTGCCGTTTTCCATGCGGATGGCTTCCGGGTGCTGTAAATCTGTCATGACGGGCATCCCCTTACCAAAGCAGGGGGGCACTTGGCAAGAATTCTCGTTCATTTTTGCCAATAAGTCACTCCCGTCCGCCCGGGAGAAGAAAACGAGCCCTCCGCATGCAAAGAAATAGTAAAAAGCAGGCTTGCCTATTTAACTAAAATTGACTAATTTGCCTCGGCTCGACCTCATGAAAGCAATTTTGGCATTGGAAGATGGAAGGATTTTCTCCGGGGAATCCTTTGGCGCACAAGGAACGGTAACCGGAGAGGCTTGTTTCAACACGTCGATGACGGGTTATCAGGAAGTCCTGACCGACCCCTCTTACCGGGGGCAGATCGTCTCCATGACCTACCCCCACATAGGAAACTACGGAGTGAACGAGGAAGACAACGAATCGGCCATGCCCCATGTACGCGGCTTTGTCGTCGGAGAAGTCTGCCGGGAACCCTCCAACTGGAGAAGCTCCGAGGGGTTGCCCAAGTATCTGGAACGTCACGGCATCCCCGGCATCGAAGACATCGACACCCGCGCCCTGACCAAGCACCTGCGCTCGGCCGGGGCCATGCGCGCCTGCCTCACCACCGAACTTGACGAACAGCAGGCCGTGGAAGCCGCCCGCAACGCGCCGCCCATGGAAGGCAGCGACTTTGTCAAGGAAGTCTCCACCCCTGAAAACTACAAGTGGGAAGGGGAGAGCCGCAAATGGGTGCTCGTCAACCCCAGCAGCGGCCAGGAGACCAACTACCAGACCCTCCCCCCGGTAAAATACAACATCGTCGCCTTTGACTTCGGCATCAAATACAACATCCTGCGCTGCCTCCGCCAGGCGGGCTTTGCCGTCACCGTACTCAACTCCCGCACAACGGCGGCGGAAGTCCTCGCCCTCAACCCCGACGGCGTCTTCCTCTCCAACGGCCCGGGCGACCCTGCGGCCCTGACCTGCATCCATCAGGAAATACGCAGCCTCCTGGGCAAACTGCCCATCTTCGGCATTTGCCTCGGGCACCAGATCCTCGCCCATGCCTTTGGCGGCAGGACATTCAAACTCAAATTCGGACACCGAGGCGGCAACCAGCCGGTCATGGACCTCCGTACCGGCAAAATAGCCATCACCTCCCAGAACCACGGATTTGCCGTCGATCAAGACTCTCTCCCGGAATCTGTAGAAGTGACGCACATCAACCTGAATGATAAAACCGTCGAAGGCATCCGCCACAAGAATTACCCGGTTTTCTCCGTCCAATATCACCCGGAAGCAGCACCCGGCCCGAACGACGCGGTGTACTTCTTTGAAGAGTTCATTGAACTCATCGAATCGTTCAAAAAATAAATTTCGACACCATGAATAGCATCGTAATGGGCGCCCAGTGGGGCGACGAAGGCAAAGGTAAAATGATCGACTTCCTCACGGAGGAAGCGGACGTGGTCGTACGCGGCCAGGGCGGCAACAACGCGGGACACACCGTCATCGCGGAAGGCAAAAAGTACATCCTCCACCTGATCCCCTCCGGCATCCTGTGGCCCACCAAAATGTGCCTCATCGGCAACGGCGTCGTCCTCGACCCCGTCGGCCTCATTGA
>CAZNVW010000138.1:0-7207 GCA_964576595.1 uncultured Verrucomicrobiales bacterium
GCGGTGAGTGCGGCGGCGAGGGCGACAAAGCAGGGGAAGAGGTCTTGCTCCCGCCTGATGGTGTATTGTTTGGCCTCGCTTTTTTCGAGCCGGTCAATGGAATCGAAAGCGTTGACGAACATTTGGGTGTTGCGCGCCCGGAAGTGCTCGCCGCCTGTGATTTGAGCGATTTTTTTCAATGTTTCTTCGTCGAATTCCGGGCCGACGCCCGCCCGGTCGCTGTCCATGCCGACGGCGATCGTATAGATTTTGATGCCGAGTTTGGCCGCGAGTCTGGCCGCTTCTTCCGGGGAGAGGTCTCCGGAGTTTGACGCGCCATCCGTCACGAGGATGATAATTTTGCTTTTGGTTTCCTTGCGTTCTTCGAGCCGTGTAGAGGCCGCCGCGATGGCGGAGCCGATAGCCGTGCCGTCCGCCATCATCAGGGAAGGGTCAAAGAGTTCTATCTGGCTTTGAACGAGAGCGTGGTCAAGGGTGAGCGGGCTGAAGATTTTGGGACGGCCGGCAAAGGCAACGAGGCCGACGCGGTCGTCGGGGCGCTTGGAGATGAAATCGTTGATGACGTACTTTGCCGCAGTCAGGCGGTCCGTTCGCCTGTTTCCGATGATCATGTCCCTGGTATTCATCGACCTGGACAGGTCAAAGGCGATGAGGATGTCGATGCCGCTGACTTTTGTAAAGTCCCGCTCGTTGACGAGCTGGGGTCTGGCGAGGGCGATGATGCCCGACGCGAGGGCGAGCACGAGCAGCAGGGAGCCGAGCAGGCCGACTCTGCCTCCCGGTTTTTTGCCCAGTTTGGACAGGATCAGCAAAGAGCCGTAGGCAATGGAGCCGCTGGCTCCCTCACGGCGGCGCAGAAACAGCAGCAGGGCTGCCGGGATCAGCAGATAGAGGAAGCCGGGGTAAACGAATTCCAGGATGGAGTCCGGGGTCATTCGAGCGGAGAGGGTTGGCCGGAGGGAGCGGGTTTCCGGTGTTTTTTATGTTTGAGCTGTTCTGTCGTTTCCTGGCGTACAGCCTTGGCGAGGTGTTCCATCAGGGCCAGTCCTTCTTCGATCAGGGAGGAGGAGGGTTCCATGCTTTCTTCCGGGGTGTATTTGAAGCGAGACAGTTTTTGCAGGTACTGGCGGACGGGCTCGCGGTAGTCGCGGGGCAGACTGTTGAGAGCGTCGGAGCGCATGGAGAATTCTTCATGCGTTTCATACAGGGATTTGTCTCCCGTTTCTTCTTTCAGCACCCGGCGGAAGATCAGAGAGCATTCCAGCGCGGCGGCGCGAGGCGCAGGGGGGGCTTGCTGGAGCTGGAGCAGTTTCAGGAGAGCCTGTTCAAACGGGAGGAGTATTTTTTCCAGTTTCCGTTTGGAGAATATTTTTTTAATCAGGATGATGACGGTTATCGCCAGGATGAGCAGGACGATCGCGGAGATCGCGACAGAGAACCAGAAGGTGTCCGAAATCATGACGGCTTCGGGCGGAGTCAGTTCTTTTAAGGGAGGGATTTCGTCGAAATTCATGACGGTTAGACGGTGAAGCGTTTTGTCCTGGTGCGGAAGAGCCGCTGCAGCGGCGCGATGGCGTCCTCGTCTGTCGAGAGGTCGACCGAGTCCACGCCTGTTTGATGGAAGGCGGACTTCCAGTCGTTTCGGTGGTAGGACATCAGTTCCGTATATTTGTCGCGCAGCAGGGAGTTGCCGGTGTTTACCTGGACGAGTTCTCCGGTTTCGGCATCCTTGAGCAGGACTTGCCCGGCATCCGGGAGGGTGATCTCGGCAGGGTCGTTGATTCTCAGGGTGACCAGCTCGTGTTTGAAATTGATCTTGCCGAGAGAGACTTTGTCCAACGGGAAGAGGAAGTCGCTGATCAGGAAGACGAGGCAGCGTTTCCGCAGGGTTCTGAGCAGATGGGTGGAGAGTGGCTCCAACCCGGCGCCGGGGTCATCGCCGGGAGACTCGAGCACTTCGCGGACGATGCGCAGGACTTGTTTGTAGCCCTTGGCCGGGGGGAGGAAGAGGCGGGGCTCCTTGCCGAAGAGCACGAGTCCGCATTTGTCGCCCGTGTACTGCGCGCTGAAGGCGAGGACGGCTGCGAGTTCCGCCGCGTATTCCAGTTTGGATTTTTCCTGGCTGCCGTACCGCATGGATGCGCTGGTATCTATGGCGAGCAGGAGCGAGATTTCGCGGTCTTCCCGGAATTTGCGTACATAGGGGCTGCCCATGCGGGCCGTGACTTTCCAGTCGATGAAGCGCGGTTCGTCTCCGGCCAGGTATTCCCGGAAGTCGTCGAAGTCGAGTCCCTGTCCCCGGAAGGAGGATTGATAGCCTCCGGCGAATGTTTCCGAAGCCATGCGGCGGGCCTTGAGTTCGACCCGGCGCACTCGTTTGAGGATTTCCGAAGCTGTGTCCATGATTCTGGGGAAAGGAGAGGGACTGTTTGAGGGGTTACGGTACGGGCACCCGGTTCAGCAGGCTGTCGATGATGTCGTCGGTGGAGACGTTCTCCGCCTCGGCTTCGTAGCTGAGCAGTATTCTGTGGCGGAGGATGTCATGGGCGAGGTCCTTGATGTCCTGCGGCGTGACGAAGGCGCGGCGGTGCATGAATGCGTAGGCCCGTCCGGCAAGCGCGAGGTTGATGGTCGCGCGGGGAGAGGCTCCGGCGCGGATCAGACCTTTCAGGGAATGGTCAACCGATTCCGGGTTGCGGGTCGCGCGGACGAGGTCGACGATGTACCCCCGGACGGCGTCGTCCATGTACAGGGCATTTACCAGAGAGCGGCTGTCGGCGATCGTCTGGGCGTCTGCGATGGGGCGGGTTTCCGGAGGCGGAGCGGAGCTGCCCATCAGGTTCAGTACGGAGAGCTCCTCCTGCCGGGAGGGGTAGGTGACGATTACTTTGAGGAGGAAGCGGTCAAGCTGGGCCTCCGGGAGCTGATAGGTGCCCTCCTGGTCGATGGGGTTCTGGGTTGCCAGGACGAGGAAGGGGTCGGGCAGGGGATAGGTGCTCTCTCCCAGGGTGACCTGCCGCTCCTGCATGGCTTCAAGCAGGGCCGACTGTACTTTGGCAGGGGCCCGGTTGATTTCGTCGGCGAGAACCAGATTGGCGAAGACGGGGCCTTTTTTGGCGACAAACTCCCGCTGCTCCGGGTTGTAGATCATGGTGCCGAGCAGGTCGGCGGGGAGCAGGTCGGGGGTGAACTGTATGCGGGAGAAGCTGGCGTGTAGCGCGCCGGACAGGGCTTTGACGGAGAGTGTCTTGGCCAGTCCGGGGACGCCTTCCAGCAAAACGTGCCCCTTGCAGAGAAGGCTCAGGATGAGCCTGTCCACGAGTTCGTGCTGACCGACGATGACGCGGGATATTTCCGTTCTCAGATCGGAAATCCATGCTCCGGCCAGGTTGACCCGCTGGGTCATTTCTTGGGTATCCATGCGATGTTGTTTTTTGGGTTTATCTATGAACTAGCGCACTACGCTTGTTAGCGCAAGAGCTTTTAGTGTGCAGGGGAAAGAGTTAGAGCCGCAGGCGGCTTGCAGGGTATTGTCAGGAAAATAAGCGTCTCAAATCGGGTTTCTTTTTTGGGAAAATAGTTTTTCTTTTTATGAGGCGGCGGCTGCGGATTCCTGTTTGTTCAATTCCTTGAGGAGCAGGGTTCGGTAAGGTTCGCCGTTTTTGGAATATGTCCGGTTGATTTCGTCCAGAATACGGCGGGCCTCCCGGAAGTTTCCCTGTTTTTTCGCCCGGATTGTTTGGGCGATCAGGGACAGGAAGTGACGGAAGGGCTCAAGAGGAGACATTTCATCAATCATATTGACCGATTCGTCAAAATGGGAATCCAGAAGCAGACCGCTCATGATGAGGCTTCCCCGGAGCTTGTCAAATCCGGGCCACTTTTTGAGGAGTTCGCTTTTTTGGGCTCTCCGGGTTTCGTACCATTCTTTCCAAGTCTCCGTTTTTTCGGGAATGTAATGGATCAGGGAGAGGTAGAACAGGTCATTTTGATCGTCATTCATGAGGTCTCTGGCCAGGGACAGGGATTCCATGGCTTTGTCTTTTTTCCCGTTCCGCCATTCTCCCAGTCCTCTGACGAGTTCCGCCGTGCCCCTGAGATTCATGGAGGGGAGGCCATACTGCGGCAGGAGGCTTTCCTTGATCATGTTTTCCGCCAGGAAGGAGGCTTCGTCGAAGAGGCCTTCTGCAATACAGCGGTAAAGGAGGGGCGCTCCGTAAAACGAGTTCAGGTAAAGATTGGCAGAGTTTGTCGCCATCTGCTCCGGTTCCGTAAACGAAGAGGAGAGAGATTTTTTCAGGATTTCCGGCGTGGGGAGGCAGCCTGTCAGGGTAATGGCTTCCAGTTGGCGGGATGTTTTTTCCGACAGGGAAAACATTCTCGCCCATTTGCGGATTTTTTGGGCTTCGTTCCCTTGTCCGAGCACATCATGGAGAGCCGCCCTGTATTCACCCAGTTCCGCTATTGAGGGGATATTTTCGAATAGGTCGGTTTCTTTGTCTGCGACTGCCTGGCCGGGGGCTTTTTTCTGGAGTTCTGTCAAGTGAGCCAGGTAGCGCCGTTGCCATTCCGGCGGGGCGTAGTTTGTGATGAATGTGAGGAAGTACACCCGGGCGAGGGGCGCTGCCGGCAGGACGGGTTTGTTGTAAAAGTCCAGCAGGGAGAGGATGTCTTTCGGGAACGGGTAAAGAAAGACCATTTTTTGGATCAGGCCCGAGACGACAAGTTCCGTCTCGGGTTCATTTTGGCGCTGTTTGATCCATTCCCCTGTTTTTGACCAGAGTTCGGCGCGTTCTTCTTCTGTGACCGGGATGGTTGCCGTGAGTTTCAGGAGGGTTTCCATGCGCTCTTCCCTGTTTTTTGAGTCGGGGCGTATTTCTCCCGCCAGTTTGAGAAGGGCTTCGAGGTTGGCTTCATGGCATTGGGTGAGCATGCCTTCCATATAGTTTCTGTATTCGGCCAGTTTGTTTTCCTTGGAGGCATCCCGATAGAGGTCAAAGGCCAGCTTGCTCGAGTTTGACTGGCAGAACAGGTTTATGCCGTAGTAGAGGCAATAGGTGCCCTGCTCTTTGGGCAGACGTTTTATATAGGCTTTTATATAGGGGAGCATTTTTGCTCCTTCTCCTCTTTCTTCCAGATAGTTGGCGAGGTTGATGAGCTGGTTGAATGTTTTGAGCTCTTCTTCCTGGTTGATTTTTTTGATGGACGGGGCGTCCTGATCGAGCGGAGAGAGAGACTCCGCCAGGGACAGTATCTCTTTTAATGTGTCTTCCCTGGCTCCCCATAGAACGGGGCTGAAGTCCTGATGCTTGGGGACGCTGAGGGAAAAGTTGCTGGATTGGGCGATATTTTCCGGCGTCATTTTGACGACGAGATCAAATGCCTTTTGCTGCTCTCCGCAGGAGAGAAGGTACCATGCTCTCAATTGGCCGGCATCGCCCAGGCCGAAGTTCATGGACGCATCTACGAGTGAGGCGTCTTCTTTGGAGAGTTTATCGACAATTTGCCGCTGTGTTTTTTGGTCTCCCTCCCGCCGGGCTATGGCCCAGACCAGCGGAAGAAGGGACTGGTCGCAGTCGGAGAGGTTGGCGGCGTCTTCCAGTTCCTGACGCCACAGGGCGGGCAGGTCAAGTTCGGCGGCGGCGATTCTTTGGGCCGTGTAGGAGTCTCCTTCCGGCAACTGTTTTTTGGCCTCGTCCAGGTCGCCGCCGAGCAGGGCCAGCTCCGTTTTTACCAGAGCGGCATCCTGCGGGGAAAAGCGCGACTCGTCAAAGGGGTGCCCCGAGTTGTAAAGCAGGGCCGCGTATTTGTGGCGTATGCGGGGGGAGAAGTCGATGTCTGACCAGAGTTCGACGGCTTGGGAGATTTTGTGTTCATTCAGGAGCCGGGTTGTTTCTCGGGTAAGCAGGGGGATCAGTTTTTCGATCTGCCAGTCATTGGGCCGGGCCGCCACGCCGTTTTCTGTAATCGACTGCATTTGGAGGCGTATGGCCGCGCGAGCCTCGTCCGCGGTGAGGTCTTCACGCTCCATGAATTCCGCCATGAGTTCCCCTTTTTTTTCTTCATCGGCCTTGAGGTACTGGTCGGCGAATTCGCTTTGGATGGTGGGGAGGTCGGGTTTGAGGGCGAGTTTTATTTTGGCGATGAGACTGTTCGCCCGCTCGGTGACTTCCGGGTCGTCTCCCTGGGCGGCCTGTTCCAGCAGGGGGAGGATTTCTTTGCCCCTGTTCCATATTGCCTGTTCGGCGCGGTCGCGGTCTTCTGCTTTTTCCGCTCCGAGCTGTCGGACAAGGTCGGCGTCCCGGTCGCCGGGGGGGGCGGGTTCTCCGGCGGATGCGGCCAGGTAAAGCGCGCAGGAGCAGGGCAGGGCGACCAGGAGGAGTGATTTGAGAGAGGGCATGGACGGGGTGGGGTTAAGCGGAAAAGGGCGCAAAAAAGGCTCGTAGAAGACTCGTTTTCTATTGCTCGCAAGCATACCAGAGGAAGGCGGGCAGAAAAGAGAATAAAAGAGAATAGCTGCGCAGGGCGGAAGGAATTTCCGTTCAATCGCCGGAGGGAATGGCGTGGATGGAAATGCCGTATTGTTCGCAAAGGGCGAAGACTTTTTCTTTTTCGAGCAGGATGGTTTTACCCGCGTCGATGATGATGACGCCTACTCCCGCCTCGCGGCAGTTGAGAATGGTATGGGGGCCTATGCAGGGGACGTCAAAGCGCATGTCCTGATGGGGCTTGGATACTTTGACGAGCGTGACGTCCTTGCCATGGCCGAGAGCGCCGCCCCGGCGGATACACTCGTTTGTGCCCTCGAAGCCCTCTACCGCCAGTACGGTGCCATGTCGTACGATGACTGTCTGGCCGATGTCGAGACGGCTGACTTCCTTGGCGGTTTTCATGCCGAAGAGGGCGTCTTCCAACTGGCGTTTTTTGAGTTTTTTGCCGCAGACGTGGCCTTCCTGAGGCATGTTTTCCTCCATGCAGGTGGTGGCTGGCAGGACTTTGATGCCCTGCTTGTTTTCCATGTAGTCCGCTATTTTGCCGAAGATGCTTTCCGCGTTTCGTTCCTTGAGCGAGGCCAGGAGGATCAGGGCCGCCAGATCCGGGCGCAGGTTGAAGAGGTTGTCGGGGGTGATCTGCCCGACCATGACGGCCTCCGTGACGTTATGCAGTTTGAGGAAGGCGGCGGGTTTGCTGAGCTGACCTACGCGGA
>CAZNVW010000139.1:0-7149 GCA_964576595.1 uncultured Verrucomicrobiales bacterium
GACTGAAACAGGCTTGTAATAGCAGGAGCCTGAGGAAGCCTTACGATGCTCGAACTTTGTTTCCGCACTTGTAAAGGTATATTCTTTTTATCAATGGTTTGATAGAAATCCCTGAGGAAAGCCCTGCTGAAAATCAATGATATCCCGATGAATTGCTCTTTCCCTTTGGGTTGCTTGGTCAGGCTGACACGGTTGTCTTTTCGCAGAAACACGCATTCCCCTTTGCAGATTTTAAGGGTATTTTTACCCTCTTCCAGTAGCATCTCGCCCGAGCAGACGTAGACCAGCGTGTGGTCCTCTACCATGCCCCGACATCCGCGTTCATTGCCGGTATAACAACTGAAAAATATATTGGAATAATTGAACACTTTGGGTTCGTCGATTTTGAGTTCCATTTCTATTGTTTTCTGCAAAGTTAATATAAATAGCAATAAATGAAGATATTTAGCTCATGTCTTTATTTCCAGGCATCTATTGCCATTTGATAATGGTATTTATACTTTCTCAAAAATTACCGTCGGTAGAGCAGGATAAGTCCTTGTAAGCATCTAACTTCTGTAATCTTTCTTCTACGTGAAATTACATGAATACGGGTTTATCCCCCTCTGTTCCCGGTTTGTCAATACCGGTATTGGCTTTCACGTCCTTTTCGGGATGCTCAATCAAATCGGCCACATAAGCGGCGACACTCTTTCTGGAAACTTCCGTTCCTTTAAAAGGCTCGTTCCGCTGCGTCAGTTCATAATCGACCTCATCGTGGTCGGTGAGCCATGCCGGTCTTACTACCGTGTAGTCCAACTGCGATGCTTCGATAATATCCGCCGCCTTGCGGTAACGAACCAGATCGGCACCGATAATGTTTCGTTCCACTCGCCGAAAACTCCCGGAATCTCTTTGTATATACCCAGCGAAGTGATGAATATCAGTCTTTTTACGCCGTTAGCCTCCATCGACCGGACAATCTGTTCTGCCATTTTATCCATGCTTCCGGCAAAGTTGGCATACACAATATCCTGCCCTTTTATCACTTCGTCCTAATCTTCGGGATTGAGTACATCGCCAACAATAACTTTCGCAAAACTCTTATAGTCAGCCAACTGATTTGCTTTCCGTGCGAATAGCGTCAGGTCGATTTCTTTCTCGTTTTTCAATATTTCGATTACATGGCCGGCGATAGCTCCGCCTGCCCCCAATATTAATACTCTTGTCATAGTTTCTTCTTTTTAATGGGTTATTTAATAAAAAGGGGTTCATCTTTCCAAGGCAATCCTATCGGATAAAATTGGTCATCTGTCTTGGTTCGGGTTCGGGAATCGCTTCCGTACCGCTTTTCAGGTTCTTGAGCATCCAAGCCATATTCCGTCCCAAAATACGCATTGTCTGCATCCCTTCGGTGTCTTGAGTTGCTTCTCCGGGAAGCATTCCGTGTACCTCGTTCCAATATTGCGAGGAGACAACGGGCATGTTGGAGATGGTGAAATACTTGTTCAGGCGATCGAATGCGGCGGTAGCTCCCCCACGCCGGCAGGCTACGATGGCTGCCGCGGGTTTATAGGCGAGCCGTTCGGAACAGGAATAGAATACCCGGTCGAGCACGGCGCACAAAGCTCCATTCGGTCCTGCCCAGTAGACGGGAGAACCGACGACCAGCCCGTCGGCATCTTCCAGTGCTTCACGGATGGTTGCGTACAGTTCGTCCTTGAAGACGCATTTGCCCAGTTCGTAGCACTTGTTACAGGCAATGCAGCCTTGCACAGCTTTATTGCCGAGATGGATGAGCAGGGTTTCAACTCCATTTTCATTGAGTGCCTTCTCTACTTCCGAGAGAGCCAGAAAGGTATTCCCCGCCTTTCGGGGGCTACCGTTAATAAGTAATACTTTCATCGTTCCTTAACTCTTGTTATTTATAAAGAATACTGTCTCCTAATTCTTTCACAAACGCATCCCTGTCCATTTCCAGACTTCGGTTGTACATATAGTTAGCCGTCTGCCCTACTACATAACGCAATTGGCTTTTCCCGTCGGTAGCCGCCTCATACACGACTTGCGCTACGGTTTCTGCGTCATCATAGCCGCCTTCGTCGAAAATAGTCATGAACTTATCGAATGCTTCCTGGTATTCCGGTTGTGTTTTCACGTCAATGGAACGTCCGCCGAAGTCGGTTCGGATACCTCCGGGGGCAATGGTCTTGATGCCGATACCGAACAATCCCAGCTCATGGCTCATACTTGCCGTCCAGCCTTCCAGCCCAAATTTGGTAGCGTGATAAATGGAACTGAACGGGAATGACACCATTCCGCCGATGGACGTGGTAGTGAGGAACAGACCGCTTTTCTTCTCTCTGAAATGAGGGATAAAAGCTTTTGTCACACGGATGACACCCAGCAGATTGGTGTTGATTTGCCTAACGATCTGTTCATCTGTGCAGGCTTCGATCGGACCTAAAAGTCCATACCCGGCATTATTGAAAACCACGTTGATGTCGCTGATGACCGTTGCTTTGGCTACTGCTTCGTCAATTGTTTCGGGGTTAGTGACATCAAGGGGCAGCAACGTCACGTTTTCAAGCGTACCGAGTTCCGTCTCTTTTTCGGGATGACGCATGGTGGCAATCACTCTCCAGCCTTTGGATTGAAATAACTTCGCCGTTGCTTTTCCTAATCCGGAAGATGCTCCGGTAATAAAGATTGTTTTCATCTCGTTTTTTTAGTTGTTTTACTTATTGACACACTCCCATATTTATTTGAACTTTACTGTCAGATATTATTCTTAAAGAAAGGAACCAGTACCGCTACCGCTTCATTCACATATTGAGGGATGTCGTACATTTCCATGTGATCTGCTCCCTCTACTATGTGCAAACTCTTTTTCGCGCTTGCAGCCTGCTCATACAGCTTCTCGCTCATCCACCGGCTGCCCGCTTCGCTGCCGGCTATGATTTGCAGAGGTTGCGTGAGGAATAGATCCGCCATATTGAACGCGTCATAAGTCACCAACTGCGTGAAACATCTTACAGGAGCTACGCTCGGAGCAGTCGAGCAATAGGCACGCGGCGTGCGGTAATATTCCCACGCTTCTGCCATCTCTTTGTTGGGAGCTTCCTCTTTCGTAGCCGGAGCCAGTGGAAAAGTCGATATAGCCGTTCCGTTTGCTTCCACCGTGCGGGCAGAGGCACCCCCCGTCAGCATCGGGAACGCATCTTCCGGTTTCAGGCTTCCGTCCCATCCGTCACGGAACATAGCTCCGATATTGACAGCACTTACTGTTCCGACGGCTTTGATACGATGATCGTTAATAGCAGCATTGGCTGTATATCCACCTCCGGCACAAATGCCCATTGCGCCGATCCGCTCGGTATCTATATAAGGAAGTGTCGTCAGATAGTCGATCACGGCACTAATATCCTCCGTCCGGATATACGGATTTTCCAGTTGGCGGGGCTCGCCTGTGCTTTCACCCTGATAAGAAGCATCATAGGCGATGGTGATAAAACCGGCTTCTGCCAATCTTTTGGCATATAAGCCTGCGGTTTGCTCTTTTACTCCGCCACCCGGGTGAGTGGCGATGATTACCGGATATTTCTGATTTTTATCGAAATTTTCAGGGAAATTGATAACTGCCGCCAAGATAGTACCCTGACCGTTATGGTTTTCAAAATTTACTTTTTGTTGAGACATAATTCAAACTGTTTAATAGTTATACTTTGATTCTCTCCTTTACAGAAGTTTTCGAATGCAAATTTAGCGGAAAATTGGGGTGACTTGTTTTTCTATATGGCTCAATTATTATTTTCTCTGAAGCTCAGTGCTTGTCGACCGGAGTCAATCCTTTACATTAAAAATAGCTAATCAACATCCAATTGGACTACTGAATTTGTTCCGGTTTAAATCAATTATAAAATGAAGTATGGATACTTTAACTGTTAACATGGAGGGGGGTAATAACCGCTTTTCCCGTGATTGCCTAAACAATACTTGGCCAGCCGGATGCCTGCTTCAAAGGTTAGTGTATATACATTCGGTGTTGACATTGTCGTTTCCACTTCTAAATTTTCATTTTCACAAACAAGTCCGCTTTCCATCTCCAATTCAATACCAGCGAACTCGAAGCTCAAATTATATTTGTACCTTTATAATAAACCTCTAAATCAAATTATTTTGATGTGGTTGCTTTGTTTGTTAATCAATGTTTATTGATAACAAAACCATCCTTGAGATTCTTTCTTCATCTAAGCCAATAAGAAGAAGAAAGAATCTCAAGGATGGTTTTGTTGTGAAGTGAAACTAGAAAATATTCTTGCTATTTATTCGCCAGCAACTTTCCGAACAGAGTTAATATATTAGTCACACTTTCCTTATCTGCCACTGGGATTCGGAGTGAAGTCTGTCCGGTCTCTTTGTCTTCTTCGACCAGTGAATCCACTAATTTGCGAGTTGCTTCGGGTGAACTAAGCGTTTTTGCCAATCCGGTAAGGAAAGAAATCCCCTGCTGAACCAATTGTTCCGGGTGTTCATCTTCTGTTGTAGAAGACGCTACTGCTTCTTCCACAGCCATGCTTTCGCTGGCATCGGAATGCTCAACGGTTATTTCTGCCTTTTTCGTTTCCTCTATTTTTTCTTCATTGTCATTCGGGTCAATGTTGCTACCTGCACGGTTGTCTCCACTTACTTCGGCAGTGTCCGTCATCACTTTTATGCTATTGATAATCTTGTCGAACTTGCTATCTTCGAGGAATATAGAATCGTCGCCGTTATCCAATACACCTTCGAACATGGAAGTCTTGAAATTCAACGTAGACAGCATTCGTTCTTCAATCGTCTGACTGGCTACAAGGTTGATAATCTGAATATTTCTTTTTTGACCGATACGATAGATGCGGGCAATACGTTGTTCCAGAATTGCAGGATTCCATGGTAAGTCAAGATTAATCAGGATAGACGCCACTTGTAGATTCAGCCCCGTACTACCGGCATCTGTGGATAGGAACACGCGCTTTTCGGGACGTTCTGTGAAGTTCTCAACCATATCTTTGCGTGATTTGGAAGGGACTCCTCCGTGAAGATATTCGTAGTCTACTTCCATTTTATCCAGTTCGGCAGCTATCAGGCGTGTCATCCGCTCCCACTGGCTGAAGATTACGACTTTCTCATCGCCGCTTTCGAATACATTTTTCAGAATGTTCATCGTTTCTTCCACTTTGGTGTCGTACCGGTTCTTCTGGTCGAGAATATACGTGCTGTCACAAACCATTCTCATTTGGTTGAGCATCAATAACAGGCGCTTGCGATCTGTCTCACTCAGGAATCGGTTTCTTGTCCATTTAAAAACAAGTTGTGCCACTCCATTTTGAAATTCGTCGTGCATTCCGCGTTGCTGTTCGGTCATTGGAACGAATAATACCTTATCCATGCGTTCGGGCAATTGCAGAGCGACATCTCTTTTGCGACGTCTGATAAGTACATTTTTCAGTTGCTCACCGATTGCATTCAAAGATTTGTAACCAATGACTTTGCCTGTATCAGACTTCAATACCGTTTGATCCACAAACTGATAATATGGTCCCAAGCAGTATTGGTCGACAAATTGGGTGATGGAATAAAGTTCTTCCAGTTTATTCTCCAGTGGTGTTCCCGAAAGGAGAACGGCATACTCCGATTCAATGCGGCGTGCGGTCTTTGCTATTTGAGTATTCCAGTTTTTCAGGCGTTGCACCTCGTCCATAATCAGAAAGTCGGTATAGAGCGATTTTAAGATTTTAATATCATTGCATACACTATTGTATGAGATGATTTTATAAAATTCTTCTGCTTCATACATTTGCTTTCTCACCAGATGGTTGCCTTCTATAACGATGGCTTTGGCATCGGTGAAACGTTCGATTTCTTTTTTCCATTGATACTTCAATGAGGTAGGGCAAACAATCAGCACAGAAGATATCAAGTGATGTTTCCGCATCAATTCAGCTGTTCCGATAGCTTGTATGGTTTTTCCCAGACCCATTTCGTCGGCAATGATTGACTTTCCGGCACGGAAAGTAAAGCGGATTCCCTCTTTTTGGTAAGGATAAAGTTTTGTTTTCAGCAGTGTATCCAGTTCTTTATCCGAGGTATATTCTGTGGAGAGTTGTTCACGTCTTCGATAGTCTCGCTGTTCTAAAATAAATCCGAGAGCATCGGGATACCATCGGAAAGTATCATTTAAGCGGGTTGCATCGTGCAGGAAAGTCGATATTGAGTTGATTGCTTCTGGGCGCATCACTCCATCCGGAGTGAAATAAGAGTCGGCAAGTTGACGAAATTCTGCTTCATTGTCAGTGCCGATGCGCAGGCATACTTTCCGCTCTCCTTTGTAAGAGAGATAAACAGATGTGTAAGGAGGTCTCTCGCAACATACTTTTTGCTTTTTTTCTTTCATCCAGAGTTTAACGGCTTCCAGATGCTTGCAGCTTCCGAGTTGGCTCGTTTTAAAATCCATGCATGAACAGTAGTTCCATGGGCTTTCAGTTCCCCGGTACACTACTCTGTATTCGTTGTGTGAAACAGGATTTATTACCAAGTAGTAACCGGGATATTCTTTCTTGTTCAGTACGGATATCGCAAAGTTTTCTTTGGCGGCAGCTTGTCTGCGCAAAGCTATCTGCCATTCTTGTAAGGTCAGATTATCCGGTTTGTAGTGGTAAGATACTTTGGGGGTTGATTCTTTCTTCTTTTCTGTCGTTTTCTTTTGTTTTATCATGATCGCTATACACTTAATTATCAGTGGGCAAATGTACGTAAAAAGGAGAAATGATTCATGAAAAATCAAGAAATTCTGTGGTTGGTGAAATGAAACGTGGTGTTTGTTGTGTATTTGGCGTATAAATGGACGAAGAAGAGAAGGGATAGGGGAGCGAGTGTGAACATAGTCCCCATTTATCCGTTACTGTTATATACACTTGAATAAATGAAAAATGTAATAATTGCTTTTGCTTTCTTAATGTTGTTTCCTGTCTGCTTATTAGCGCAGGAACGTCATCATTTGCATCCCCGAAATGAAATAGGTATCAGCCCTGGAGTTACTTATTCGCCTTCTCATGATAATTGGGGATTCGGGCTTCATGCGCATTATTTCCGAACATTGGGTGAACATAGCCCGTGGGCATTAGGAGG
>CAZNVW010000140.1:0-7131 GCA_964576595.1 uncultured Verrucomicrobiales bacterium
CCGTCTATGGTCAGGGTCGTGCTTCCCGTTCCCGTACGTACCAGCGTGCCGCCCAAACTCAAACAGGCGTTCCGGCCGACGGTGAAGGTATCGCCGCCATTCAGCGACAGTCTCCTGTCAACAATCAGGATATTATTTTCTCCTTCCAGAGAAACCATTCCTCCCTGAATTTCCATATCTCCCTTCACATGAGTCACGCCTTCCACAAAGACCTCACCCTGTTGCAGGATCATGTTTCCCCCGACCACCGCAGAGCCCTTGAGGCGCAACACACCGTCCTCCTGCACAAGGTCATTCGCCAGAACGACTCCTCCGTTCAGCAGGAGTTCCCCTTCCCTGATTGTCAGAGACTCTCCACCGACCGCCCAGTCTATCGTCAATCGGGCGTCACCCGACTTGACCAGTTGCGCCATGCCGGAGACCGCCCCGGCATAAGCCGTGTTGCCGGCGGTGTCGTCTGTGGACGCGTTGGAGAAAATCACTACCGCCCCCTCATCATTCCCCGTATCAAGCACCGCTCCGGCGGTCACTCCGGTAAGGTATCGAACGGTCGCTTCTCTGGGATTTCCCTCGGGGACAGCGGAAAAATCAATTGACAGCAAGCCGTTATTGATGATCGAGGGTGATTTGTTTATCAGCAGGGAGGAATAGGATTCCTCCGCCTTTTCCCCTACCTCAATGGCCCCCTGCTGAGTGAATTTCACCCCGACGCAACCATTCGGGCCGACATCGGTGACGGCCCAATTCATGTCGCCATTATACTCGCTAATCAATACGCTCAACTTGTCTCCTGCGAGCGAAGCGTTCGTTACGATAAACGAGTAGGACGCAGGTTTGTCGGAAATCATACCGGCCGCATCCGCGCTGAGGGTCAGCGTCATCCTCCCCACAGTCAATGACGAATTCCCGGCATCCTGGAAAAGAATAACCCCCGTCCCGTCTTCCCCCATATTGGCCGCGGTCAGGAACAAGTTCAGATCAGAGGCGGATAAATCGGCATGCCCCGTCAGGTTCGAAATGGTCCCGGACTGGCTATTCATGTCAATCGACGCCAGCTTGGAGCCATCCATGCCGCCCATATCAATCGAGCCGCCCAGGAACCGGACAACCGCGACACTCCCGGCGCCCAGCCCCGCCGTATTGGCCAGGGAACCTCCCGATACCTGCACTTTTCCGGAAACCTTATAATCACCAAAATCAAGTTTTCCCTGACTCAGATTATAAGTCCCCGTCCCCGCGTCCTCCGCGTGAAGGGTCAGCCCCTTTTCGACGTGAATAGTGCCATTATTGGTAATACTGCCCGTCACAACGGGTTCCGAGGAGAAGCGCACAGATCCCTCACTGACGACAATATCCCGGAAACTCCCCTCCGTCTCCGGCATCAGGAATAATTCCCCCTGCCCCGTCTTGGTCAGCGTACCGCCATCGGCGACAATACCGTCCACAAACCCGACCACTCCGTCCACATCCAGCACGGCCTTTCCGGAAAGTTCCAGGCGGAGCCCGTGAATGTCCGAGCCCTTCAGATGCAGCGTCGCCTCGTCAAGCAGCTCAAGCACCCCGCCGTCAAAAGAGGAACGGGCTCCCGCCGCGTCTATGGTATAGCTTCCGCCCATGGTCAGCCTGGCGTCCCGGCCTATCACGACATCACCGGAAAAACCGGACAGGTCGGACACCCTCATGCCCAGATTGTCTCCTATCTCCAATACGCCGGTCTGGCCGGTCACGGAGCCCAGAGTGAGCAAACCCGCCCCCGACTGAACCATTCGGCCCTGTACTTGAATGCCGGACGCGATGGACACGGCGTCGCTTCTATTCCAAACAAGCCTGCCGGACTCGCCCACTTTTACGGAACCCGCCCACGAGCCGGACGTCCCGCCGTCGCCCATTTGCAAGATACCGCCGTTCACGTACAAGTCGGCGGTGCTGGCGTTGTTTCCGGTCAGCACGAGGGTTCCCACTCCCTCCTTGATCAAACCGACCGATCGGTTGGGGGTCTTTGTATCCCCTTCAAATTGACCGCTGAAGACCAGCGAGCCCTCCGTCTGCTGATTGGTCTGAAGATAGCGGTAGGAAACGCCCGCCGGGTTATTCTGCTGTTTACCGGAAATAACGCCCGTTCCGGACAAGTCCCCTATCTGAAGCGCATTGATATACGGATTGGCCGCCGTTCCCGCAAAAATATTATCAAGAGCCAAAATTTTCGCGTCCACTCTCAAGCCCGTATAGGAGGGATTCGCGCCTGTCCCGGACATGATGCGCGATGACACGACGTAAACATTCTGACCTCCTCCGAGAACAAGCGAGCCCTTGCCGCTGAAGCGGTTCTCGTCCTCCGCGGCAAATACCGTATTTCCCGTTGCGAGCGGAGTCACGGCAAGCTCTGACCCCGCGGCTATGGAGATGGAGGAGAACACGCGCATCTTGGCAAGGGTCATGCCCGTATTCGATTGATTGATCAGGGAGACCGAGTCAAAATCCCGGATATCGGCATTCAGGGCTGACGCCGTGAAATGATCCAGCACAAGAGTTTTTGTCCCATTGAGAGTTCCTCCGGCAGAGGCGCCGCTCAGTATTCCGGTAAAACCGGCAAAGGCATTCGCATTGTCGATCCCCCTCAAAATAGTATTCGTCCCCCCGCTGATAGTGCCGCCGCTGCCGCCCGCGTAAATTTTGACGGTATTGCTGAATGTACCGCCCGTGATGAGCAGACTGGAGCCATCATTGATAGTCCCCCCGCTGCCGCCTGCATAAACGCCGGTCGAGGCGCCGTCGAACGTTCCTCCCGTGATAACCAGACTGGTGCCCTTGCTGATTATGCCGCCGTTCACTCCTCCCTACACGTTGGCCTTGTAAGTCCCACCTTCAAGTCTCAGCACCGTCCCCCCCTCAATATTCCTGGCGGACGCGCCGCTCCCGGCCTTGACGTCGTTTCTATGAGTCCCGCTTTTGACGACAATCGTCATACCGCCCTTTATCAGCGCGTTGTACGCCCCGCTGATAGACCCCAAACCGAATGAGTTGTAGGCGGTCGTCACATTTTCCGCGTCAAATTCCATGTAAACGTTACCGTTCACCGTCGAATTCAATACGCCGATCATTCCCCCAATCGTCGCGCCTTTCATGTCTCCGGTTACCTTGAGATAGACATTCCCGTTCAAATTATTGGAAGCGAAGTTCGACCCCGACCCCGTCCCCATGCCTCCGGCCCAGGTCGTGTAAACCACCCCGTCCACGACGCCATACACGTCTCCGGTATAGGTGCCGCCAAGGGTATAGTATTGCCCCAGAGCCACGCCGGACTGGACGGAGCTTGTCCTCAGACTGAGAGTGCCGCCGGTAATCCCCGGCACCTTTGACTTGGCGACAAAAACAGCGGCGTCGGCCACGAGGGCATCGCCTCCCGGAGAATACTCGGCCCAGGTGACGCTGCCCGTGCTGCCGGACCCTACGAAGGACAGAACCAGATCTCCGCCAACAAGCTCCAGCCGGGAAGTCAAAGAATCGGACACCGTCTCGTTCCAGGTAAAGCCGGTGAGATTGCCGGCATTTTGCAAAATGGTGATCTTGACGGTCTCATCGAGTTGAGAGCCGTAAACAAAATCAAATTTCAACCCGTCGATGGCCAGGGGAGAGTCCCCGGAATAAATCAGACTGTCATGCCCCAAAGAGCCGACATCCATTACCAAAACACCTCCCGCGCCCACAGTCAACGCTCCCGTCGTCAAGCTCACGTTCGACGACGCCCCTCCGCCCAAAACCAGTTGGGAGTTATCCCCCAGGGAGAGACCCCCTATGCTCAAACTGCCGGTCTCGCCTCCCATGCCGGCTTTGGCGCCGCTCTCCAGAACAAAGGAATTGCTGGACCACGCAGAAGAAGCATTCAGCGATAAATTCACGCCGTCCGACATCGTCCAGGTACGGGCGGTTCCCACGCCGTCAGCCTGGTTCAACCGGAAAGACGCCGTTCCGGTGGTCCCGGCCAGACGCTTCAAATGCACATTGCCCGAACCGGAAAGAACCGCTTTATGGAAGGGAGAGGCGCTGTCGGAGGAATCACCCCTGACCGTGAGAGAACTCCCCCCGGAAAGAATCCAGTCCTGATCGGCCCTGATTTCCAGATTGGAGGCAATCACCAGATTCCTGCTATATTGGTACTGCTTCCCGCCATTCTCATTGACCCCGCCCACGGCGATGCCGGAGGCGCCCACAGACAAAGTCGTCCCGGTGGCGGCATCCGTCGCGGAGGCGGCATGACCGCCCTGAAGAGTCGTCGTTGTATTATCCATGTAAGTATCGGCTATGCGGATACCTCCCACTTCCAGCTTTTTCCCGGCAACGGCGCTAATGGAATGCGTTGTATTGGATGAAGACAAATCCCACTCGGCCACATGTGACGCAAGCCCCGCCAGAGCGGCGGCCCCGCCCCACCATGCCTCGGCCGTATCCAGCGCCGCCTTCTCCTGCCCGCGTACAAACCCTACATCCAACCCGTTGAACAAGGCGGCGGAATAGGCGTAACGCGCGCCGATCGACAACTGGGCGGAACCGGAGAAATGGAGTCCGTTATCCGCCGCCAGCACCTTCAGATCGTCTGTAATAACCCACTTGGCCGTTGAGGAATGAGTATCGACGTAATCTTTCAAAATAGACGTCCCCGCGCCCTGGGAAGGCTGCCCCAGAATGCTTTGATCTTCCAGAGACACCGTCACTCCCTGATAACCGGCGGCGGACAGATCGGACTGCAAATTGGCGACCAATTGGGCATAGCGCCCCTGAGTCACTCCGGACTCTCCCTGCAAATAAAGCAGTCCGGCAATATTGACTGTTGTATAAACATTGCGGTCAAGCGACGCCAGGGCATTGGTCACGGCGGTCAAAATATTATTGTAGGCGATATTGCCCTTCATCCAATAACTGTCGCCCCCTCCATTCAAAGCCGCCTTGACGATAGCCACGTTTTCCGAATCGGAAACCATCCACCCCTTCTTCTCCATCATGTAGGAGAAGCCGTATTCAGGCCCCATGCAGAGACTGCCTGCGGTAAGAGGCTCCTGGGGCGCCGCCTGCCCCCAGGCCGACGACTCGAGATAGGAAGGAGACGCGGAGGAATAATTGTTAACATTCCGATACCAGAACAAGACGTCGTCCGAGGCGTATTCCTGAAGTTGGGAGGGCGTCAGGGGATATCCCTTCACCGCTCCCTCGGCATTGGATTGACCCGTCAAAATAAAAATATTCAAGGACTGCGCCCCAAGCTCATAGGCGGGAAGGAAAGCAAGAGCCGCGGTCGCGCCAGCCACGACAACAGATTTGCTGCAGATCGTTTTCGCCAAATACGCGCTATGGGAAAACAATCGGACCAAAGCAGTCCTGAGAGAAAGGGGGAGTCTGAGTTTCATTTTGACAGTAAATAGGTTAATTACATCCCTTTAATCAGGATTACTACTAACAATAGCATTAAATTTTCTCTGAAACGCAAGAGAAAAGCCCCGTCTCCCCACTGGTCATGTTTTAGAACCAAAAAGGAATTCGAAACAGGAGAGCAGAGCATTATTTGTCAAAACAGGGCCGGCCTCCTCCCTGGAAGATAATCTTGACTTGGCACAAAAAAACGGGCTTGTTCAGTCCGATGGAATTTGCCCGTTTTTTCCTTCCCGTCCTTCTATTCTCCGCCGGCGTCTCCGTCGCCACGGCTCGGGGAGACTTGGGCGATGCCCTGAAAACGGGAGATATCTGGACTACTCCTCCGCAGGAGTTTTCCTTTCTGAAAGGAGAGGTTTTCTCCTGGATTAAAAAAGGGAACCGGGCTTCTTTTCCCGCTCCCGGGGTCACGCTGGAGTCTCATGAACTCGGCTCCGCCACACTCGGCCTGCAATCAGGCCGCCCCCTTTTCCTGCTTTTTACTGTTTTGCAAAACGACGGGACGAACAATACGACCGTCGAGCCCTACAAGAGCATGCTCGACTCCCTCAAGGGGCGGCTGTCAAAAATCATGGGACAGGGGAGGGCCATCCCCTCCGGCATTTTCTGGAAGACGGACAAGGGAGACGCCCTGCTCTCCTACAAGGATCGCAAAAAACCCGACGGCACCACGGAGCCCGACCGGCTCGTTCTCATCCTGTCCTCTCCCGGCATGACCGGCCGCGCCCTGTCGGAGCTGCCGGAGTCCCAATCCTGATTTTACCCTCTCTTATCCCGCCTTATGTCCCGTCCTCTTGAAATCATGGCCCCGGCAGGGTCGTTCGAATCACTCGCCGCCGCACTGAACGCCGGAGCCGATTCCGTTTATTTCGGCGTCGGAAAGCTTAATATGAGAGCCCGGGCGACCGTTAATTTCACTCAGGAAGACCTCCCCGAAATCATCCGCCTCTGCCGTGCGAAGAGGGCAAAGGCCTACCTGACGCTCAATACGATCATCTACAACAACGAGCTGGAGGACATGCGGCATCTCTGCGACGCGGCAAAATCAGCCGGGGCCGATGCCGTCATCGCCTCGGACATGGCCGTCATCAGCTACGCCCGCTCCATCGGACTCCCCGTCCACATGTCCGTTCAGGCCAATGTCTGCAACAAGGAGAGCGTGCGGTTTTTCTCCTCATTCGCCGACGTGATGGTTCTGGCGCGCGAGATGACGCTCCCCCAGATACGGGAGATTATCGAGTTCATTGATGAGGAGGCTCTCAAGGGCCCCTCGGGAGAAAAGGTACGCATTGAGATCTTTGCCCACGGCGCGCTATGCGTAGCCGTATCGGGGAAATGCTATATGAGCCTGGCCGCCTACAATTCCTCCGCCAACCGGGGGGCCTGCTATCAAAGCTGCCGTCGGGCCTACCGGGTCATCGACGAGGAGACCGGGTATGAAATGGTGATAGACAACAAATATGTCATGTCGCCCAAGGATATTTGCACGATCCGCGTGCTGGACCAGCTGATCGGCGCCGGAGTCAGCATTTTCAAGCTGGAAGGCAGGGGCCGCTCCGCCGACTACGTCCAGACCGTCACTTCGGTGTACAAGGAGGCAAGCCTGGCCTGTCTGCACGGCTCTTTTGACGACCGGGCCGTCGCGCTCTGGGAGGAGCGCCTGTCGAGCGTCTTCAACAGGGGCTTCTGGCATGGCGGTTATTATCT
>CAZNVW010000141.1:0-6998 GCA_964576595.1 uncultured Verrucomicrobiales bacterium
TTGGTTTCGACTGGAAGTTTGAGGTGCCGGCTGCATATGAAGGTTGATCGGTTGGCCTTCTCAAAAGCCGATTAAAACAAATAAATGCTGACTCTAACGAGTACGCTCTTGCAGCCTAATTGAGCTGCGACGTTCAAACCCCGACGCCTATAGGGGGGCGAACGACACTTTATAGGCTGGTTGCGAACGGGGTTTCCGCGTTCGCAATAAGATTCCACAGGAAAATCGGGAGTTCGTAGTGGGCCGCCAGATGAAGACCTCCCTAAACGCAGCAGCAAAAATGGCGGCTAAATATGTAGATGCCTTCACCAACGGCATCCAGGACAGGGGTTCGACTCCCCTCGCCTCCACCATAAATCTTTGACCGCAAGCCCTTTAAAAATGGGGCTTGCGGTTTTTGTTTTTGCGAAGCTCCAGTAAATCACGATTATTTCGAAAGCAGCCTCCCGACGCTCCATGAACGGGAATAACCGGGGGGCGCAACCGCACCAGCTTCAGCGCTTTTGTGATATGGAGGGGTTCTTTTCATCGATTATCATTCCCCATGTAATAAAAGAACGCGGAATAACGTATTTTACTGCAAGGACCGATTTATGAAACACTCCCTGTTCTTCAGCATCATCGCCCCTGCGGCCTTGTCCGGCGCACTCCTTGCCTCCCAACCATCCGTTACCATGACCTCGCCGGACGGCAGGCTCTCATGGACACTCGATTCCCGAAATGGCAACGCCACCCAATCCCTGAAGAAAAAGGATCAGATCATTTTGCGCCCCTCCGCTCTCGGCATGCACGTCAATGGGAAAGACCTCTCAGCCAATATCAAGGGCTGGGAGGTGCAAAAGGTTGCAGATCATGTGAAGGAAATGGTTGAGACACGCGGCAAATATCCTGATGGCCATGTCGAATTTAACGAGTATCTTGCCTCGGGAGATAATTCCGACCTCCGCATACGCGCCCGTATTTTCAATAACGGCATTGCCTTCCGCTACGAATGGACGGAAGACATGAAAAAGGAGCCTGCTCTGACTATTGGAGAGGAAAAAACCGCTTTCACCTTCCCCGGCGAAGCCATTTTGTGGACTCAGGACGCCAGCTCAGCCCTGGGGCCCTGCGAAGGTATTTGGACTCCGTCCAAAATAGCCGATTTCAAAAAGGACCAAAGCAAACCGAACAGCTATGTCCGCACCGCGCCGATCACAGTAGAACTGCCGGACGGAGGGGTTGCCCTGATTCAGGAAGCAGTGAACTACAACAAGCAATGGAGCGGTATCAAATTCGCCCTTGAGGACGGCTCTTGCAAAGCTTTGCACTTCCATGACTCCCGGGGGTTCTCCGTTCCTTCTTCCGTCGATATGCCGTGGAGGGTCGTCCTGGTCAACGACGACCTTGACGGGCTTGTTCACAATGACATTATCGTCTCCCTGGCTCCGGAACCCGACAAAAGCCTCTTCCCGGACGGCTCCGGGACTTCCTGGATTAAACCGGGCCGATCCTCCTGGACCTGGTGGGACCGCGGCAATGTCAATGAAGACGATCAATACCGTTTTGTGGATATGGCCTCCGATTTTGGCTGGGAATATCATCTGGTTGACGAAGGATGGAAAAAATGGGGCAAAACTCTTGAAGAGAGTATGGAAAAGGTAACCCGTCTGGTTCAGTACGCCGCCGGCAAAAACATCGGCATCTGGATATGGGTGCGCTGGTCTGACGTCAATAATCCCGCCAATAACTGGGAAAGCATGCGGGCATTCTTCAGCGATATTGCCAAAACAGGCATCAAGGGTATCAAGATCGATTTCATGGACTCGGCCTCAAAGGAACGTCTCGCGTTCTATGACGCCGTTTCGGAAAATCTGGCCCGGAACGAGATCATGGTCAATTTCCACGGGGCCAACACGCCGACGGGAGAAGAACGCTCCTGGCCGCATGAGATGACCCGAGAGGGGATCTATGGCGGGGAGCAAAATATCTGGTCCACCATCAGCGGGCAGCATTATTGCGCCCTGCCCTTCACCCGGCTCGTCTCGGGTCATGCAGACTTCACCGGCGGCTACTTCGGCCATGGGAAGAAACTGCGCGGCTCTTCCTGGCCCCTCCAGATGGCGACCAATATCATTTACACCTCTCCCGTTCTCCACTGGGTATCCAACCCCCAGGACATGGAGTCTGCCTTTCCTAAAGGCTCTCCGGAGCGCGACATCATCCGCAACATCCCCGCCACCTGGGATGAGACCATCGTCCTGCCCGCCTCCAGGATAGGAGAATGCGCCGCATTCGCCCGCCGCAGCGGAGATCAATGGTTCATCGCCCTGATGAATGGGGATGGTCAGGAACGCACCGTCTCCGTCCCCCTGGACTTTTTGAAAAAGGATACAGCCTACAAGACTACGATTCTCCGGGATCTGAACGACAAAAACGACGGCTGGAAAGTCGAAAGCCGTCATACTACAAGCAAGGATTCCCTCGATTTCACCCTGAGAATAAAGGGCGGCGGCATTGCCCGCCTCACCCCTGCGGCAAAATAGCATTGCCCGGCTCCTTTTTTCTCCATGCCGCATACCGTCACTCCGAAAGGCCGCCCCTTTTGAACCCCCCGTTTTTCGTATTGCCCCTCTCGTACGAATGGCCGTAATTTAATTTCCGGAAACTTATTATAAGAAGATGAATTTTGACGACATTTTAAATTATCGCCGTTCCGTGCGGGCGTATGATCAGGAAAACACACCTGATCCGGAAAAAGTAAAACACTGCCTGAAACTGGCGACGCTGGCTCCGAACAGTTCGAATATGCAATTGTGGGAATTCTACCACATTACACAACCGGAATTACTGTCCAAAATATCCACTGCCTGCCTCGGTCAAAAAGCGGCCTCCACCGCCTCGCAGATAGTTGTTTTTGTGACACGGCAGGATCTGTACAGAGAACGGGCAAAATTCGTCCTCGATTTTGAAAAAGAGAATATTTTGAGAAACAGCCCGAAAGAACGGCAGGAAAAACGCATCAGGGACAGGGAATTGTACTATGGAAAGCTGATGCCCTTTGTTTATGCCCGATTTGGCGGAATCGCGGGATTTTTCAGAGTGCTGCTGTCTCGCGCGATCAGTCTCTTCCGGCCCATGATGCTCGAAGTTTCCGAAGGAGATATTCGCGTTGTCGTCCACAAGTCCTGTGCCCTTGCCGCTCAAACATTCATGCTGGCCATGGCCAATGAGGGGTACGATACCTGTCCCTTGGAAGGCTTTGACAGCAGGCGGCTGAAAAAATATCTGAATTTACCGCGAGGCGCCGAGATCAATATGGTGATCCCCTGTGGCATACGGGACGGCAACAAGGGAATATGGGGAGACCGATACCGGGTTCCTTTTGAGCGGGTTTACCGCAGAATTCAATAGGGGCCCCGCCCTGCCGCTCAACCGGGCAAAAAAATCCGGCGAATCCGTACTCCCCGGATTTTTCCTCAAAAACCGCCCTCCTTATACGCGCCTTGCCGCAAGGGATATTACGCCCCCTCAAGGCGGACGGCAACAGACTCGCCCTTCATCGGCGATATTCGCCCAGCCCGGGCTCTCCCCCCTTCTCCCCAGCGCATGGGCGATGAGCAAAACCGGCCCGGCAGCACACACGTCTCCAGGCGGCCATTTCAGGCATGGCCGCAACACCTCTCCTCCCCCTGTAAACATGGGCCGCACCCCAGAGTCGAGTCCCTGGCTGTCGGCGGCTTTCTCATGAGAAGAAACAGGGCGGATATATAGGCGCGCCTCCTTGTAAACAAAGGGTTCGACGCCCTCCCGGGAAAGCGGAAGGGATCTTTCAAACGCCATTAAAACACCCCCGGCAGCAGACGGGGATAACAGAAAAAACGCACCCCATTTTTCTCCTTTTGAAAAAATATTTACCCCTCAAAAAACATAAAAACACCAAAAAAATAATTGATATAAAGAAAATATTTTCTGAAAATTGAGGCATCAAACGGGATAAATTTGAGAATATTCCTTTTCCCGTTTACTGCCCCAGATCCCTCCATTTATGAAATATCTCCATCAAAACAGCTTTATTTTACCTGGAACTCCCAGTTATCAAGTCGTCGCCATGCAGCCCGAAGAAAGCGCCTCTCCCCGTTCGGGAGAGGGGGGCGGCATGATTAACTTCAAATACGCGCACGGCAAGCCGTCAAACTCCTCGCATGTCATGGAGCCCATCCGGGGCACCTTCCTGCTGCCGGAAAATCCCGAGGGCGGCAAATATACCGTCAAGGCGGCAGGGCAAGTTGACGACTCCGTCTCCCTTGCTGTGGATGACAACGAAATTTCCTCCTCTTCCGGAGCGGCTCATCCCTTCGCGCTCAGTATTGAAGGTCTCGAATCGGGCTTTCACAGACTGAGCCTTGTCCACCACAACATAGACTACTATCCGGACCCTACGGGGAATATCTCCCTGATCTCCGGGACCGTTGGTCCGTGTCCTCTATTCATCCCCGAACCGGACGAAAACGTCCCGGTTGACTGTGACTGCGATTGCGGCTGCGACGGTACGGACGGCGACGCCGGAGGCCTCTCTCAAGCCGTGGCAGCCCGCTCGACAATGCCGCGCGGCGACTTCTCCTCTTCCTCGGCAGGGAACGGCATCACCCGCGAAGCCCGCCTGCAGTACATGCGCTGGTCCGCGACCTTCGGCGTCTTCCGCGGCCTGGGCGGCATCCCCAAAGGCCGTCTCGAGATCATCGGCTACCGCTACTCCCCGACTCTCCTCACTCCCGTGGGTCTCGCCTACAGCCACCCCGCCGCCTCCTTCGTCTCTCTTCCGGCGGGCGGCGTCAAGCCCAATAGCCTCCTCCGCGTCCGCGAGGGCGGAGCATACGCCAACTATATGTGCGACGCCAACGGCCTCACCGCCTTCGGCGTAGGCTCCACCTCCTCCACTACCAACCGGGCGGACTTCGTCACGGAGCTCAGCCGCGCCCTCAACGCCGCCCTCCCGCTGTCGGAAGCCACCTACCTCCGCATCCTCAAAACGGACGGCACAGCCGCCTTCTATCATCTGGAAACAGGTACCTTCGCAGGCTACATTTCTTCGCAAAACAGCCTCCTCACAGCGGAGAATGCCGCCCGATACCTCGACATCGTCCGTGAAGAAACCGGCGCCATCCGCCAAATCTGGAACCTCTGGGACGGCCTCGCCGATGTCACCGCCGGAGAAAACGGCTACACCGTCTCCCTTTACCTCTCCAGCCAGATCACCGGGCAGGACGCCTCTACCGGCCTCTATACCGTCACGGGCACTCCCTTCAAGACCTTCGCCATCGGCGGCGACGAGACGGTCTCCTCTCTTACCGTCACCGAAACCGACCATACCCTCCCGGCCTCCATGCCCCCCTATCTCACCACCTGGACCGAAACGGACCATCTGTGGAATATCACCCGGGGCACCGGAGACGACGCCGTCTCCACTACCCGCACCCGCGAAACCTCGGCCACGACCGGAGCCTACCGCATCATCACGACCGTCAGCAAAGGCGGGATAGCCTCCTCCGTCGTCGCTGAGGACTACCTCTCCCTGCCCGTCGGCGAGCTTCTCATTACCCGGACGGAGGGATACGGCAGTCCGGACGCGCTCACCACGACTTTCACCTATGACGGCGTCGGCCGCCGCACCGGCGCCACCGGGCCGCAAAGAGGCGAGACCCGCATCATTCACGACCATTCCGGCCGTCCGGCCGTCGTCGCCCAGCCGTGGTCCGGAGGCCAGAACCGCATCATCAATACAGCCTACCGCAACAACAACGGCCTCTGGACCGACGAGCCCGCGCAAATCGACACCACCATCGTCGACGCGGCCGGCATACCGCACCTACACCTCCGGGAAAAATACGCCTACAGCGAAGCCGACGCCGTCAAACGCGTCGAAAAACGCAGCGAAGCCAACGGCCTGACCCGCCTCGAAGTCGCCGAAACATGGCAGGGCAATGCCGACAACCCTTACGCCCGGGGCCGGCTCCGCATGACCCAGGCCGTAAACGACGTACAGACATGGTATGACTACGCCGCCGCCACAGAGCACGGCGCCCTCTACACCGTCACCGAAGAAACCCGCCTCAACGGCGCTCCGGTCGCCGGCCGCAGCACCCGTGACATCAGCTGGATCGACGCGCAGGGCAACACCGTACGCACAGAGCAGCACATCCTCGACGGCTCGGGCGCATGGCAACGGCTCTCCGCCGCGGACTACGAATACGACCTCCTCAACCGCTGGGTCAAACGCACCCGTGGCAACGGCCGCGTCACCACGCGCGCCTATATCTGCACCGGAGATCTCCTGCGCGAAACCGATGAAGACGGCATTACTACCAGCTACGCCTACGACAGCGCGCGCCAGCTCATCGAAACCATCCGCAGCGCGACCGAAACCACGCCCGAAACCGTCACCTCCTACGAACGCGACGCCCAGGGCCGGGCACTCAAAACAAGACGGGATACCGGAGCCCTGAGCACCGTTGAAACCGCCCTCTACGACCAGCAGGGCCGCCCTGTCTCGCAAACGGATCTCCTCGGCCGTACTACCGCCTACGCCTACAGCGCGAACGGCCTCACGGAAACCCTTACCCTTCCTTCCGGAGCCACCCTCGTGAACGAATACAACCCGGACGGCAGCCTCGCCCGTCAGCACGGCACCGGCCAACGGGAGCTTTATCACGAATACGATTACAACAACGCCCGCATCCGGCACACCGTCAAACTCGCGGATCGTACCACCATCCTCTCCCAGGATCTGAAAAACGGCTTCGGTGAAACAGTCGTCACCACCTCGCCGTCCACTTCGGGCTACCTCTACGACCGGACCACATACAACAACAGAGGCCAAATCATCCAGCGGCAGCGCGACACCGGTACCGGTGCGGGTTCCCTCTCCATGGCTCCCTCCCTCTACCAGTACGACGCCTTCGGCAATCTGTCAGGAGAAACGTGGAAACTGGCCGCTACACCCAACCTCTCCAACTCCC
>CAZNVW010000142.1:0-6852 GCA_964576595.1 uncultured Verrucomicrobiales bacterium
TTTATTCTCTATTTCAAGAGCCTAGTCAAGTTTTTATTGTGACGACACGCTCTAGCGGCACTGGAAGCTGCGGCCTTTCCCCGTCCACAGGGCGGTATTGATCGACTTGAGCAGGGCGTCGAGCTGGGCGGACGTTTGCAGACGGTACTCAATCGTCTTGGCGTGCGAAGTCGTGGGGTACTGCTTGATGACTGCCGTATCGATCGTCATCCCTCCCGTATTGGCTCCGGCGCGGTTTTGCGCTTCCTTTGCCAGATCTTTGGCACGGTCGCGGGCCGCCGAGATCAGTGCGCTGTTCGAGCCTGCCGCCACGGGCTCCAGATAATAGAAGCGGGCCAGAGCCGCGCCGGTCGTCTCAATCGTTACCTCCTGAACAACCAGATTGGCATCGAGAATGTAAGTCTGTTTCGCGACGGAGCAGACCCTGGACAGAACGACCGTATATTGACCGCCGGGCAGGGAGGCTGTCCAAAGCGCTTCCCGTATCTCCGTATCGGTCATCTTGTCCTCCTTGTTGTTTTGCGCCTGGAGGGCGGGGGCGAGTCCGGCGAACATGAGGGCGGACAGAAGCAAAAAAAGACGTTTTTTCATAAGAGGGGAAGAATCTTTTTTACGATGATTTACGGGACTAAATTTGTCAATGAACAAACTTGGGATTGAAACCTTCCGGCGGTCTCCCTAAGCTGGCTCCATGAGTTCCTACCGCCCCAACGTGGCCGCCGTCTTCCAGCGCTCCAGCGGCGACATCCTCGTCTGCGAGCGGCTTAATACGCCCGGCGCCTGGCAGTTCCCCCAAGGGGGAATAGATAAGGGAGAGAGCTCCTTGCAGGCGGTGAAGAGGGAAGTGGAAGAGGAGGTGGCGTTTACCCCGGACATGTACGATATAGAAACGAGCCGGGGGCCGTACCGTTACGATTACCCGCCGGACGTGCGCGCGCTCAAGTCTGTCCGTCACCCCGGATTTGTCGGACAGGAGCAGGAGTATTTCCTCTGCCTCATGAAGGACGACTCCGCCGAGCCCGATCTGGCGCGCAAACATCCCGAGTTTGCCCGCCACAAGTGGATCAAGCCTGAAGAATTTAAAATCGAGTGGCTTCCCGACTTCAAAAAAGACGTGTATCGCCGCGTATTCCTCGACCTTTTTCATATCACCCTTTCCTGACCCTGCCATGCCCTTTAAAATTTGCAAAATGATAGAGCTGGAGAGCGGACACCTCCTCTCCAAGAACCTCGATACCTGCCAGTTTCCTCACGGCCACACGCGCAAAGTGGAGCTCGTCTTCACGGCGGACACTCTGGACGCGCAGGACATGGTCTTTGACTTCAAGGCGGTCAAGGAAATGATGGGCGACTTTCTCCAGCAATTCGACCACTCCCTGAGCATGAACTCGGACGACCCCATGTACGAGACCTTCAAAAAAGTGTATGGCGAGCGCATTATCCCCTTTCCGGGGCAGGACCCCACTTCGGAGAATATGGCCCGCCTTATCTACCTCCGCACAAGGGACGCGCTGGAAAAATACATCGCCCGGGGCATGGGCATAGACCGGCCCATACGCGCCTGCGTACGCCTTGACTACATTCGGGTATGGGAAACCAGCAGTTCTTGGGCCGAGTACAGCGAATAATCCGGCTCGGAGCCAAAAAGTGGATCTAACACGTGAAATTCGTGCAGAGGCGGCAAATTCGCCTTGATCTTCTCTCCGGCTTTTTCTATTTTTCTCCCACCGCATTCAACGGGGCTATAGCTCAGCTGGTAGAGCGCATCGTTCGCAATGATGAGGCCAGGAGTTCGAACCTCCTTAGCTCCACTTAACTTTTTAACTCCTGACTCGCTGAGAGTCAGGGGTTTTTTGTTGCTCCTCGGATGGCTCATCCATCGATTTTGACGGAGAGCCAAAAGAAAGGGAGCAATATACGCAGTATGTGCTTTATCCCCATATCCTATGAATTTATCAGAGAAGGGTAAGGAGGTTTGAGATGTCTTGTTGGGAGCGGTTTTTCTCGGCGAGCGATTTGTCGGATAACGATTTTTCTTGATTTTAATCGGGTATGTACCTAGCTTATGTAGCGTCTTTTACAGAGATGTTTCAATCCATATAGAGATACTCCCATGGCTACAAACAAGAAAACGAATATTGATACTGAGGAAAAGAAAAAGACTGACGCAAAAGCGGATGTTCAAAAAAAATCTTCTGCCAGTAAAGCCGTAAAGAAACAGGAGCCTGTTGTGAAAAAGGCTGTGAAGCCGGCTGAGGTTGAGAGTAAAAAGGCGGCGGCGACGCCTGAGGCTCCCAAAAGGGATGCCGAAATGAACGCGGTGGAAAAGCTCGCCGCCGAGCTGAAGAAAAATGCCAAGTGGATGGCTTTTGTCGAGAAGCAGCGGCAGAAGCTTCTGGATCTGAAGGATCAGATTCTCGATAATGTGTCCGGCGTGGCCCGCGATACTTTGCGCAATCATCCCGAGGGGAGCGAGGCTTCCGCCTCTGGCGAGCATACGGCTGACGCTGGCAGCGATGCCTACGACCGCGAGTTTGCCCTTTCCCTCCTGTCCCAGGGGCAGGACTCCCTGTACGAGATAGAAGACGCCCTGGAGCGCATTCGTCTGGGGGTGTACGGTATTTGTGAGATTTGTCACAAGCAGATTCCCCAGATTCGCCTTGAGGCGATTCCGTTCGCTCGTTTGACGGTCGATTGCAAGGCCGCGTGGGAAAAAGAGCACGGAGCCAAGTCCCGGTTCAGGCCGAAACGATCGGGCTTCGGATACTCGGAAGGGCAAATTGATTTGGAATCTTCGTCAGTTTTGCTTGACGAAGATGAAGAATGAGGTAAAGTCGCCCTCCCGATTTTCGAATTCTAAAGAATAGCAGTTATGCCCAGAGATATCATCATCCTCGAATGCACAGAGGCCAAGGCCGAAGGAAAGCCGACCTCCCGCTACGTCACGACCCGTAACAAGAAGAGTCTCCGCACTCCGGGACGTCTGGAAAAGATCAAGTTCAATCCTTTCCTCCGCCGCCGTACGCTTCACCGCGAAATGCGTTAATTCCTGAGCAACTTCATCATTCTTTTCTTTATTTAATATGTCGACCGAACCCAAGACAACGGAACGCCGTATTCGTTTCCGCCGCTGCAATCGTCAGATGCCGCGCCGCCGTCACGATATTCCCGTGGCCATGATCAATATGCTTAACCCGGAGTTTCTTTCCAAGTTCACTTCTGAAACGGGCAAGATTCTTCCCCGCCGTGTAACGGGCGTTTCCGCCAAGCTTCACCGCAAGATCACCCGGGAAATTCGTCGTTCCCGTTCCATCAACTTGCTTCCCTGATTTTTCAGGGAATCGAAATTCGGTTTTTGCAAACGGAAGTCTGTCGAGATGGCAGACTTCCGTTTCGCTTGACCCGATTTCCCCTTTTCTCTACTCTCTGCGTCCGACATGCAGGAGCTTAAGGATACTCAGAGCGAGCGCGACAGCCGCAATATCGCCATCGACCAGGTGGGGGTGCGGGGGTTGCGCTATCCGATCGAAGTAAAGGACAAGGCCAATCGGTCCCAGTCGACCGTGGCCCGGGTATCCATGGCGGTGGATTTGCCTCAGGAGTACAAGGGAACCCATATGAGCCGTTTTGTGGAGGTGCTGCACTCCCACGGGCCTCGTCTGGATGTTCATTCGTTTGTCAAGATTCCCCGGGAGATGCTGGCCCGGCTGGACGCGCAGAAGGCTCATATTGTTTTTGAGTTTCCCTACTTCCGTACCAAAAAGGCTCCTGTAACGGGGCTGGAAGGGGTTATGGATTATGAGGTGCGGGTGGAGATACAGGCGGAGCAGGGCGGCGCGCTGGACTATGTGCTCACTGTGATGGTGCCGGTAACGACGTTGTGTCCCTGCTCCAAGGCGATGAGCAAGTACGGCGCGCATAATCAGCGGGGCATGGTCTCCTATTCCGTTCGTTTTTCCGGCAAGCCGGTCTGGATTGAGGATTTGATTGATCTGGTGGAGCAGTGCGCGAGCTGCGGTTTGTACAGTGTATTGAAGCGTCCCGACGAGAAGTGGGTGACGGAGCACGCTTACGAGAATCCCGTGTTTGTCGAGGATCTTGTCCGGAATGTCGCCGCCCGTACGGAGGCTCATACGGCTTTTTCCTGGTATCGCGTCGAGGCGGAGAACTACGAGTCGATTCACAATCATCAGGCGTTTGCGATTATCGAGCGCAGTCTGGAGGCGAAGGCGTAGGCCCGGGAGGCTCGATTTGATTTTGCTCTCTGTTATTCCGGAGGAAAAGCGGCGTTCTTTTGAGCGAAGTCTTTTCAAGGAACGGCAGCGGGTATAGACTTTCTCAGGCCATGAATGTGTTTGTTCCCGTGGCGGCTGAAGCCGCTTCTTTTTCTTCTTTTTCCCCCCTGTTGTGGGTGGGGGTTCTGGGCTTTTTGTCCGGCGCGTTTGGTTTGGGGGGCTTTTGGGGCAATTTTTCCGCCCGGATGATGTTTCTGGGGTATTTGGTTCTCTTTCTGGGGTGGACGGCTTTGCTTTTCGGGATCGGTTTTTGGCAGCAGTCCTGCCCGATTCACGGTATGGGGCAGGTGTTTGTCTTTTTGAGCTGGAGTTTGCTGTTGTTTTATCTGGTGTCGGGGGCGACTTATCGCCTGTCGTTTTTGGGGACGCTTACCGGGGCTCTGGTGTTTGTGTTCGCCGCGTCCGGTTTTTTTGCGGGGATTGAGCCGGAGGCTCCGAGAGGGATGCTCCGGGGCGACTTGCATGTGGGATTTGCCTTGTTGTCGTATGCCGGGTTCTCGTTGTCGGCGCTGGCTTCTGTCGCCTTTTTCATTCAGGATCGGCATTTGAAGCGCCGCCAGCTGGGGGGGGCGTACCACAAGCTGCCCAAGCTGAATTTGCTCGCGAAGGTGGCCCCCCGTCTCAATGTGCTGGGGCTGGTTCTCCTGACGGCGAGTATGGCGATCGTGCTGGCCGAGTTTCGCTCTCCTACCGATTTCAAGCTGGTGATGGCGGGGGTTACGTGGGCGGGGTACGCTCTTTTGGCTCTGGTCAACTGGCGTCGGGGTATGCCGGGGAGATGGTTCGCTTTGATGAATTTGACCCTGTTTGTGGTTTCTTTAACTGTTCTTTTTGCAAGCAAATGAAGTGGGTCTGTCTTGGGTTGAATTACAGGACGGCTCCTGTGGAGGTGCGTGAGCGTTTTGCCGTTCCCGTGCACCGCGTGCCGGAGGTGGGCCGGGAGCTTTTGGCTGTGGAGGGGGTGCAGGGCTGCGTCGTTCTGTCGACGTGCAATCGTATGGAGCTTTATTTCAGTGCGGAGGACGAGGTGCATGCTTCCGGTTTGCGGGCCAGGATTTTGGAGGGGCATGGCCTGGAGGCGGATTTGAGCCGCCATTTTTACGAGTTTGAGGGGGATTGGGTCGCTCGTCATTTGTGCCGTGTGGTGAGCGGGCTGGATTCGATGGTTCTGGGGGAGACGGAGATTTCCGGGCAGGTCAAGAAGGCGTATTCCGCCGCGCTTGAGTCCGGGTTGACGGAGAACGGGCTGAACCGTCTGTTTCAGAAGGCTTTTTCTGTCGGGAAGAAGGTTCGGAATCAGACGTCCATCAACGAGGGCGCGACTTCGGTCGGCGCCGTGGCCGTGGATTTGGCCGAGCAGATTTTTGGTGATTTGACCAGAACCAAGGTGCTCATTCTGGGGGCGGGAGAGATGAGCCGCGTGACGGCCCAGTCTCTTCGTTCGCGGGGCGCCTCCGGTATTTTTGTGGCGAATCGTTCTTATGACCGGGCTTTGGAGCTGGCGCGTCTGATGGATGCCCAGGCGATACGTTATGACAACTGGACGGAGTATTTGAAGGAGATTGATATTGTGATCGCCTCGACTTCCGCCCCCCATTATATTGTCAAGCCGGAGGATGTGGAGCCTCTGCGGGCCGCGCGCAAGTACCGCTCGCTGTTTTTGATCGATATTTCCGTACCCCGCAATGTGGCCCCGGAGGTGGCGGAGATAGACGAGGCGTATGTTTATGATATAGATACGCTGAGCCAGCTGGCCGGCGAGGCTCGCCGGAAGCGCGAGCTGGAGATTCAGCATTGTGAGATGATTATTGAACAGGAGATGAACAAGATAGGTATAAGTCCCCAGGTGCCCTCCCTGGTGCTCGGAACCCGGGGGAGCGCGCTTGCCCTGGCGCAGGCGAATATGACGTCAGAGGCGTTGAGGAGACGCTACCCGACGATGGAGCCGCGGCTCGAGATTATCCGGACGACGGGCGACATCCGCACGGATGTGCCTCTGGCCCGGGTGGCCGAGGCGAGCGGCATTGTGGACAAGGGCGTTTTTATCAAGGAGCTGGAGAGCGCGCTGTATGCCGGGGAGATAGATGTGGCGGTGCATAGTTTAAAGGATATGCCCAGCGAGCTGGATGAGCGTTTCCGCCTTGCGGCGATTCTTCCCCGCGCCTCCGTGCGCGATGTGATTGTATCTCGTCACGGGGCGGGTGATCTGGCCTTGCCGCCCGGTGCGGTGGTAGCGACGAGCAGTGTGCGCCGCCGCCGCCAGATACGTTTTTTGAGGCCTGATGTGACGGTCGTGGATATACGGGGCAATGTGCCTACTCGTCTCGACAAGTTGGCGGCGACGGAGGGCTGGGACGCGATTCTTCTGGCCGAGGCCGGGCTGAGCCGTCTGGGGCTGACGGCCGATGTGCTCCGGTCCCGCGAGGTGCCTCTTTATACGACATTCTGTGATCCTGAGGAGTTTTTGCCTGCGGCGGGGCAGGGGGCTGTCGCGCTTGAGGTGCGGGCCGACAATACGAGGGATGCGACTTTGCTGGCCCCGATGAATGATCCGGAG
>CAZNVW010000143.1:0-6813 GCA_964576595.1 uncultured Verrucomicrobiales bacterium
GCCCCAGCAGATGGAAGGCGAGCTGGCCCGTCGCCACCGCGTGGTTTGCCAGGATCTCGACGGAAGGTTCGTTCACTACGCCGGTATCCGCCAGGAAGATGATACCTTCCTTGCCGTAGCGCACAAAGTCCGGCACGACCGCGGCGCTGACGCCGAAAATTCCCTTTCCTTCCGGAGCGGGTTTGATCATTCTCATGGCCGTCCGGTACACGCCCGCCGCGCCGATCTGGTTGCCGGCGACCATGGCGTCAGCCTGGCCGTACTGAACCATCATGGCCGCGAAGAAATGGGGGCGAGTCATGACGGAGAGGGCGTCCACCGAGGGGTTGCCCCTCAGGCGTTCTATTCTCTCAAAGCGTTCGCAGAACAAGGTCAGATCCGAGGATTTTTCCGGTTCTATCACCCGGACGAATTGCAGGGAGATTCCCGCTTCCGCCGCCATTCCCCTGATTTTTTCCTTGTTGCCGAGCAAGATGGGGGCAACGGCCTGCTCCGCCACGAGGAGGGCCGCCACGCGGATGACTCTCAGATCCTCACCTTCCGGGAAAACAATGCGTTTCGGATGCCTTTTCAGGATCTCCAGCAAAGGGCTGGTAAAGGCATTTAAAAAGGGCTCGGAACTCGTGGGTTCAATAAGGGACATGGGCGTTGTTCTATAGTCAGCTACAGTATATCTCCCTTCTTCCGCCCGCTCAATGCCAAAAATAGTAATGAGACAAAAAATTTTCCTTGCCAGCGGGAGAGGGACGCTTCCGCTACGCTCCGGGGGCGAGATGGCGTTTCGCGCTTTCCAGCGCAAGCAGGGCGAAGCCCGTCCCGTACTGGCGGTGATAGTCCATCATCGGGAAGTCCCACCAGCATCCCTGCGGTTCCTGCTGGGGGAGCAGGATGCCTGCCAGCAGGGAGGCATGGCGGCTCCGGCGTTCCGCGGGGAGCGATTCCAGGGTCAATCCTGCGTAATAGTAGCCGAAGAAGACGAAGTAGCCCGCATTTTTGGCGTAACTTTCGTGAGGGATGGGCCATTTTTTTGCTATCAGGAGCCAGCCGTTCCGGGCCCACATCCAGTCAAGAGCGTTTTCTCTCTCTCCTTCATTCGCCCTTGTATCTCCGTAAAGGGAGAGGGCGAGGTTGCAGATGACCGTTCTGCCGAGGCTCCCCATATGGCGGGAGGTCGGCATGGCCTCGGCCAGTCCCTTCAAATGGTCTCCGTAGATAAATGTGCCCTCGGGAGTCCTGAGCCGTTGCAGCAGACGAACGGCCCGTCCGCAAACGGGCTCGTTCAATTTCAGGCCAAACTCCCGCTCGGCGTCTCTCATGGCGATCAGGATGGCCGCCGTGGTAAAAGACATTGAGGAGAAGGAGGGGCGGGCCGTCATGCCGCTAAATTCGTAATAGCCCCAGCCTCCTTTCATATTCGCATACAGGTCGAGTTGTTTCAGCTGCTGCCCGGCCGCCGTCCTGTAGCGGGCGACGAGTTCGGGAGAGTCATGATGGAAGCGCGCCAGCGCAGCCAGGGCCTGGAGCGAGTAGCAATGCGCCCAGACGTTGTACAGAACGGTTACGTCCGGCCTTCTGAGGCGGGGCAGTTCTTTCAAAAGCCAGTCCGAGGCGCGATTGACGGCTTTTTTTACTCCGGGGTCTTCCGGGGCCACTCTGAGCAGGGCCATGATGTCCAGGGCGGTGGTTCCGATACGGAAGGAGCGGGGGCCGTTCGGCGCGGGGCAAAGGACCGAGTCGGACAGGGAGTGCGTGTAATTTCCCCAAGAGCCGTCGGCGTTCTGGTTTTTCAGCAAGAACTCCACGCCTGACGCCAGCGCGGCCTCCACCTTGTCCGCGGGGACGGTCCCGATATCAGGCAGGCGGGGTACGGGCAGTTTCGCTTCTACAGAAAAAACAGATACGGCGCCAAGAAGCAGAATCAGGCAAAGCAGACGAATGTTCACGTCAGTTTTTCGGTTGATCCGCGCTGTTCCCGGAGTGGCTGGCGCGAGCCTTGTCACATTCGTTTACGGCCTTGTCCAGAGCCAGCGCATATTCTTTTTCCGCAAATTTCAGTTGCAGGCCGGCTCTTTCCCATTCGATACGAGCCGCTTCGACCGCGTCGATCAGCTCCTGCTCCCGGCGGGGAATCAGTACTTCGATTTCAAATTTCGTCGCGATTTCGCGTCCTTCGCTGTCAAACAGGGCGTCTTCGACTTCCCTCATGGTACGTTTGAGGACGATTTCCTCGGATGCGTCGGTCAGCTGATCTTCCGTGTACATTTGGCGAAGCTGGTCGAGTTCCTCCTTTTTATACTCGTACTGGTCGCGGCTTCTTTTCAGCTTCAGGCGGGCTTCCGCGATGGCGCGTTCCCGGCCGTGAGACTGAAACTGTTTGAGGTCCTTCTCCGCCGCCGACATTTTTCTGGCGGCTTTTTCCTGTTTCTGTTCGAGTTCGACCCGATCCCATTTCCGGGACTCTTTCAGTTTTTCCAGAGCCAGTTCCTTTTCGCGTATCTCCAGCGCGCCCTCCCGGGCGTCCTGTTTCTGCGGCACGGCTGTTTTAAGAGGCACCGGGGCAGGTTCTTCCGCAAAGGAATAAACGGGAGCAAAGGCGGCCAGAGCGCAAAGAAGCAGGGAAGAGCGAACGCCGGCACGGAGGGAGCGAATCGGGAGCAGAGACATAAGTGGAGTCTGAAAAAAAGGGGGGTTAATAGCGGGCCTCGGAAGGGATGAGCGCAGGATACAGGGAAATTTCATCCTGTCTGTATTTTTCTTTCGGCGTAAACAGCCAGCCCGGCTCCCGGTTCAGGACTTCGTACCCCGTCAGGCGAAAGACGGGCAATACCATGTCGGTATTGGGTTCATAAGCCCGCTTCCCCGTGTAGTATCCGTAGAGGCGGTAGTCGTAATTCGCGTCAAATCCATGATCCACGCCTTCTTTTTTGTCGGCCGAGCGCGTTTCGCGCAAACGGTCGGGAGTTTTTTTGACGGATTCGTCCATTACTACCAGTTTCGCCTGGCTCCAGGGCTGGCCCGGCTCTCTCAGATAGCCCCAGAAGCGGACAAAGGGGATATGATAGCGGCGGCCGTAAAAGAACTTGCCCCGGGGCTCCGATGCAATTGCCTGGTTGCGTTCCCGAATGGCGGAGACTTCCTCCTCATGGCTGATGCTTCCGCATTGGGTCAGGAGGGGCGCCAGGCAAAGGGCCAGGAGAGGGAGGAAATTTTTGCGGTTCATTGTTCTTGTTGTGCGAGGATATCCAGCGCCAGTCCGGCCATGAAAAAGCCGAAGCAGCCCGTTACATGCGTGGCCGAGCCAAAGCCCGCTTCACAGCTCATTCTGCCCTTCCCGAATTCGGGGTCGCGCGTTTGCGAAGTGCTCCCGTCGCAAGTGGGGAAAACGGGTTTTTCCGGGCTGAAGACACAGGGGATGCCGAGGGGGGGCGCCTTGTCTCCGAGCGGAAGATTGTGCCTGAGGCGCAATTCCTTTCTCAGCCGGGACAGCAGGGGGTCGCCGCAGGTGGCGGCAAGGTCGGCGACACGCAGGGCGGACGCATCGGTACGCCCTCCGGCTCCGCCGCAAGTGACCAGAGGGAGTCCCGACTTGTGGCAGGAGGCGATCAAGTGGCACTTGGGCAAAAGGGCGTCTATGGCGTCGATCACGATGTCGGGACGGCGGGAGAATATGTCTGCGGACGAGTTTTCCGAATAAAAGCCATGGTATTCTTCCACTTCGGCATCCGGGGATATCGCCCGGATGCGCTCGGCCATGACGCTGATTTTGGGCCGTCCGTGCGTCCCGTCCAACGCGTGAATCTGGCGGTTTGTATTGGTCACGCAGATGTCGTCCAGATCGACGAGTATGAAGCGGCCTACACCGCTTCTGACCAGGGCTTCCGCAGCCCAGGTGCCGACGCCGCCCAGGCCGACGATGCAGACGAGGGCGCGGTTGAAGCGCTCCAGGGCTTTCACTCCGTAGAGGCGGCCTATGCCGGAAAATCTGGGGTCCGCGCTATTCATAAGAGGAACGGGTCAGTCGGACAGGCCGCCCTTGGTACGGTTCAATCCGTCCGCCAGGGGCAAATTGGGGTTCACATCCTCGTCGAGGGGATGGGATTCTCCCCGGCGGGCTTTTTGCAAGCCGATATAGGCGATCATAGCGGCATTGTCGGTCGAGACGCCGGGAGGACTGAGGCGCAGCTCCACGCCCAGTTCCGCGCATAGTCCGGCGAGAGCGGAACGAAGCGCGCCGTTGCATGCGACGCCCCCCGATACAGCCAGGATGCGATGGCGGGTCCGCTTCAGGCAAAAGCGCAATTTCGCCAGTAGAACGTCAATCACCGCCTGCTGGAAAGAGGCGCACAAGTCCGCCAGCTGCTCCCCGGACAGGGAGGCGGGGTTGCCGTCCGGCGCCAGTTTGGGCAAGGTATAGAGTACCGCCGTTTTCAAGCCGGAGAACGACACGTTTGCGTGCGGTTCTTTCGCCATGGCGCGGGGGAAGTCGTGGGCATGGGGATCGCCCCCCCGTGAGGCGCGTTCTATTTCCGGCCCGCCCGGATAGGGGAGCCCCAGCATCTTGCCGACTTTGTCAAAGGCCTCTCCCGCCGCGTCATCAAGGGAGCGGCCCAGAAGGTGGTAGTCGCCGAATCCCCGGACGTCGATAAACAGGGTATGCCCGCCCGACACGACCAGCCCCAGGTGAGGCGGCGGACCGTCGGGAGACTCTATGAACGGAGACAGGAGGTGCCCCTCGAGGTGGTTGACCGACAGGAAGGGTTTGCCGGCCGCCAGCGCGAGCGCCTTGGCGGTGGTATTGCCGACGAGCAGAGACGACGCGAGGCCGGGCCCGGCGGTCGCCGCGAAAAAGTCAACCTCCCGGACGGAGACGCCCGCCTCGGCACAAGCCTGCCGGATCAGCACGGGCAAAGCCTGGGAATGGTTGCGGGAGGCCAGCTCCGGCACGACGCCCCCATGCTCGCGGTGCAAGGGGATCTGGGTGGAGATCACCGAAGACAGGAGCTGCGGAGGCTCTCCCCCCGGCGACGCGGCGGCGCGCAGCAGGGCGACCGCCGTCTCGTCACAGGAGGATTCTATCCCCAGAATCAGGAGATCTCCGCTCTCGTTTCCCTTCGCGTGTTGCGTCTCCATATTCCTCTTTCTGTTTCGTCTGTCCGGAGAGATACGGCTATTTCTTCTTTTTAATGATCGGTTTTTTGTCTCCGTTGACGACCTCTCCCGTAATGGTCACGGTATCGACGTCGCCCTCGCTCGGGACGTCAAACATGACATCGAGCATGAGATTTTCGAAGATGGAGCGGAGCGCGCGGGCGCCTGTGCCCCGGCGTTCGGCTTCTGCGGCCATGGCCCGGAGCGCGCTTTCTTCCACGACGAGCTGGACGCCGCTGAGAGCCATCAGTTTTGTGTATTGACGCACGAGCGCGTTTTTCGGCTCGGTGAGCAGGCGCACCAGTTCCTCCTCGGTCAAGGGATCGAGGCAGCTGTAAATGGGGAGACGACCGACAAATTCGGGGATCAGTCCATAGGCGAAAAAGTCCTCGGGCTGAGCGAGCGCCATGACGTGGCGGGAGTCCAGCTCCTCGCGGTCTTTTTCAATCGCGCCAAAACCGAGCTGGCTGCTGCCGAGACGGCGGCGGATGATGTCCTCCAGGCCGACAAAGGCCCCCCCGCAAATGAAGAGGATTTTCTCCGTATTGACGCGGATGTACTCCTGCTGGGGGTGCTTGCGTCCGCCATTCGGGGGGACGTTGCACATGGTGCCTTCGAGGATTTTCAACAAGGCCTGCTGGACGCCTTCTCCGGACACGTCACGCGTCACCGATACGTTCTGGGTCTTGCGCCCGATTTTATCGATTTCGTCAATGAAGATAATGCCGCGCTCCGCGCGCTCGACGTTGCCGTCCGCCGCCTGGAGCAGGCGCAGGACGATGTTTTCCACGTCTTCGCCGACATATCCGGCCTCCGTCACTGTCGTTGCGTCCACAATGCAGAACGGGACGTTCAGCACGCGCGCCAACGTCCGCGCAAGAAGGGTTTTGCCCGATCCGGTCGGCCCGGCAAACAGAATGTTCGATTTCTCGATTTCCACATCGCCGAACTCGTCGCTCCCGGCAAGAGGGTTGCCCCGGTCCAGCTGGCGGAGTCTCTGGTAGTGGTTGTAAACGGCCACGGAGAGGACTTTCTTTGCATGATGCTGTCCAATCACGTACTCATCGAGCGACTTGCACAGTTCCGCAGGGGTCGGCAAAATCGCAATATCTTCCCTGAGAGACGCCTCGGCCTCGGCCTGGCGGTCTCCGTCCAGCATGGTTTGGGCCACTTTGATGCACTCGTTGCAAATCCCGGAGCCATCCGACCCGACAATGATTCGCTCTACCTCGGCTCCGGATCTGCCGCAGAAGGAGCATACCCGGGAGTTCCTCTTGTTTTCGCTCATGTTTAACTGTTGTACTGAAAAAGAAAAAAGAAACGGGGGAGTCCGTCCGCGCGGACGGGACTCCCCCGGAAAGGGGGTGTCAGGATTTGGAGGGAGCGTCTCCCTGGGGATTTCTGGTCAGCACCTTGTCCACCAGGCCATACGCGACCGATTCCTCGGCGGTCATATAGTTGTCGCGATCCGTATCGCGCTCAAGCTCGGCGACCGTTTTCCCGGTGTGATGGGCGAGGATGCCGTTCAGCCGGTTCTTCAGGTTGAACATGAAGCCGATTGTCCGCTCCACGTCGGCGGCCGTACCCTGCGCCCCGCCGGAGACCTGGTGAATCATCACATGGGAATTGGGCAGGATGAAGCGCTTGCCGGGAGTCCCGGCTGCC
>CAZNVW010000144.1:0-6810 GCA_964576595.1 uncultured Verrucomicrobiales bacterium
ATCACCCTGATGGCCCTCTTCCCCCTGCACCAGAAGTTCGGCCTCAAGACGGTGATCGCCTCCAGCTACCAGGCCGTCTCCGGCAGCGGCCAGCAGGGTATCGTCGAACTGGAGCAGCAGGTAGAAGCCCTTGTCAAGGATCAGCCGCTTGAGCAAAACGTCTATCCCCGCCAGATCGCCTTCAACCTGATTCCCCAGATCGATTCCTTTACGGACAACGGCTACACCAAGGAAGAGCTGAAAATGCTCAATGAAGGCCGCAAAATCCTCTCCCTGCCGGAGCTGAATGTGACCTGCACCTGCGTACGCGTGCCCGTGTACCGCTCTCACTCCGTCTCCGTCAGCGCGGTCTTTGAAAAGCCCGTCGATGTCGCCTCGGCCCAGGCGGCCTTCACCGGCAAGCCCGGCGTGGCCCTGATGGACAACCCCGCCGAAGGAGTCTTCCCGACTCCCCTCGACAGCACGAACGGCGACACCTGCTATGTCGGACGCATCCGCAAGGACCTTGCCCTGGACAACGGCCTCGCCCTCTGGGTAGTGGGCGACCAGATTCGCAAGGGCGCGGCTCTCAACGCCGTCCAGATCGCGGAACTCCTCGTCAACGGAAAATAAAACCGCCGATCTCACCCAACCTCTTTTCAGGAATCGCGCCCGACCCGGCGCGATTCTTTTTTTGTCCCATTACAAAATACGGCTGTCCAGCGAGAAGCACTGCCCCGATACATCAGGCATCTCCTCATGTAAAAAACGCAAAAACCGGGCAGTGGAGCGGGGCGTCGTAAAGCGGCCCAGCACATGCCGGTCTCTGGCCGCCGCCAAAGCCTGCTCCGGCAAAACCGCCGTCATCCTGGTCTCCAGAAATCCGGGACAAACCAGATTGACGCGTATCCCCTCTCCGCCCCATTCGGAGGCCAGAGCCTGCATCAGACCCGCCAGGGCCGCCTTGGAGGCGGCATAGGCTCCCTGCCCCGCGCCGGGATGAAACCCGGCATACGAGCCGATCAAAACGACCTGCCCGACTCTGCCTTCACGGCGCATGGCCTCCACCGCCCGGCGGGCGCACCGCTCCGCCCCGGTGAAATTCGTTTCCCAGACCTCCTCCCATTCTGCGTGAGTCTGGCGGGACAGGAGACGATCCCTCGTCACTCCGGCATTACAAACAAGCAGATCGGGAGCGGGATTCCTCTCAAAAAAACGCGCCACATCCCCCGCGCTCGTCACATCGCACTCCCTGCGACCCGGGGCCGACACCAGCCAGCCCGCAGACAGAAACTCCCGCTCCACGGCACGGGCCAGATCTCCCGCCCCTCCCGTAATAACGAGGCGGGCGATTGCGGCCTCACGACTATTCATGCGCCTCTCCTCCCTTTTTTTCCTCTCCGCAAAGAGTCAGCATCATTACCTCCGGGCGGCACCAGAAGCGTATCGGCAAAAACGTCATCCCGAGTCCGCGGGTAATCAGCACCCGCTGCCCCTCCAGACGGCGCAAGCCATACGCATCCCATCCGCGTACGCGGGAAGAAGTCTCCAGAGGGTACCCCCCCGGCAGACACACCTGCCCTCCATGAGTATGCCCCGAGACAATCAGTGAAACATCCCGGGGATGGCGGTACACAATATCGGGACGGTGGGAGAGGAGAATCATCGGGTTCTCCTCCTTTTGTTTCGGCACAAATTTCACAGAAAGAGCAGAGTCGGAATCAACATCGCGCACCCCGGAAAATTCGGCCTCGGCTCCTTGCTCGCCGCCCCGGAAAACAATGCCCTTGTCCTCCAATACAACGATTCCCCGTTTGGTCAACTCGCGGCGAAGCGTCTCGGCATCATAATATTCATCATGATTGCCCATTACGGCAAACGTAGGGAATTTTTCCGGGAGCCCTTTCAAACATTCCGCAATCTCCTCCAGAGCCATACTCTGCCCCTCCTTATGCCCGTTGCAAAAATCGCCGACCAAAAAGACGGCGTCCGGCCTCTGCTCCTCAATCAGGGCCACTATTTCCGCCGCCCGCTTTCGCTCTCCCGGCCTCAAATGCAAATCGGCGGCTATTGCGATCCTCATTCGCCTGCCCGTCCCGGCCCATTCCTTCAGGGGAACCGTCACTTCAGTGACGCCCATCCAGTAGGGCTCTACCCAAAACGCCCAGACCAGACAGGCCAGACCTATTCCCAACCAGAGTAAATTTGCAAGCATCGTCCTCCAAACATATTTCAAAAAACAAATCGGCCCCCAAACAAAATATCCGGCCAAAAGAGAAAAAACCTTTTTCATGCAGGGGAGGGGCGAGTGCGACAGACTTTGTCATCATGCCCCCATACTGTCCACGCCTTTTTTCGGCATTTTACTTCCTCTCCTTAACGATTCAGTAACGAAAGCAACTACGGGCTTGACCTGTAGAAAAATAATCCAAGACTTGTCCCATGTTATCGAAACAGGAACTTCTCAACCTCTCCTATCTCGAGGCCAGGGGCAAACTGCTGGAAGTAGCCGCCTTCCTCGACCGCGTGGATCGCTGTGAAGGAGAAGAGGACTTTCGCATAACCGCCCTGCGCCGGGCTCTCCCCCTGCTGCAGGAAAACCGCCCCGATCGGGCAAAAGCCCTGCTGGAAGCTCTCTCCGACACGAGCACGCCCCCCATCGACCACGACCCGGGCAAGGCCGCCGCAGGCGCGCCCCTGCCCTCTGCCCCCCTTTCCTGAAAGAACTGCCATGGACTTCATCGAACCCCACGCGCACATGGTAACGCGCACGACAGACGATTATCTGGCACTGGCCGCCGCGGGTTGCCAGGCCGTCTGCGAACCCGCGTTCTGGGCCGGCTTCGACCGCGCCTCCGCCGCCGGATTCTACGACTACTTCCGGCAGCTGACCGATTACGAGCCAAAACGGGCCGCCCAATACGGCATCGACCATTACTGCTGGCTGTGCATCAACCCCAAAGAGGCGAACGACCCCGTCTTTGCCCGCGAAGTCATGAGCCTGATCCCCGAATTTCTCGACAAACCGGGAGTACTGGGTATCGGGGAAATCGGCCTGAACAGAAACACCAGAAACGAGCTGACCATCTTTGAGGAGCATCTGGACCTCGCCATACGCCACAACCAGCTCGTCCTGATCCACACGCCCCATCTGGAAGACAAACTCAAAGGAACCAGACTCATCCTCGACGCACTCAAAAACCGCCCGGAACTCACCCCCGGCAAAGTCATCGTCGATCACGTCGAGGAACATACGGCCGGACTGGTCCTCGACGCCGGGTACTGGGCGGGCATGACCCTCTACCCCGTCACAAAATGCACGCCGGATCGAGCCGTCGACATTATCGAACTCTTCGGCACGGAACGCGTCTGGATGAACTCCGCCTGCGACTGGGGCTGCTCCGACCCGCTCTCCGTCCCCAAGGCCGCCCTGCAAATGAAACGCCGGGGACACGACGCGGCGACGCGGCGAAAAATGATCTGGGAAAATCCGGTGAACTTCCTCTCCCAGTCAACAAACTTCCGCACCCGGAATCACTGACCTCAATCCAGAGACAAGACCTCTCTCTTGTCCAGAATACGGCACTCCGTCCCGTTCAAATCCCAGGAATCCGTCCGGTGGAAATGCCCGTAATACCATCGGCGGGGCCTGAGCCGCTCCTGCAGCTGGAGACAATTCCGCGCCTCTTCCCACAACATTTGCCTCAGGGAGGCGTCTCCTATTATTTGAAGAAACTCATAATCCATCCCCAGCGGACACGAGGGGCCCGTATGCGAAAGCAGTATATCTATCTCCCCTGACAGCGCATTCAGCCGGCTCTCGTCAAACACCATGAACTCGTCCGCCCAGCTCCCGGCGGCGGCATCACGCGCCGCACGATCGACGCTGACGGCGCCGCCTATGGCGAGCCCCCTTTTCCCATTAATCACAAGCTCCGTATAATCGGGAAGAAAGCGCAAAAAAGAAGACCCCGAATCCACGCCCTCCTGAAAAAAGGAAGGATCATCATGATTCCCGCGAAGACAGTACACAGGCGTCTGACAAACATCGGCACACCGCGCCAGCTCCTGCCTCCGACAATACTCTCCGCCCAATCCGCAATCCCCCAGAACAATCAGGGACGCTCCCGGATGAGCACGCGCGAACTCTTCGACGGCGAAAGACAGTGTGTGAATATCCCCCATCAGATAACAGGGACCAGAAATGGTAACCATATCCCTATAAATATCCTCCTTTTAGGATAAAAAACAAGCCTCCTCGCGATGCCCCGGCCCCGCGCCTCTCACACCAGCCAAGTCCAGGCGCACAAAATCCCGACAGACACAATCGTCACCGGGACGCCATACCAGGCAAACGTCCTGAACGTGACCTTCACGCCAAAAATCTCGGCGGTCTGCGCCACGATAACATTCGCCAGACTTCCTATCAGCAGCAAATTGCCGGCGACCGCATTGGCCATCGCCAGCGCATACCCGTTCTGCTGATTGGTAAAATCCCCGATCTTGAGCAGCAGCATGACGGCCGCGGAATTATTGATCAAATTACTCAGGAGGGAAGTCACCACGATCAAGGAAGTCCTGTTGCTCAAATCGACCCCGAAATGGGCGAGAAAAATCTTCACCTGCTCCGCTCCGCCGCTCCGGTCAAACGCGCCGACCACCACAAACAGCCCCATAAAAAGAAGCAAAAGCTGCCAGTTGACCATAGCCAGCACCTTGCGGCTCTCCAGACGACGGCTGCACAACAGCAGCCCGCCCCCCGTCAAGGCTACAATATACTGGGGCACATCCGAGAACAAAAAAAAGCCGACAATCAGCAGGAGAATCCCCAGCCCCTTGGTAGCCCGCCACGGATTAAGAGGCATCGGCTCCAGCAGCTCGGCGCACTCCCGGCACCGCTCCGCAGCCTCCGACTCCTCCGCTGCCCATTTCCCCTTTGCCTGCTGGGCAATAATCAGATACGCCGCCAGCAAACATAAAAAAACAGGCAGAGCCGCATAAGAAATATACGCGCCAAAATCAAGACGGGCCACCTCCCCGACCAGCACGTTCTGCGCATTCCCAATCAGCGTAAAAGCGCACCCCGTATTACTGGAAATCGCCAACGCGACCAGAAAAGGCACCGGATTCAACCGCCGCTCCTGCAGCGCGACAACCAGCACGGGCGTAAACGCGAGACACACCACATCATTATTCAGGAATGCCGAAGCCACACCGGAAACAAGCATCAAAATCCCGAGAAACACGACCGGGCGATCCAAGAACCGCACAACAGCCTTTGTCAACCTGTCATAAATCCCCGAATAGTGCAGCTGGGCCGCCACCACCATCAAACTGAACAAAAGCAGAATGGACTGCCAGTTCACCGAAGACACGGCCTCCTGCAGCGTAATACAGCCCGTCGCCATAAGAAACGTCGCCCCCAGCAGGGCATAACCCGTGCGGTCAAGCCGGAACAGGGAACTCTGCCCCATGGCGATCCCCGCATACGTCAAGGCGACAATCAGAAAAACAGCGGCCGGCTCCCAGGAAACGGGAATGGCAAAAATGGCCTCGGAACCCATACCTCTGACTATAGCCTCCCTCTACGGCTGACAAAAGCCTCTTTTTAAATGAAAAAAGAACTGCGAGCCTCAAATCTCCGCCCCGCGCCAGCTCAACTTGGCCCGCAGCAACTCGGAAAAACTATATCGGGGCATCCTGATCAGACGGAGCTTCCACGGGGCCTTGCGCACCCGCAAAGACGTATCCTTGCCCAGCGCAGAAACCTCATGCCCGTCCACCGAAAAAATGAGAGGAAACTCCCCTTCGTCATTCTTGCGGGAACGTATCTCGATAATCGTCATATCAGACACCACCAGAGAACGATTGGTCAAACTGTGGGGACTGACCGGAGTCAGACACAGCACCCCGGCGCCCGGACAAATAATCGGCCCCCCGGCGGACAGGGAATAGGCGGTCGAGCCGGAGGGAGTCGCGACCAGCAACCCGTCCGCGTGATAATTCGTCAAAAACTCCCCATTCGTAAACGTCTCCACATCCACCATGCGCCCGGTCTTCACGCGCACAATAGCCACCTCGTTCAATGCCGAAAAAGAGCCCAGCTCCGTCCCCCCCCCGCACAAATCGCTATGCTTCACAACAGTAGCCTGGAGCATAGACCTCTCTTCGATCCGGCAGGCATCGACGGCTATCGCCTCTACCAGGGACTCCGCCTCATCGACCGAACAGGCGGTCAAAAACCCCAGGCGCCCCAAATTGATCGCGGCAATAGGCTTGCCGGAAGGTGCCACTCGGGAGGCCACCTGAAGCAGCGTCCCGTCCCCGCCCAGCGACAAAATCATATCGGCTCTCTCCACAATCTCGTCAAACGGCAGCGACAGCCCGCCCCACCCGAGAGCCTGCGCCGTCTCCTCATCCACAATACAGTCTATCCCGTGCCGTTTAAGACACGCACTGACAAACTTCAAGGCGTCCGCGGCCCCTTCCTTGTTCCTGTGCGCAGTCAGGCCGATAAGGCGGATGGATGACATGACTCCTTGCTACCTGAAACACCGCCCGATGACAAGCCGACAAAGAAGGACTGACAGCCCTTTTTATCTACCCGTCCTGAAGAATTTGTCTAACACTTCAGCCCAAACGGCCCTTCGCTGAAAAACAAACCGCTTTTTCAGTAAAAACGTGAGACCAACACAAACGCACGGAATAGCGTCTTACAATCAGCCTGTTCCGAAATGTTCTTTTAAACAACGCCTCTGTTGATCACTCAATAACACTTTATAGTCAACTTATTTGAAACATATAAAAACAAAAAACAAACGGATTGTCTAT
>CAZNVW010000145.1:0-6808 GCA_964576595.1 uncultured Verrucomicrobiales bacterium
GGAAAACCCGCCCATATTGCCCGTAGCTTTCTGCGCTATTTGTGATTAAGTTTCGGCGGTAGCAACTGATTGCGACGCTTCGGACGCTTTCTGTGTAGCAGCAGTGGCTGCTGTTTCGGCTGCGACCATGTATGTTGCCACGTCGGACTTATCGGACGCGACTGCGGCGGCGGATGCATCTATATCAACCTTTATGCCGTCTATTTCGGTCTTAGCAGTCATTGTCGCATCTTTTGATGCGATTGCAGTCTCGGCGGCTAATTGAGCGGCTGAGGCGTTCTCTGTAGCCGTATTCGCGCTTTGAGAGGCGGATGTAGCCGACGTTTGCGCGGAATATTCTGATGCAGTGGCGTTTTGTGCCGACGATGACGCGGATCGTGCGCTTTGTTCGGCTTGGGTTGATGATTGCGATGCCGCAGATGCAGAAGCTGCCGCCTCATCACGAGCTGCAATAACTTGATCCACCTGTTCTTGTATGCTCGACACGCTTTCCACAAGCTGTGCCGTCTCATCACGATATTCCTGTGTCTCACTCTTGATCGCGGTCATCTGCGCCAAGAACTCATCAAGGTAGGACGGCTGTACAGGCACAATGGGTTGACCGTCAATCGTAGGCGTGACAGTCAGGACGCCGATCTCGGACTGCCACAGATAATTGTCATCATCGACGCTGCCGATCTTGAGCTGTATGCTTAATCTACCAGCGTACGAAGTCACAGGGCGACGTACAGCCCATTGCGCAGTAAGGATAGATGGATCTGTGCCCTGAATCTCAATAATCAGTGGTACGACCTCTATACCGCCGCTGTTGGAGCAGTACAGCAGCGTCTCCCCGGCGCGATTGTATAGGTCGTAGCCATCAAAGTATCGCGGATAATCTATCGTAATATTCTCGGCGCGGTTGTCGTTCTGTACGGCGATAGATTGTAGTTGCGTGGGTATCAGCCATTTGCGATTCGCGATGACGAACGGCGGCTCATTAGACACGTCCTGACCATCCATCATAGGCATGATGTCGGCGCTCATTGTACGTGTGCGCAACATGAACGGTTGCGGAGAAGGGAACGGCAAGGTGCCGTTTACCTTAAATGCGCAAGGCTGACTACGCCATACGGATGCGTACTCGTTTCCGGCAAGCTCAATCGCGAAGTACAACAGGCCGGGTTGCGCCGTGGCTTCACTGCCTACGATCCACGTGATGGTCAGCGTCTCGTCGTCGTACGTCTTGTCGAGGTATACCGCGTCGGCGGTACCGTCAGGGAGTTTTAACGCGCCCACGGGCAAGAACAGCGACAGGTCTACGTCATTATAATATCGCGGCATTTCAAAGTACAGCGTCTCCAGTCCTGTTTCGCCCTGTACGCCGATCTCGTAACCGAACGCGTTGATGATCCTGCCGTTAATTTGTATGGTCATTGTCGTAGCCCTTGATATGTTGCTGTTGCGCGTCGATCGCGGCTTCGAGGACAATTATCTCTTTTTGCATCCGTTCGATCTCGTCGAGGTATGGACGCTGTTCGCGCTCAGTGGCAGGCATGTTCTGTTGTAGCCGTTCGATGCTCTGCATATGGGCGGCGAGGGTATTCATGTAGTTCGCAAGCTCGGCCACGTCGTCGGCCTTGGACGATACCGTCTGCGTCGTCACGGTAGCAATACGCTTGCCGTCGACGTATGTGTACTCCTCGGACAGTACGGTTACTTGTTTCATGGCTCTATCTCCAATCTGCGAAGTCGATGAGTTGCTTGTTTTGGGGTTGGTTGTCGGGTTCAGCGGCCATCATGCGCATCGGTCGCGCATCGGATTGTGGTATATTCACTTGTGTTAGGCGCGTCAGCTCGTAGTTACGTCGCTTTGCTTTGATTTCATAACAAAACGGCGCATCAGATGTGCCGTTGACCGTAAAGCTATGCGGGGTTTTGTTGGATACCCATAATGCAGAAGAGATTTCGTCGTATGCTGATACAAACACTTGGTAATCTACGTCGGTGTTGACGCATTCGCGAAACGTATCTTCAATCGGTACTACGCATACGCCGTCCACGAGTTCGCCTGTGCCAATGTCGCCAAAGTAGTACTCCGCCGTCTCATATGCGTTTATGACGCGGGCACCTTGATGGGCCGTTTCTACTACGCACGATTTAGATCCGTTTATAACGGATAAGTTCCCGTTGTAAACGTTCAAATTTCTAAACACCTCTATTCCTGTCGAAACCGATAACATACCGAACACTGATGTAATGCTTATATTTCCGTACGTCGTAGATTGTTGTGGATTAACGCTGAATATCTGATTGCCCGACGAATTTCTTACGGTCATTACAGACGTTGCCTGAGATAATAATATCTCCACATTTCTAACAGCTTTCAAATCCAGATCTCTCGTGGACGATAATTCCAGCGATAATCTCGCTGGGTTACCCCTCAACGTGCCTATTAGCGTGCTTACATAACCCGGCGGCCAGTACCACACTTCGTAGTATCCGTTGGCCATTTTAACCCAATGATCTCCTAATGACTGATAGCCACTCGTAAACGTGCCGTATATATCAGCATCTTGCAGCTCTAAATATTGAGCTTTTATCTTCCCCGCTTGTATGTTATCACCATTTATAATCGTCGTGCCCGAACCAGATAGCGCACTGATCGTGACGTATCCAGTTAGATCCAACTTCTCAGCGATGATAGATATAGTGGTTGCCTTCTGATTGATCATACTTGCTATGGTATTGCCGTTGTAGTCTGTGTACGACACCTTCTGTACGATCTGATCGGCCTGTATGAGTAGCTGCGCGGTGTTGATGCCGACTTGTTCGTCGATCTCGGTTAACGTCGCGCTAAACTCTTCCACCGTCGCGACTATCTCGTTGGTGCGACGATTGAGGACTTGCAGCGCGTAATTGACTGCGTCCTTTTGGGTTTCGCGGACGCGGTTGCCTGTCGCGGAATATTCGGCGGTCAGCGCGTTGACTCCGCGCAATGTGCAGGACATGATCACCGCACGGAAGGTTTGACCTTTGCGCGTGGTCACTGTGGCTGTGTGACCCGCGCCGACGGAGTCGCGTGCGCCTAAGACCCGGATGCTGTATGGAGTGTAGGTAAACGATTTGATCGCGTTGAATATATCCATAGCCGCCGGACGAAGCTGCGCGTCGCTGTCAGCGTACAGGAGTGGGTTGTTCTGTATGATATAGGTGTTGTTTCCGTCGCCGACAATCACGCCTATGTCGTTCTCTGTGGCTTGGATCTGTAGCTTGTCGATGGGCGCGGTTTCGTATTCTGCGACTTTGACGGATGTATACTGACGCTCATCTATCGCATAGTCCGAATCACAGTACCATTGGATGTATAAATGTCCTTCCTCATTTATGGCCGCGAACCCAGCCATAAGTTGAGCTATCCACTGTAATACCTGCCGTCCTGTTACGTTTGTGCCACGGTAACGTCGTTTTATCTTAAATGTGCCGTTGGTGTAAGGATAATATTCAACTCCAATGCCACAGTACTCGCAAAGTGAGTGCAGCATATCTTCGGCTGTCATGGGATACGATAATGTATCATTCCATTCATCAACGATAACGTTAAACCGCGTCATGTTATCGTACGCGAGTACGGATATGACATTATCGTTCTTACGCGTGGGTTTTTCACATGTGAATATTCCGCGCTGTTGATATTGCACTGTTGATTCAGAATACTCTTCAACTGTGCTGTGGTATAATCTCTTATTGTATTGCCGTGTTGTATCGTTTGTGCGTATGAAGCATATGCCATGGTCGCGGTACCACTGCTGCTTGTGCTTTTGGTGATCCGTGAGTAGCGGTATGCCTACCATCACGAGCCTATCGTAACCGATTGCATATGCGGTAACGTATGGCTCTACGTCGTGCAAGCAGTAAAGTATGTCGTCTTCAACATACCCGGTTACCACGGGAGCAACAGGTTGCACAGGGTTGTATATTTCACCATCATCCCATAAAACACTTACGTACGGTTGACGATTGTCAAGCATGTAGACCGCGCTGTCGTCGCGTATGAGCCACTGCTTACGGAACCGATTATACAATGCAGTCAAGTCATTGATTGCGGTTACGCGGCCTCTCTTGAGCGCAAACGCATGATCGTCGATGGCTTCATTGGGTATGACGGCGTATAGGTCGTTGACGCTAAATTTGAGCTGTGCAGACGATGATACGCCGATCAGGAAGTCTCCATCCGGATTTACGGATTGTGTCAATTCCATATCCACGAACACGTCGTTGTCATCGAGCACGTAACCGTTGTCAAACTCTAATCGGATCATGTTTACCTCTCAATGACGTTGAATTGTACGGCGCGCCATAGGCCGTTGTAGAACACGGCACTGTATAACTCGGACTGTTTGCGACTGCAGTATGCCTCTATGGTGTGTATGCCGTATTCGGGGTCTAGATACGTGAGCTTGATGAACTCAGGCGCAAGCATGGGTATTAATTGGGACAGCTCTTCTTGTGTGATGAGATCATACGAGAACCCCACCTTCCGTACGCCTTGACGGGCGCGTTCGCGATGGAGTATTCCGTCTGCAGTACGTTCCGCAGATGTTTCGAGGTCTTCCATGCTTACTATGTGGCCGGACGGCTGGAATATTGATTTTCCGTCGATCTTCCAAATTTCACTGAGTTCAAGCATAGATTACCTCACGTAAAGCTGATGATATTCTTATATTCATTCGTTGCCCTGTTGTTTGCATCGAATATATCCTTGTCGCCTATGATGCCGATAGGACGGTTTTCTTTGATGGCGTCAACTACCATGCGTACACAATCCATAAACGCAGACACAAGCGGCGCGTTGGCTTCTACGACCGTGTCGTAGATGATGGATTGCGGCGTCACGATCTCGGGGTTGGACGATGCGCCCGAGTATTCGGCCATGAGGCCTACGGTTGGTTGGCGTAGGACTGCGCCAGATGCAAATGTGGGAATTTTAGGTATGTCAGGCGTAGAAAATGCGTTGCTGGACATTTTCGGTATAGATACACCCGGAACATTATTTATACCATCAATTATTGTATTTATTGCAGGTATCGCAGCATTTAATAAGGTCTGTATTCCATTCTTGAGCGTGTTTATTGCTGTTATGCCAGCGTTTAATGCACCTACAACTATATTGCCTACACCCTTCCAAATTTTGTCCCAGTCTCCAGAAAATACGCCGCCGAGGAATGTTAATAATCCACTAAGAATAGTTGAAACATCCTCTATTGCGCTACCTATACCATCAAATACAACGCCAAACAGTTTGCCGAACAATTCGATAGTATCCTGTATAACTTTGACCGCCGCATCAAGTATGCCGAACTCTTTAGCCCAATCCATAATCGCTTTGACTACTTCCAACACTTGATCTGTAAGATCGAGGACTTTTTCATAAACCTTCTTAATAACGTCCACGTACTTACCCAACATATCTTTGAAAGTAGTCCATGCTTTATCAACGATTGGCTTTATTAGTTCCATAATAGCCTTGGTCACATCTCCTACTTTTTCGCCTATTCCCTTTATTTTATCAGCATTATCATCGATCCATTTCGTCATATCATCGAAGTGACCTTTTAGTAACTTTAACGCGTCGATGATAATCGCTCCAGTCCACTCTCCGAGTGGCTTCAAGAAGTTATCGAATATGGATTTGAATGCTGGTTCAGCTGTCTTGATGGCCGCGTCCACATATTCAATGGCGGATGCCAATGTATTTATGAACGTTGGCCACTCATCATTAACAACCCATGTTGTCATTGGAGATAGTACGTTTTCGTATAACCACAGCAACCCTTCGCCGATATTCTCTGAGAATGGTTCAAGAGCTTTCCACAGGTTATTTAGGCTTGTTTGTACGCCTGTTAAGTCTGTACTCTCTGCAAGTTCACGCGAGATACGCACGAATTCAGGCAAACCTTCTCCCATAACCCATACGCTGAGTGGTTTGAGGAAGTTATCGAGGAAGTCCTTGAGTATGTCAACGATAGGTTGAAACGATTCGTTAATAAACGATAGATCCAGACCGTCGAAAATCCCCTTTATAATATCAAGCAGAGCCTGTGACGCTCCACTCCAATCCACCGTTTGAATAAACGTCACAAACGCATCGACAATCTTCTTTACGAACGTGCCTATGGTCTTGCCTATCTCCTCAAAGTTTATCTTATCAATCGAACCATTGATAAACTGCGCAAACTTAGATGCCAGTTCAGCGAGGTTTAGGTTGGACACAAACGTATATATTGCCACAACGATGCCATTGACCAATGCAGCCAACGATGATGATAACATTGCGGGATTTATCGCGTCAATAGCAGCATTCACAGCTGTAACGATGCAATTACCTACGTTTTCCCAATTTACAGTTGTCGCGGCTTTGTATATGCCCATGCCAATTTTATTAATTAGCGTGGAAAATGATACGCCTACGGCCTCAAAATCAAATTTATCAAAGAACCCGTTTATAGCCTTGCCTATGGCTATACCAAGCTCATCGAAATTGAATTTACCTATCGCCGTGCCGATTGCTTTGACAAACGAATTAATCCCTTTGGCCGCTGTTTCCCCGAGTTTATACCAGTCGATTGTATCAACAACAGCATTCAATCCTTCTGAAATCCTCGTACCAACTAATTCCCAGTCGGTACCGTCGAAAGTCTCGCTAAGCGTATCAAGTATGCCATTAACAAACTCTCCGAACGTAATGCCGATTTTCTCGGCATTGAGCTTTTCAAAGAACTTGTTAATACCGCCTGCTATCTTTTTACCTGCTTCACCCCATTTGAAC
>CAZNVW010000146.1:0-6742 GCA_964576595.1 uncultured Verrucomicrobiales bacterium
TGGGTTTACCGTCTTCCCAGCTGTCGGAATAAACCACCTTGGCTATACGGGGCTTGAGCACCTTGTCGAAATAGTTGCCCATTTCGACAAGGATGTACTTTCTATCACCACTATCTTCACGATTCAGATTTATGACCGCATGCCCTGTAGTGCCAGAGCCCGCAAAATAATCTAGATATTGAGATGAGTTACCAATTTTTAGAATATAACTTATAAGATCCTTTGGTTTTGGGTAGGAGAAATCAACACCCATATCCTCCAGTTCATACTTCATCTTCTCTGTTGTGGTAAAATTACGCAGAACAGAAACAATATTTCTCGCTGACTCTTTTATCTTTTTGTAATAAATTGTTCCATTTTCAGAAAGATAGAATTCCATTTCCCCGTCATTATCTTTAAATCTTGAGCAGCCATTGTTTATAAACCTCTTGAGTTTGTTTAGGTTTGCCCACCCACTTGACACTTTTAACTCATTACAAAGTTTAAAGTTTTTATAATTTGCTGAGTTATATCTTATCGGAAACGAAATCGAATATTTTTTTATTAGATTCCGTGGAAAATACGATTGGGAACCAAGCTCTGAAAAAAATACACTTTCTGGCACATTCTCTTCTATTATTCCTGATTCCTTGTTTACTGGAAAGCCCATCGGAAGAATTACTTCAGAAAATGGATTCACTGGCCCATTCTTTGTGATGGAATTTTCTGCGATATTTTTCCAAAGATTACTTTCTTCTCTAGTATTAGGATCAATAACATTACCATAATCTGCGCATGATGACCTTTGCGCAACTGTTATATATTCATGGTTAATCTTTATTTCAAACTGGTTGTCAGTATGCCCATCTGTATTCCATATCAGGTTTGTTTTTACCAAGTATCCATTTGATCTGAGAATCTTCTTAATATTCTCGTTCTCATTGTCATCATTACTAACAAACAACAGAGAGTCATTTGTCATGATTGAAGATAATGGAAGAAGTCCGCAATTTATTGAAGAAGCCCAGCTTGATGTTCGGTATGAATCTTTGTAGATAAAACCATCTTTACCGGTGTTGTATGGAGGGTCGATATACGTGCATTTCACCTGCCTTCTATACCTCTCCTGCAACAGATTCAACGCCTGGAAATTATCCGAATGAATCAGCAGACCATCGCACTGCTCATCGAAGTTCTCAATGGACGCCACCAGGCGGGCTTTGAAGCTGTCATTGAAAAAGCGGGTATCCAGCACCAGCTTGTTGTTGGCCTTGAGGAACTCGACCGTCAAAGGACGTGAGAACCCTGGGCTGTGCAGATCGGCCTGGATCTCGTCGATGGCGAACAGCTTGATCCACTCTTCACACTGCGCATCACAGGCCGCCACTTCAGCGAAGAGTTCCTCGGGAACCCGGTCAAGGGTGATGCAGTAGTTGGTTTCAATAATGAACTTCTTCTTGAGCCAGAGCTTTTTCTGAAAATCCTCAAGCTGGGCCAGAAAGTCGATCAGTTTGCCCGCGATTTTGCGCAGCACCTTGATCTTGGCCAGATAGCTTTCGACCGCCGGAGCTTCGGCGTTTTCAATGTCATCGAGGCGCATGACCTCGTTCTTAATGTAGAAGTTCAACTCCCGTCGCAGAAAGTCGCCCAGGTCTTTATGGATAAAATAGTCCATGGTGTTGCGGGCGGTGTACTGGTTCACGTACTTGGCCAGCACGGGGCGCTCCTTGTTGCTGTCGGTCGGAGCGGGGACTTTGAACAGACGTAGATATTCCGCGACCTGTTTTTCGTGTTCGCCACCAGCAGTAGCCATGGCCTGGAGACGCTCCAGTATGGTCTCCACCGCCTCGGCGTTGCGCTTGTCCCGCCATTTGTTTTCCTGTCCGGTTTTTTCCGGGTCGGGCCGGTATTCGAAATTGACGACCAGCTCGCCGGTTTCGGTCAGGGCGACGGGATTTTCGGCATGCAGAATGAAGAAACGTTTATTGGCTTCGGAGGCCTTGACGTTGCCATGCTCGCCCTCGGTGGCTTCGACGACGCGAAAGTGGGCTTTGAGCGGAGATCCGTCCTCAGCGCCAAGCAGAATACCGATCTGATTTTGCTGTCGCAGGGCGCGGATCTCTTGCGCCTGTCGCAAATCGAAGGTGAAGTTGGAAAAATACTCGGCGCTCTTGATGTAATACTGGTCGGCATTGGCCCAGTGCAGTTTCACCTCCTCGCCGTTGTAGGGCACGGCAAAGGGGGCTGCCTTGCCGGATGTTTCCCGGGTGTAATAGCGGCGGGAGATAAAGTCGCCATCGTCGTAGTAGCGCTCAAAGAAGCGATACAGGTGGTCATACACATCGGCCTCGGCACTGGCGGTATCCTTGACTGCATCCAGCGCGGCTTTGGCCTTTTTGACCGGCTCGGTCTCTTCCGGATTGGGAGCGCCGAAATCCTTGGCGGTCTGAATGGCCTTCTCATAGGCGGCCTGCAGCTCGGCCTTTCGGGCCTCGTCCACATCACCGAAGGCACCCGCCACGATTTTCAGCAGGTCGGTGCCGATGAAGTCCTGAACTTCCTGCGCCTTGGCGTGCATGATGCGGTAAAAGCCGAAATCGAGGTCCGGCTGGTCGAGCTGAAACAGCTCGGAAAGTTTTTTCAAAAGGCGGCTGCGAAGTTGTTCGGTAGATGGCATGGTTATCTCCTGGTTCCTTAAATTACGCTCCACCGGATGGTGAACACCGGCGTGACAGTTGTTTTTTGTTGCATACGTTTTTCGAGAGATTCCACGAGGCGGTCCCTCTTTTCAGCAATCTCGTCCTCTATGTCAAAAATACGCTCGCGTAAGGCGCGTTTCTTACGCTCAAGCTTGGCTATTTCTTCCTGCAGGTTGTGCTGCTCCTCGATGGTGGGAGCTTGGCGACTGCGCCGTTGCAAGTCGCGGATTTGACGTTTGGTATCGTCCAATTCTTTTTGCGTCGCCATTTCCATGTCTTCGGCCCATTTGTCGAGCTGGTCACGGGCCTCGGAGAAGTGACGGTTGTTCTCCTCCAGGTTTTTGGCCAGGGTTGCCTTGGCATGGCGCACCTGATCCCCCATGAGGCGTTCTTTGGCGGAATTCGGAATCTCGGCAATGCTAAGAACCTGACCGCTGCAGTTGAACAGCTTTTCGCAGGTTTCCTGGTCAATATTGTTGCCTGCATCGTCCATTCCAGAAAAAAGCAGATATTCCTCGGAATCAAATGACTTGATGTGCATATGCTGGAGGCTCAACCAGCCGGATCTATCCCTGAGGCGCTCCACCACCGCGATGCGAGTAGAGTGCCCGGAAATATCAAAAACAACTTCAGCGGGCGGACAAGGTCGCTTTGAAGCCTCATGAATGACGTATTCCCCTAGTGGGTGGTTCAGGCGATACAGGTATTCGCCGGGCACGTTTTCCTGAGTTTTGGAAATCAGGTGATAACGACCGAGTGAAACATGCGCGACTGGGCTGTTTTGAAGGGTGAAGGAGAAGCTCTGGTTGTCAAACGTGGCATGATTTTGCAATGTGTGCCGTGTGACGGCCCAGAACAAGTGGCCAATACGGTCGAGACGCTCCTGAGTTCCATCTAGATTCACTTTCAGGCGGTCGTGTACATCCTCGTCGAAATGCTCCAGCAACATTTTCCGTGTGTCGCGCATCTTGGTCTGGATCTGTTCGTCCAGTTCCTTCTGCAGCTTCTCGAACGCAGACTGAATTTCTTCTTCACTTCGACACCCTTGGTAGATTTCCAGAATGCGGCGTTCAAAATCCATACCGGCTTCGATGGAGCCGAGAACATCATCACTGGCACCAAATACTCCGGTAAACAGATTAAATTTCTGTTCCAGCAGTTCATGGATGCGCCTGTCGGCCTCGTTACGCTCGTTGAGGAAGTTGATAACGACAACGTCGTGTTTCTGTCCGTAACGGTGGCATCGCCCAATTCGCTGTTCGATACGTTGAGGATTCCAAGGCAGATCAAAGTTAACGATGGCGGAACAGAACTGAAGGTTAAGGCCTTCGGCACCGGCTTCTGTCGCGATCAACACACTTGCCCGGTCACGAAAACGATCAATGATTGCTGTTCTGAGGTCCACCTGACGAGAGCCGGTTGCCCGACCTGATTCTTTATTGGCAACAAGCCACTCCTGATAAATCTTGCCGGAAGCATCATCCTTGTTGGTGCCATTGAAGGTTAGAACCTGACCGGCATAGCCGTTCCCTTCGAGGAAATCTTTCAGCCAGTTCTGGGTTCGCCGGGATTCGGTAAAGATGACGACCTTTTTGGCCGCGCCCATTTCATCCATGGCACTGAAGCCGATATCCAAAGCCTTTAGGAGCGCTCGGGTTTTTGTATCAATACCGAGGCTTCTGGCCCAGCGGATATAGTCGGTCAGCTCATTAATTTCGGCATTGAGCTTTTCCAGATCGACCTTCTTGATCTGCGGCTCATGCGTTTTCTCTGGCATCGGGGTTTCATCGTCCAGAGATGTATCCTCCTGGTCTTCGAGAATTTCATCAAGAAGGTCATCATCAATTTCTTCACCGAAAATCAATAGATCCAGAGCGCTCGCATTCTGCTTGGCTTCGTCCATCAGCTTCAGCAGGCGATCACGCATGATCTCAAGTGTCCCCGCAACGGCGTGGGGCGAGGAGGCCAGAACTTTTCGAACAAGCAGTATTAGGAGATGTTTCTGTCCGAATGGGAGAGCATAGCTTTCGTCTCGCATGAGATAGCTGGAAACTGCCTCATATAGTTTGTGCTCCTGCTCCGTAGGCTTGAACGGCCTGGTAATGAGCTTGCGTTCGGTGTAGCGCACGAATTCGATAACCTGGCTGCGGAGTGAACGCCAGCAGAATGCGCCTAAGCGTTCCTTGAGGCTGGAGATATCACCGCCATAGTTGATGTACTGCGTCCGGAAAGATGCCAAGTCACCAAGCAACCTCTCATCGATCAGGGTCGAAAGGCCATAGAGTTCGAGAAGGGAGTTTTGCAACGGCGTTGCCGTCAGAAGGAGCTTTTTGCGCTCTTCTATTGCCCAGCGGATACGTTGCCCCAGTCGGTTGCTTTCCCGATAGGCATTACGGAGTTTGTGCGCTTCATCAACAACCACAAGATCCCAGACAATCTCTTTGAGCTCTTCTGCCCGGCTGGCGGCAAAGTGCATAGAGCAAATGATGATTTGCTTGTCCCTGAACGGATTTGTCCTCCCCAGCTTTTGCTGATGCTTATAGGTTTTTGCATCCAGAATGATGGATGGCAGGTTGAACTTTTCGGAGAGCTCTTGCGCCCATTGCTTCCGGAGCGAGGCAGGGCTAATTACCAGAATGTTTCGTCTGCGTTCCGCCCAGTATTGACATAGCACAAGACCTGCCTCGATGGTCTTGCCAAGGCCAACTTCGTCAGCTAGCAGTACACCCTTTGAAAGGGGGGAGCGTAATGCGAAAAGGGCAGCTTCAATCTGGTGAGGATTCAGGTCTACACATGCATCAAATAGCGCACGACCAAGGCGGTCAACACCAGTGCCGCCGATCCGGCTCAATTCATGCGCGTAGTAACTTGCATGGTAATTTGTAATCATGCTTCCGAATCCTTCTTATTACAATCAGCTGTGGTACAAGCCTTCACCCAATCGTCATCCCCGTCTTTCTTGAACTTCCAAAGACGGCTCATGCGCTGGGCGTACATCGCATGCTTCTCGATTTATATATTTAGGCAGGGACCAATTGTCAAACGCTTTCGTCCGGATAAGTCCGCAAACGTGTTGGCTCACGAGTCAGTATGCTGGAGAAAAATAGAAGGAAGAGAAAAACTTATTGGTTGCCTCAAAATATGAGGACGCTGGAAGGCATGAGCAAAAAGTCCAGCCAGCTACACCAACCAAAGCTCCCGAAAATGAGCAAGGCCAGCATCATAGAATACACCCGCCAAAAGAGACATCTTTACAACCCCATCTTCACCGAGCGCATAGCATGCAGCTACTCCACCAATATTGTGAAACGACGCGATTTGATCGGAAATACGCGCAAAAACTATTCACCATCAAAAGAAAAGGAGATGGAGGAGAACGAGGCAGAAATTCGGGAAGCTCACCCTTTACACCGAACCAATCAAGAAGATAATCCAGAGCATCTGGAAATGGAGTGAACAACCCTGCGGTAAGCGCCTCCAACAAACAATTTCCCTTCTATTGCCCGCTTATCAAAGACACGTCGAAAAGCCAGGTTATTTCTATGCCGACACAGTCGCTCACTGCGGTAGGAGAATGAAAGGGGACTTTGCATGGATATTGGCGATCACAGATGATTATACCCAGTGGACGTCCAACCATGCCATTTGGAACAAAGGGTAGTATGAAACGTGCTGAGCCTTGGGGGGCTGATTAACCAGTTTCCCTTCCCAGCGCGAGGAATCAACACGGACAATGGAACAGCGTTTATCAATTTCATCTTCAGAAGGATCTGAAAGATAAGCATCGCAAGATGGGCATCACCCGATTTTGACCCATGATGAAAATGACAATGCAAAAGCACCAGCTTAGGTGACCGTTATTTTAATACATTACGTGAATGATACTGCTTCATCAGAAGTCGTCCATTTCAAAGATGATTATATTCATCTATACCTTATCCCAAGTATAAATGAGTATAATTTTTAGTTCTGCTATCTGAAATTCCCCCTCTCCTCACGTCATATATCCATGAGGAAGTAGATTCTCTGCTTCCTGCCTGTGCCCGCCTCCCGGCTTTGTTCCG
>CAZNVW010000147.1:0-6645 GCA_964576595.1 uncultured Verrucomicrobiales bacterium
GATCTCTTCTAACGACGGTTCGGTGACGTCGATGTTGACGATCTTGTGCTTGCCGATCTCGGACAGCAACAGGTTGCAGTCGCCGTTGAAGAGGAAACTCACGGCGTTGCCGCTGATCTCGACGTGGGTCGCGCCTGCGACGGCGAATGCCGACAGCGGCTGCGCGGCCGTGAAGTTGACCTTCTTGTAGGCGTTCTGCGTGAGTTCGCCGATCTTCTGCGTATTCACGATGCGCCCCTCTTTGATGATGGCGACGCGGTCGCAGATGCGCTGCACCTCGCTCAGGATGTGCGACGAGAACAGCACGGTTGCACCGCGCGCGTTCTCGGCCTTGATGAGGTCGAAGAAGGTGCGCTGCATGAGCGGGTCGAGCCCCGACGTAGGCTCGTCGAGTATGATGAGCTTGGGTGAGTGCAAGAGTCCCTGCACGATGCCGACCTTCTTCTTGTTGCCGAGGCTCATGTCCTCAATCTTTTTAGACAGGTCGAGTTCGAGCGCGGCGGCCAACTCTTGAATGCGTTTCGTGCAGTCTTTGCCGTAGAAGCTGGCCGAGTAGCGGAGCAGGTCGGCGGCCCTCATATTGTCGTAGTAGAAGATCTCGCTCGGCAGATACCCGACGTCCTGCAAAATCTTGACGCGGTCGGCGTGGCAGTCGAGGCCAAAGATGCGCGCCTCGCCGCTCGTCTTGAAGATCAGCGACAGCAGCGTGCGGATCGTCGTCGACTTGCCCGCCCCGTTGGGGCCAATGAAGCCGAAGATCTCGCCCTCGTTGACCGTGAGATCCACGTCGACGATGCCCCGCGCCTTGCCGTAGCTCTTGGTGAGCTTTTTGGTTTGAATGACGGCGTTCACAGATATTCCTCCTTATATGCGATGCGTTTGAAGAGTGCAGACCACCGTTTGTACCGTTCCATGAATGCGTCCATGTCGATGGACTGTCCCTGCCGCTCGCGCCCGTGTACGTATCCGTCCGACATCCACGCGAGCATCTGCAAGATCTCGACGGGGTCGACGTCTTGTCTGAACTTGGACAGATCGATGTGGGTGAAGTAGTCACCGTAGAGTGTGGACAGCGTCTCGAGCACGCGGCCGTTGAGTTCGTCGGATACATCTTCTTTGTGCGAGAAGAATGCCTTGGTCAAAAAGTCTGACACGTACGGGGTATCGTTGAGCATCTCGCGCTTGCGCTGTGCCGCGTACTCGAACAGCTCGAAGAAATCCGTGATGGCGTCGAACGCGCTATCGACGACATGTTCCGCGACCAACCGCGTCGCCTCCTCGAACAGGAACAGGTACAGTGCGCGCTTGTTGTGAAAGTAATAGAATAGCAATCCCTTGGATATGCCGCCCTTTCGCGCAATTTCATCCGTAGACGCGCGTTTGTAGTCGTTTTGCGCGAACACCTCGAATCCTGCGTTGATGATGCGGAAACGTTTCTCTTCGGGCAGCTCGAAGAATCGTTCGTTCATACGCGCCTCCTTTGCAATCATAAGATCATAGCAATCACAGCGATCGGCAAATGAACCGTACGGGTTTAACCCGTTGGGTCAATCTGCTTCTACCTCTATCATACGCCGTTGACTCCGTTTGTCAAGACCCCCCGCACGCCGTTTGCCCTGCGGCGCGTTTGGGTAATACTTTACATTGGAGCAGGGTTATGTTATAATACTTGTACGCAATCCAACTAGGGAGGTTTTGACCATCATCAACTATATCATCTACGCGGCCGAGGCCAATGCGGCCGAAATGACCGATCCGGGCATTCTGGGTCTCATTACGACATTTCTGCCCATCTTACTCATCTTTGGCGTCATGTATCTGATCATGATCCGCCCGCAGCGCAAGAAAGAGAAAGCATTGCGCGAACAGCTGTCGCAGCTCAAGGTCGGCGATCACGTCGTGACCATCGGCGGCATCGTAGGCAAGGTTGCCTCGATCAAGGACGACACCATCACCGTCGAATCCGGCCACGAGAAAGAGAACGTCAAAATACGCGTGCAGCGTTGGGCGATCAAGTCCGTCAATGAGTAATGCACAGCTTGTCATATTTGTCCCACATCGCGAATACCCATAAGTAAACGAAACTATGTTGTCAACTGTCAACGATCATCATCAACTGACAAACCGACAACTGATCTGGGGGTTTATATGACAGAGGCTACCAACAGGCAACGCGCCGTCAAAGGCAGAGCGGCGGGGCGCGCCGCCGTCAAGCCATACACAGGCTTCGTCACGGTCATGACCAACGTGCTCATCGTCTACCTCGTCATGCTCGTCATACTGTTCGCGTTGGCCGCCGTGATCACCTATACCGACTTTCCCGAATCCTATGCAGGTTCGGCGATTTTCGCGCTAACGATCTTATCCGTCGTACTCGTCGGCATACTCGCCGCGCGCGGCGCGCCGCGGCACGGCTGGATGTGGGGCATGTGCGGCGCGGTATTCTACACGCTGCTGCTCTACCTGCTCGGTTCAGTCTTGATCGGCGGGTTCACTGTGGGCGTGAACTTCGTCGCCATGGCGGCCTTAGTGTTGCTCGCAGGGGCGCTCGGTGGCGTGATCGGCATCAATTTAGGACGCAAGTAAAGCATTTTTATTCACGAAAGGATCATTACAATGAAAAAGCCATTGATTCGCACGATATACAAGGGCATTATTAAGAAGAATAACCAAGGCTGCGGCAAGTGCGCGACGAGCTGCCAGTCCGCGTGCAAGACGAGCTGCACCGTCGGCAATCAGCAGTGCGAGCAACATGCGCGATAATCTCGCGCACCTCGACAGGCTCATCGATATAGCGCGTACCGCCCCGACGGGTGCGGTGCATACGTTTCATATCGATGGGCATTTCGTTATACTCGACACCGAATCCCTCGCACTGCACACGGCGGAGCGTATCTGTTACGATCTGCTGTGTGCTTTGGCGTACGACCATGACAGCGTGACCGTAGGCGGCGACGACCTGCACAACCATACGTTGCCCGCAGACGGTACGGATCATGCAATGTGCGCATTGCAGCAACAGTACGGCGCGGAGGCTGTCGACGAAGCCGCCGAGGCATTGGTATATCTGCACGACGAAGGCCTATTGTTCACACCGACCGAGCCGCAGCAATCGTTCGCGGAGACCGGCGTCAAAGCCCTCTGCCTGCACATGGCCGAAGGCTGCAATCTGCGCTGCTCGTACTGCTTCGCCGCGAACAACATCGTGGCGGGTGCGCTCATGGACACGCGTACCGCGCGTGCGGCGCTCGACTTTCTGATGCAACACGCGATCACGCCGACCGTCGAGGTCGACTTCTTCGGCGGGGAGCCGCTGCTGTGTTGGGATACCATCGTGGACGCAGTCGCATACGGCAAGCGCATCGCCGCCGAACACGGCAAGCGCATCCGCTTCACGCTCACGACCAACGCGACGCTGCTCGACGGCGATCAGATTGCCTTCATCAATCGCGAGATCTACAACATCGTGCTGTCGCTCGATGGCAGACCTGACGTACACGACCGATACAGGCTCTACGCGAACGGGCGCGGCAGCTACGCCGACGCACTCGGCGGCATACAGCGCCTGTTGCAGGATCGCGACGGACTCTACTACGTACGCGGCACCTACACGCGCCACAACCTCGACTTCCACAACGACGCGCGCCACATGGCCGATCTCGGCCTCAAACACCTCTCGCTCGAACCCGTCGTAGATCACGCAGAGATTGGCGTAACGCTCGCGGATGTACCCGCGATTCGCGCGGCCTATCGTGAGATTGCGAACGACGTCGCGGAGGGCAAGTACAACTTCTTCCATATGCAGCTCGACCTCTCGGGCGGGCCGTGCAAAGTGCGGCGTACGACGGGTTGCGGCGCAGGTAACGCCTACGCGGCAGTCACGCCCAACGGCGATCTCTACCCGTGCCACCAGTTCATCGGCGACGAAACGCGCGTCATGGGCAACGTACACAGCGGCGCATTCGCGCCCGACCTGTCGTTCGCGGCGGCCAACGTGTATACCAAGCCCGACTGCGCGGTATGCTGGGCGCGGTACTACTGCAGCGGCGGTTGTCACGCGACGGTCAAGCATGATCTCCACGCGACCGAGCCGCTCTACTGCGCCATTATGCGCAGTCGCATCGAATACGCTCTGGCCAATCAAGCCAAAGTCAGATCATCAGAATAAGAGAAACGTATGATCAAACGCATCGTTATAAAAGTAGGCACATCGACGCTCACGCACGACACAGGACTGCTCAACCTGCGCAAGATTGACATGCTGACGCGCGTCATCGCGGACATCATGAATGCAGGTACGCAAGTCGTACTCGTGACGAGTGCGGCCATCGCGGTCGGACGCGCCAAACTGCGTCCGCAGTCGCCGTGCGTCGAGATCGCCGACAAACAGGCGGCCGCTTCGGTCGGACAGCTCGAACTCATGTGCATCTACTCGCGCTACTTCTCGGAGTGCGGCGTCACGGTTGGGCAGATCCTGCTGACCAAAGACGTGACCGACGATCCCGAGCGCAAGGCGCACGTCACGAATACGCTCGAAGCGCTGCTCGGCTACGGCATGTTGCCGATTGTCAACGCCAACGACACCGTCGCCGTCGACGAACTCACGTTCGGCGACAACGACACGCTGTCGGCGTACGTTGCACGGTTGGTTGAGGCCGAACTCCTCGTATTGCTCACCGACGTGGACGGTTTGCTCGACCGCAGCCCGAATTTGCCCGACGCACGCATCATCCCTGTCGTCGAACGCATCGATGACGATCTGCGTGGCATCGCAGGCGGCATCGGCTCGTCGCGCGGCACAGGCGGCATGATCACCAAGGTGTCGGCGGCCGAGATCGCAGGCGGCGCGGGCATCAATACCGTGATCGTCAGCGGCCACGATCCGCGCGTACTCTACGACCTCGCCGAAGGCAAGCGGCGCGGCACGCTGTTTCAGTTGGCAGACAGATAAGCAGGGCGGTCGGGCGTGTGTCCGACTGTCCATATTTATATGTGAGGTATGTATGGATCTGGATCAGAAAAAGACATACAACGTCGGGATCATAGGCTTTGGATTCATGGGCAAGGTGCATACATATGCGTACCGGAACATGCCGATGTATTACGATGCGCTGCCGTTTCGCGTCGGCCTGCGCGGCGTCTGCACGACACACATCGACGGTGCGCGCCGCGCGGTCGATACATACGGGTTCGATCGTGCGTACGACGACTGGCGCATGTTAATCCGCGACCCCAATGTGGATATAATTAACATATGCACCCCCAATCATCTGCACCGCGAACAGCTCATCGCCGCCCTCGAGGCGGGCAAGCACGTCTACTGTGAGAAGCCGCTGTGCGTCACGGTCGACGAAGCCGACGAAATCCAGCGTATTGCCGATGCGTCAGCCTCGCATGTGACGACGCAACTCGTGTTCCACAACCGATTCTTCCCCGCCACACTCAAAGCCAAAGAACTCATGCCGACGCTCGGGCGGATTCTGTCGTTCCGCTGCCGTTATCTGCACAGCGGCAACCTCGACCTCGACAAGCCCGTGTCGTGGAAACAGCAGCGCGATGTCTGCGGCGGTGGCGTACTCTACGATCTGGGTTCCCACGCAATCGATATGATTCACTGGCTCGTCGGCGACTTCAAGCGCGTGCAATCCGTCATGCAGACCGCGTATCCCGCGCGACTGTCGACCGATGAGGCGACGTATGTGATCGCCGAGATGGACTGCGGCGCGGTGGGTACGATTGAGGTCAGCAAGATCGCGGCGGGCAACGACGACGTATTCGCGTTCGAGATCAACGGCGAATGCGGCGCGATTCGCTTCGACTCCATGCGTCCCAACTGGCTCGAACACTACGACGCATCGGCGCATAACAAAGGCTTCACCCACATCGACACCGTCGCGCGCTACGGCGGCGACGCGACATTCCCGTCGCCCAAGAACAGCATCGGCTGGCAGCGTGCGCACGTGCATAGCCTGTACAGCTTTATGATGAACGTACACGAAGGCAAACAGGGTTGCCCCTCGATTGCGGACGGCGCGTATGTACAGCGCGTGATTGCGGCAGTCGAGCGTGCGGCCAATGGCGAACGCCAGGGGGTAGTATGATCAACATTCACAGTATGCCAAAAGAATTTGCGTGGGAAGGCGACGGTTTGGCGACGTTGTACCTCGGTCACGCGACGGGTACGCGTAAGATCTACGCAAACATCGACCGCATCGCGCCGGGCAAGGTCAGTTGCAAGTATCATTCGCACTCCGAACAAGAAGAATTCCTCATGATACTCGCAGGCAGTGGCACACTACGGTATGACGGCAAAGAGTACGCGGTCACAGCCGGCGACTGCATCGCCAAACCCGCGCACAGCAACATCCCGCATCAGTTTATCAATACGGGTACCGATACGCTCGAGATCCTCGACGTAGGCACACAACAACACAACGACATTGTACACTATCCCGATGAGGATACCTACTTGATCAAGAATGGCGACAGTCGAACAGTGTTCGACGGCAGTACGGCATTGACGGATTGGTCAAGTCTGTGAGACAGACGACGGACGAGGGAACTGTATGGCGAAAGCAATTGCTCTGTATATCGACGAAAGACTGAAAAGTATGGCAGAGGCCACTCTGGCTTGCAACGGTAAGA
>CAZNVW010000148.1:0-6617 GCA_964576595.1 uncultured Verrucomicrobiales bacterium
TGTTCCTGCTGACGACGGTGGACGGCCGGTATACTCCGGTCCCCCGGAGGTTACAGGCCGTGCTTGGCTATTCCACCGCCCGGGCGAAGGAGCGGCGGGATTATTCCCGAAGTGGCAGATATAGACGCCGTGCTGGGCTATGCCTCCGCCGGGGAGAAGGGGCGTTTTTCCATCGGAGGCATGAGCGCGAAGTTGACGGCGGTTCGCCGCGCGGTGGCCTCGGGCATACATACATATATTGTGAATGGCGCGCATCCCGAGAGGATTGACGCGCTGTTGGACGGCCGGGCCGAGGGTACCCATTTCCTCCCCGTTTCCTCCCGTTCCTGAACCTGTTTTTCATTAATCATGAATTCTTGCGAAAATCCGTTGATTCCCTTGGCGAAGTCGGCCCGGGAAGCGTCTTTTGTTCTGTCCTCCCTGAGCCGCGCGGAAAAGGATGCCGCCCTGTGCTCCATGGCCGATGCTCTGGAGAGTAATGAAGAGGCCATTCTCAACGCCAACGGGCGCGACATGCGCTCGGCGGAGGAGAAGGGCGTGCCCGCCTCTCTGCTCGACAGGCTCAGGCTGACGCCGGAGCGCGTGAGGGGGATGGCGGAGGGCTTGCGCAAGGTCGCCTCGCTGGAGGATCCCGTCGGGCAGGTGATGGATTCCCGGGTACGGCCGAATGGGTTGAGCATTATGCAGGTCAGGGTGCCCATTGGCGTGATCGGCATGATTTACGAGAGCCGCCCCAATGTCACGGCGGATGCCGCCGGACTATGTCTCAAAACCGGGAATGCCGTTCTGCTGAAAGGAGGCAGCGACGCTCTGCACAGCAACCGGGTGATTGCCCGCATTTTGCAGGAGGCCGTTTCCCGGTCGGGGCTGCCTGCCGCGTCCATTCAGCTGATTGATTCCGCCGACAGGAGCTCCGTCATTCACTTGTGCCGCCTGGAGGGGTATCTGGATCTGCTGATTCCCCGGGGGGGACGCTCGCTGATTGAAACGGTGGTGGAAAACGCGCGCGTGCCCGTGATCAAGCACTACGACGGGATTTGTCATTTGTATGTGGATGCCTCAGCCGATTTGACGCTGGCGGTGGATCTGGCGGATGACGCCAAGACGCAGAGACCCGGCGCGTGCAACGCGATAGAGACTTTGCTCGTCCATGAGTCGGTGGCCCCCGCTTTTCTGCCCCTTCTGGCGGAGAGGATGAGGCTGCGGGGTACGGAGCTTCGCGGCTGCCCGCGCGCGCTCCCGTATCTCGGGGAGGAGGCGTTGGCCGCAGGAGAGCAGGACTGGCTGACGGAGTACCTGGACTATATTCTTGCCGTAAAGGTCGTGGATTCTCTGGAGGAGGCCATGGCTCATATCAATCATTACAGTTCCCATCACAGCGACGCCATTGCGGCGCGGGATGTCGCGGCGGCGGAGAAGTTCCTGTCGGGCGTGCACAGCGCCTGCGTCTATCATAATGCCTCTACCCGTTTCAGCGACGGCGAGGAATACGGCTTTGGCGCGGAGATCGGCATCAGTACGGACAAGCTGCACGCTCGCGGCCCCATGGGGTTGAGAGAGTTGACCAGCTACCAGTACCGCGTGCGCGGCGCCGGGCAGGTAAAGGACTCTTCCCGTCAGAGCCGGGGTTAGATCTCGACTTGGGACGGGTGAGGGGGTAGCCTGTCGTCAATCTTCTTTTGCCCGATGATGGATAAAATTGTATTGCACAGTCCCCTTGATATGCACCTCCACTTGAGGGATGGTGCGATGATGAAGCTCGTGACGCCTCTGACGGCGCAGTCTTTTGCCGGAGCCGCGATCATGCCCAATCTGGTGTCTCCGGTAACCTCCCTGGCTTCTCTGGCCGCCTATCAGGAGCGGATAGAGGCCGCGGCGGACGGAGAGGTGTTCTCCCCGTTCATGACGCTGTTTTTCCGCTCTTATACGGAGCAGGAGTTGATCGAGGCAAAGCCGTTTATTCTGGGCATCAAGCTTTACCCCGCCGGGGCGACGACCAATAGTGAGGGCGGAGTGCGGGGGATGCGCGAGGCCGAGGCGACCTTGAAGTTGATGGAGGAGCTGGATATTCCCCTGCTGGTGCACGGAGAGAGCCACGGGTTTATCATGGACCGGGAGTCGGAGTTTCTGGAGATTTACCGGGATCTGGCAACCCGTTTCCCCCGGCTCAGGGTGACGATGGAGCATATTACCACGGCCGGGGCGGTGGCTTTGCTCGACGAGTTTCCCCATTTGAGGGCGACAGTTACGCTCCAGCACCTTCTGATTACGCTGGACGATGTGATCGGCGGCATGATGAATCCCCATTTGTTCTGCAAGCCGATCGCCAAGAGGCCCGAAGATCGCGACGCCCTGTTGAAGGCGGCTCTGGAGGCGCACCCGCGGCTGATGTTTGGCAGTGATTCCGCCCCTCATCCCAGACACCGCAAGGAATGCTGCGGCTGTGCGGCGGGCGTGTTTACCGCGCCTCTGGCTCTGCCGTGTCTGGCTGCCCTGTTTGAACGTCACGGAGCGCTGGATCGTCTCCAGCCCTTTGTGTCTGACAATGCCGTCGCCTGTTACGGGCTGGATGTGCTGAAGAAGGAGGTGGCTCTGGTAAAAGGGGAGTTTCGCGTACCCGGGGCGTATGAGGGGTATGGGGAAAAGGTAGTTCCCATGTACGCCGGGCAGAGCCTCGAGTGGACGTTTGAGGGGTAGGGTATTGATAAAAAAATCCGGGATGCCCTGTGAAGAGCATCCCGGACGGGTGTGACGGTTTGTCTGATTAGAACGAGTAGTTGCCCGAGGCGTTGACGGCCTGGGCCGTACTGCCGCTCCGGGCCTCTGCTTCATATCGGACGCCCAGTCCCCAATGGTCGTTGAGTTTGACGTCCAGGCCGAAGGCTTCCGAAGTCTTTTAATACAGGGGTGCAGTATTCCGAAGAGACAAACCAATTTCTGCAGTATGTGCTTGGGCGGGCAGGCCCCAATATGGGGAAAGCTCTGCCTTGAAGTTTTTTTCCCTTTATACAGTGCTCAAAAATATCAACTTCGGCCATAGGAGGGGAATTCGGATCAGGCACGGTAATTCCTAAAGCAAGGGGCCTGTGATCGTCTCGCCCCTGAGCTCCTTCTGCCTGTTCTTCGAGAGCAGGATTGGGTAAATGGACGCCATAGGCAACAAAATGAGTTCAACGTTAGTTTGCGTGCCTATCCGGCATCAATCCACAGTCCCGGGCGGACCGTGAGTTTCTTGATGGGTCTGCGTTTTTCCCGTCCGGGATATTCAGAAATGGTTTGGCGAAGTCATGACTTGAAACCACGGCTCAGACGGCAGATGAGTGATCTTCTAGGCGAAATCCCTGAAGATAGTCTATTTTTCGTTTAAAACATTTGTTATATTTTTATAGTTAATGAATAACGAAATGTATTGACTTTGTGAATAATTTTTGTACATTCCGCGCCCTATTTTATGAACAGAGAAAAAGCACCAGGCAGGCAGATAGTATTTTTAGGGAATACTTTTGCACAATTACTATTGTTGTTCATATTCTGCGCGACGGCAACGGCAGAAACAATCATTACGGCGCCAGACATATTAACCGCAAATGCGGACCGGGTTCTGACGGATGACACGGTCTATAAGGATGCAGCATACATCAGAGGAACATCTTACAATTTGAAGATAGACGGTTCGAATCTCTATTCTTTCGTCTTCGACCTGAATGGCAAAGGATCAACGACTCTTATTGATTGCAAGGCGGTGGAATTGAAAAATCTGACTCTTCTTCAGGTTAAAAATAACGTCGGAGTAAATACCTCTCCAAGCCGGACAACTCTTATGAGATCGTCCAATCAGTTTTATTGTGACAATATTGGCAAGATTTATCTGAATGATAATTATTATAAGCAGGAAGCTTCTTTTTTCTACAGTTTCAGTGGGACAAACGGCTTGATGATGCGTTTTTCCAATATTGATGAAATTAGTATGAAGAATAACCGCATGGGACACGACGGAGGCAGCAATGCGGTTCTTGCCGGTTTTTTTGCTGGCGTCAACAAGGGGGATTTGCTGGTCGAACATGTCAAATCTTTCTCCATTGAAAACAATCGTGCCGATAACTGTGCCTGGGGTGGGGTAATCTTTACCATGGATGGTCGGATCGATTGGCGCAATGTCGGCGACATAGTGATCAAAGACAATAAGGTAACAAATCTCCGGGATGGACAATACGGCTGTCTGGGAGGAGCTATCATGTCGTCGCGCTCATTAACCTTTACCAACTGTGGCAACATTCTTTTTGAAAACAATGGCGCCATTAATGGGACGAACGAAGAGATTCTTTTGCTGGGAGGAGCCATCTTTGCAGCCAACATCTTCAGCAACAACAAAACGATTGAAGAGGTGCTCTTTTCTGCTGATTATGGCGATATCACCTTCAAAGGAAACTATAAGAATGACCGTGGGAGAATTGAGCTGGATGCCATCTTCATGGCTGAGGTCACAACCTTTACCCTTCGTGCCGCTACCGGTCAGGAGATTTCCTTTTATGATAAGTTGACGGCCGATGCCGCCCATATCTCCTTCAATGAAAACGACGAAGATACAGCCCCGGGCGTCAAGTTCGATGGAACTATTCGTTTCTCCGGTGAATATATGGATAACTATCTGGTTCAGGGGCGCGAAATCGTAGACGAGACGGATGAAATGTACACGGTACGCCGCTGGGATTCCCGCTATTCCTACCTTGGTGCCGATGTATCCGTACTCCAGGGGGGCTTCATTGTAGATCATGAGGCTGCCATCGGCATTGCTCCGGAAACGTGGAGTGCTGAAAAGACGACCTGGCAAAATATCGATGAGTTCGTCCGGAATCGTGATTTGCTGACTTTTGCCCGATCCACAAGTTTCACGGCTGGCGACATCATTTCCCAGATCACTAGTGAAGGTATGATTATGTGCGAGGCAATTTCAGCCCAGGGCACGGGAACAGTCTTCAGGACGGACGGTTCCGGTGTGTTCATCGCCGGGAATGTGGATATGAGTCGAGGCGTGTCCTTTGATTTTGACTATTCTCTCTCGCTTGGGGCTGCCCGCTTTAGTGCCAATCCGTATCTGCTCTCGCACTCTGATGCTCCCAGCGGGATCGTCATATCCTCCCTGTCTCTCAATCTGGGCGGCGACTTCATGGTGGCCGACACCAACCGTACCTACACCAGCTCATTCTGGGCTCAGGATCGGGAGTTTCTGGTGCTAAAGGACGTCAACCAGTCGCGCGACGGAAGCGACTTTGACCGTATCCTTTCGACAATAACTCAGAGTCACGAGGTACGTGATCCCCACCAGTACCAGGGAGACTGGAGCATGCGCTGGTACGGGGACGATCTTTATGCCATCTGGTCGAAGACCGGCGATATTGAAGAGCCACTGCCCGATGAACCGATCCTTCCCACTCCGGAAGATCTAAATACCGGCAGTCTGGTCGAAAGCACCTTGTGGATCACGATGAGCAACATGAAGGCGCTCAGCGAAGTTGCCTCCCAGCAGGTCGATTACCAGCGGTATCTGGAAAACTCCTGTCGCCACGTCTGGGTCAGCGGACTGGGTGATTTTATGAACCAGGACAACAACGGTATCGTGAGGGGATTCACTTATAACGGTTACGGCGCTGCCATCGGCTCGGACTCCATCCGATGCAAATACTTTGTCGGCGGCGTTGCCTTGGGGTATCTGAACGGAACGATGAATACACGCATCGACAATGCCAAGGCCGATCTCGAAACCCTCATGGCCACTGCCTATGCCGGCTATCGCGACAAGATCAACGACAACCTGGATTTCTATTGGGTCACTACCCTCTCTGGCAGCAAGACGAATATCAAGTCGAACACCATCTTTGAAAGTGGCGAGCAGGTCTTTGGCAAGTGGAACAACACAGGGATGATGATTGAATCCAAGGCCACATGGAACTACATTACTTCTGACACCAGTTTCCTCTCTCCTCACATCGGCATTGAATACGTTTTTGAAAAACGCGAGGCATTTGACGAAACCGGGAATGCTGAGCGCGCCCGACACTTTGGTAAAACAGACCTGAAGAATCTGTGCCTCCCGGTCGGAATTTCACGGACAAATGTTCTTAAATTCAAGGGGCAGAGTCTCTGGATGAATACATTCGACGCGAGTCTCCTGTTTGATCTCTCACGCTCCAATCCGGAAGGCGCGGCTCATGCTCTCGCAGGCAATCAAAACTACAAGGTTTATGCCGCCAATCCTTCCCGGGAGGCTCTGCGTCTCTTGTGGAAAAGCTTCTACAAATGGAATGAGCATTGGGGTATCTTTGCCGGCTACAATACCGAGTTGCGCAAGAACGCCATTTATCAGGAAACCAATGTGGGAATAAGTTGCGCATTCTGATCTCCTGGACTATAGGTCATTCATAACATTTTGGAGTGATTTTTTTATCCCTGCTTTGATTGCCCCGAAGGGCTGCATCGCAGGGATATTCTTTTTCTCAACTTTTTTCCAGGACCGTGGTACTCGATATCGGACCATCCTGGCTTTTTCTTTTTTCGAAAAAAGGAAAAAGGAGCAGTAATGAGGTCGTAAAATATGGTTTGGAATCATGCCATTCTAT
>CAZNVW010000149.1:0-6588 GCA_964576595.1 uncultured Verrucomicrobiales bacterium
ATCCAAAAAACCAGTCCGGCCGGTGTCAATGACCGGCCGGACTCGCTCAGGGGGGGCCTCCTCAAAGGAGGCTCCCCTTCTTTTTTGGCGGTGAGGCCTGGAGGGAATGGAGAAAGCCGGATGGGGCCCCATCCGGCTTTTTTGTGCTATGTTATTTTGTATTTTTTAAGGTTACGGCATGATGTAGGCGATCCAGAACATGACTTTTTTGCCCAGTGCGGGGGCGTTGAGAGTCGCGATTGTGGCCGTGATCCAGTCTGCCTTTTCCAACGGGGTGGGGGAGAGGGCTCCCGCTCCCGGGGTGAACGGCTGAGAGGCTGCCTGGGAGAGCGCTACTGCGTCCGCATATCGGCTGTCGCTGCTGCTGTCGCCTATTTTGACGGAAAAGCTTGACCCAAGCGCCTCTGTTTCCGCCCGGCACAGGTGGGGGACGACGACAGCTCCCTTCGGGAGTCTGGTTATTCTGATGACGTCTCCCTGGGCGATGCTGCTGGCGACGGCGTATTTGCCCCGGGCCATGAGGATATCGCCACAGTACTGGCTGCCGGTCAGTTTTACCGAGTCGCTTCCGGACAGGGCCTGATGTATTTGGAGTCCCGTATCCGTATAGTGAGTAGCTGGCATAATGATTTTTTAGAGGTTTGTCAGGTTACTTGTTTTCATTGCAGAGGATTTTGACAAATCCTTCTTCCTGAAGACGGGTCGCTCCGCAGGAGAAGCGGGCTCTTACCTGCATGGCTTCGTCCATGTCGTCGCGGATGGACATTTTGACTTTGAAGTCTTCCCAAAGGCCGAACTGGGCTTTGGATTTTATCCAGGCGAGGCAGGACCGGGTGCCGTCCGCTTCTTTGGGGAGGCGCTGTGTGCGGATGAATTTGAATCCCATGAAGGTATCCAGTTCTCCGTTGATGAGAGCCTTGATGCTGTTGAAGTCATAGCTGGTGACTTCTTTTTCCCGGAGCAGGGACATGATTTGGGAGGAGGTGCAGGCGAGTACGAGCTGGTCTCCGTAGTTTCTGGCATCTTCGCTCCAGGCTTCGTTTTCCTGGAATTTTTGAAGCGTCGCGCGGAGCTTGGCTACGGTCAGGTTGCTGGCGGTCTGAGAGCCGCTCTCGACGTAGTTGACCGGGATGGTCTGGTCGGCGGACAGTTCTACGGTCTCGATGCCGTCTTCGCCTACGTAGTTGGTACCCAGGAAGCCCTCGATCATGACGTCGTCCATGCGGCGTCCCGAGGCGGCTCTCAGGCTTTCTATGGTTTTGCAGAGGGGGATGTCCATGGATTCGACCTGGGAGGCGTCGAATTCGTCAAAGCCGATGGCTTTTGTAAACATGCGGGGTCTCATGCACCGTCTGAGGGTGGGTGCTTCGTCGAGGACGGTTTTGCCCAGACGGGAGGTTTTTTCTTCGAAGTCCACGAGGCCGAACTGGTCAAAGAAGACAACGCTTCCTTTGAGGTCTGAGGCCATGGTGGCGTAGTTTTCCAGGCGGGAGGCCTGCTGCTGCAGGACGCTGCCCCACTTGGCGGAATATTTTTTCTGAAATGCGTCAGAGAAAGTTGCGGACATAAATAGGAAAGGTATGGGAAAGTAAAAGAATGGGGTGACGGCTGGGAGGGGGATTGTCCGGCGGGGAGTCCTTTCCGGCTTGTCTTGTGTTTCGTTTTTGGGGATCTCCGAGAGATTGACTCCCTGAAGCACATGTCCATTTTACTCCGGGAGACGTTTTTTTGTCCACGGGGAGGCCTGTTTCGTCATTGCTCTCCAGTTTGTATGGGGGAGAGGCGGGCACAAAAAAAGGGCATCTCCTTGTGCAGGAGATGCCCGGGAAAGTGGTTCTCGAACCGGCTTTTTTAGCCTTCAGTGGTCGCGGCTTCCGTCGCGGGAGCGCTGTTTTCTTCGCGATTGGAGAAGCGCCATTTTACTTTGTTGCGCTTCGAGGCGGAACGAGCCTTGCGGCGTTTTTCGTCCATGGGGGTTTCAAACGCACGACGACGACGCATTTCTTCGAGAATGCCTTCGGAGTCGAGTTTGTTTTTCAGGCGCTTGAGAGCGCGGTCAATAGGTTCGCCTTTTTTAACGGTAACTGCTCGCATGAGTGATTCCTTTATGGTTGGTCCGAGAATGGGTGAGGAGAGATAGCTCCTGAGGGGATGGATGTCAAGGTTTTTGAGTTAATTTCTTTGGAAGCCCAGAATTTGCCGCTGCCAGTTCATCAGCAGGGCGATTCCTTCTTCTTCGTTTCTGACGATGGTTTCCAGGGTGGAACGGGGGGCGATGAAGGAGGGCTCCAGATCCAGTTCCGCCGCTTTTTTGTCCCGATTTTGGATCAGGGCGGCGACTTTTGCGTCGAAGGAGTCGTCCTTGATTCTGCGGGGTCCCTTGATGCGCTGCGGGTAATCGGATTCCGGCATGGCGTGGAACCGGGCGAGGGCTTCTTCCAGTCTGCGCCTGCGGCTTTTTTGGAAGCGGGGCGGGATGGCGATGTTCTGCCGGCTCTGGAGGCTGAGGCTCCAGTTCAGGAGGTCCGCATTGCCCAGTACCATGAAGGAGGGGCGGTCCCATACGCTGGCTTCCTGGTCTCTCCACTGCCACAGCAGGCGCAGGGCGGCCAGGCCTCTGGGGGCGAGTTTGCCGGAGCCTTGTATGCGCCAGTTTTCCCGGCTGTGTTCGGCTTCTCTGGCAAGGGAGCGTTTTTGCGCTTCCGCGCAGGATTCGATGAACCAGTCGAAGCGGCCCAGTTTATTCAGGTGTTCTACGAGTTTTTCCCCCATGTCGAGCATGTAGCGGACGTCGTTTTCCGCGTACTCCATCATTTTTTCAGAAAGGGGGCGCTTGGCCCAATCCGCTTTCTGGGAGGTTTTGGAAAGGGTGACGCCGAAGAAGTGCTCTACCAGATGGGCCAGGCCGAATTGGCGGAATCCTACCAGCCGCGCGGCTATTTGGGTATCCCATATTTCGGCGGGCATGCAGCCGAAGGCGCCGCGAAAGAGGGTCATGTCGTAGTCTGCGCCGTGCATCCACACTCTTGTTTTTTCCAGCCATGTGGAGAAGGCGGACATGTCTTCTATGGCGAGGGGGTCTATCAGGACGCAACCCTGCTCATCCGCGTATTGAATGAGACAAAGTTTTTCATGATAACGGTGGAGGCTGTCGGCTTCCAGGTCCAGAGTGACTTTGCCTGTGGGGCATTGGGAGGCGCGCACTCGCCATTCGCATAGATCTTCTCTTGTCTCAATCATTTCTGCTTGTGTGCCGTTGGGGCAACGGGCCAATTCAATCAGGAAAATCTCCGGGGCGCAAACCGTAAAAGAGAAAAAGTCCCGAAGGAGGAAGAAAAGCGGGCAAAGAATTGGCTGTCTGAATAAAAATGGATGAAAGTTATTGCAATTTTTCCCGCTGTATGTAACTTTGCGCCCGCACGAGCCTACTATAATTAACCGTAGGTCCTCCCGGATTTTCCCTTTTTGGGGTAGTCCCCGCTCGTGGGAGGGTAACCCGGTCAATACAAAAATACCATGTCTGAAACTACACTTGGTCGCTTCGAGATCCCGAACCGTCTCGAAAAAATCGAAGATCCGAAGGATCCCAATCACGTAACGTTTATCGCCGAGCCGTTTGAAAGCGGTTACGGTCATACGCTGGGCAACTCCCTTCGCCGCGTTCTTCTTTCCTCTCTGGAAGGAGCCGCCATTACCTCCGTGCGTATCGCGGGAGCCCAGCACGAGTTTTCCGCTCTTCCCGGCGTTGTGGAAGATGTGACGGAGATCGTCCTGAATCTCAAGAAGGTCAAGTTCAAGCACAACAGCAAGGAACCCCGCCTCCTGTCCATCAGCGTGAACAAGGAAGGCGTCGTGACCGCCGGAGACATCACGGCCGATACGGAGTATGAAGTGGTCAATCCCGATCAGGTGATTTGCCACCTTGACCGCAAGGCTCGCTTCGATTGCGAATTTGAAGTGAAGGTGCGCCGCGGATTCGCCACCAGCGATGACAACAAGCACCAGGACATGCCGATCGGCGTCATTCCGATTGACTCCATTTTCTCCCCCATCGTCCGCGTCAAGTACGCCGTGGAAAACACCCGCGTCGGACAGATGACCGATTATGAAAAGCTGACGATCGATGTCTGGAGCGACGGGCGCATCGCCCCCACAGACGCCATGCTCCAGGCTTCTTCCATCCTCCGTCACCATCTGGATGTGTTTGTCAACTACGACGACAGCGCCGTTTCCTTTGAGGAAGCCCCGGCCAACATGCAGGACGAGAAGACCGCCAAGCTGCGCAAGATGCTCAATATGAGCGTCAACGAAATCGAGCTTTCCGTTCGTGCCGCCAACTGCCTCAACAACGCCAATATTACGACGGTGGGACAGCTGGCCATGAAGTCCGAAGCGGAGATGCTCAAGTACCGCAACTTCGGCAAGAAATCCCTCAACGAAATCAAGGACAAGCTCCAGCAGCTCGGCCTGGCTCTCGGAGTCCAGATCGATCCTTCGTTGCTTAATGCCCCGACTCCCGGCACCAAGTCTCGCATCGGAATGGATGAAGAGCCCGCCGTGGGTCTTACCGAGCTTATCGCTCAAAACCTGGAATCTCTGGAAAGCCAGGACGATTATTAATTTATCTCACTAAAGAAAGGACTTATATCCCATGAGACACGGACAAAAGAAATCGAAGCTGCAGCGCAATGCGGCCCATCGCCAAGCTCTTCTCGCCAACCTGGCCGTCAGCTTGATCACTCACGGACGCATCAAGACCACCCTGGCCAAGGCCAAGGCTCTGCGCCCCTATGCGGAAAAGCTTGTGACCCTCGGCAAGAGCGGCACCATTCATGACCGCCGCCGCACTGTTTCCATCCTTCGGGGCAGCGAAAAGGCCGCCAAGCGTCTGTTTGAAGTGGTGGCTCCCCTCGCTGCCGAGCGCAAGGGCGGATACTGCCGCATCATCAAGCTGCCTGTCCGTCACACGGACTCCGCTCCTGTTGCTTTCATCGAATGGGTGGACATGCCCGCCGATAACGTCAAGGCCGCTCCCGCTGAGGAAGCCGCTGCCACGACGACTGAAGCGACTGCCTAAGTTCCCCTTCGGGAATATCTCCGGAATGTTTCCGGTAGGATAAATATTTGCTCCCCTGTCCGGTTTGACCGGGCGGGGGAGCTTTTTTTGCGGCGTCTGCTGCCGGGGGATAAGAGCGCCCTCTTGTCGGAATATTCCGGGAGCGGGTGTTTTACCGGTGGTAGGGTTCTCCTTTGAGGATGGTGTGAGCCCGGTAGATTTGCTCAAGGAGCAGGACAAGGGCGAACTCATGCTGGAGCGTGAATTTGCTCAGGGCCAGCAGGTGATCCGCCGATTGGCGGAGGGCTTCGGTATGGCCGTCGGCCGCGCCGATCAGGAAGGCGATGCGTTTGACGGAGTTGAGCTGCCAGTGCTCCATTTTATTTTTCAGGGCTTCTGTCGTCCACAGATCGCCCCGTTCGTCCAGAACGATACGGATGTGGCCTTCGCTGGCATCCCTCAGGCGGGCGGAGACTTCTTCCGAGGAGCCGTCTCTGACCAGTTTCAGCTCTACGTTTCCATAACGGCGGAGACGCTTAAGGTATTCTTCTATGCCGGTTTTGGCAAAGGGGAGGGCAGGCTTGCCTGCCGCGATGACGGCTATTTTCATGGAGAGGCGCAGCGAAAAACGGACCTGGCGGAAGGGAGTTCCGACAGGTCCGGCAAGTGAGAGGGCAGATCCCGGGAGGGTTAGCCGAGGCGTTTCAGGAACCAGTGCAGGAGGTCGCTGATGGCGACCCGCTCCTGCTCCATGGAGTCGCGGTGGCGTATGGTGACGGTGTCCTTGTGTTCGGGGCCATTTTCACCCAGCGTGTCGAAGTCCACCGTGATGCACCACGGCGTGCCGACTTCGTCCTGGCGGCGATAGCGGCGGCCTACGGCTCCCGACTCGTCGTAGAAGGTGTTCATGAAGGGCGCAAGGGAGGCGCGTATTTCGCGGGCGATGCGCACTTGTTCCTCGTTCTTTTTGAGCAGGGGGAAGATGGCTACTTTGATCGGGGCCATCCGGGGGACAAAGTGCATGACGACGCGAATGTCTTTTTTGCCCTTTTCATCGACGAGTTCTTCTTCGTCGTAGGCTTCGCAGATCAGGGCAAGGATGGTGCGGTCGCAGCCGGAGCTCGGCTCGACGACATGGGGCAGGAATTTTTCCCGCGTTTCTTCGTCAAAGTATTCCAGCGGTTTTTTCGAGTGCTCCTGGTGGCGGCCCAGGTCGTAGTTGGTGCGGTAGGCGATTCCTTCCAATTCCTGGATGCCGAAGGGGAACTCGTATTCGAGGTCGTATGTTTTTTTCGAATAGAAGGCGCGCTCGCCGTCCGGTACGTCGAGGATATGGATTTTTTCGCGGGGGACTCCGACTTCTTCAAAGAACTGGAGACGGCGTTCCAGCCATTCGTCGGTCAGGCGCATGCCGTCTTCCGGGCGGCAGAAGTATTCGATTTCCATCTGCTCGAACTCGCGGGAACGGAAGGTGAAGTTGCGCGGGTTGATTTCGTTGCGGAATGCCTTGCCGATCTGGGCGATACCGACGG
>CAZNVW010000150.1:0-6292 GCA_964576595.1 uncultured Verrucomicrobiales bacterium
ACGCGCCGGGAGGCCCGGCTCCCCTGAAACTCCCCCATCCCGGCTTCCATGAAGAAGAAGTCATCGGCAAAGTCACGGGCAACAACGGCCTGACCTGGGCGCCATCCGTCCATGACTGGTATGAAACCGTCAAACTCAACTACGGCTATGACTTCACCAGAGGCCCCGCAGCGGCGGAAGGCCTGCCCGGCCCCGATACATCCCCGGAGGAAGTCCCCCTCACCTGGAAAATGATGGACGACATCCTCGCCTGGTGGCAGGAGCTGGGCGTGGCAGGCTTCCGCTGCGACATGGCCCACATGATCCCCATGCCCTTCTGGGCCTGGGCCATCAAGCGGGCGAAAGAACGGAACCCCTCAGCCCTTTTCATCGCCGAGGCCTACGACGACCCGATGAAAACCACATTCGGCGATCCCCTGCCCCGCCTTCTGGAGTCCGGCTTCGACGGCGTGTACGACGCCCCCACCCACCACCTGGCGCATAAAATCTACGAAGAAGGCAAATGGGCGAACGACTTCGACGAACTCTGCAACAACGACATCCCCACCTTTTACCGGGCCGTCCGTTATCTGGAAAACCACGACGAGCCCCGGATGGGCTCTCCCCTGCACTGGGGCGGGTACGGGCTGAAAGCCGCGCCGGCCGTCTCCACCCTGCTCTTCTGCCTCTCTCCCGGCTGCATCCTCCTGTACAACGGGCAGGAGACCGGTGAAAAGGCGGACGGCCCGGGGGGCTACGGAGGCGACAACGGCAGAACCAGCATCTTTGACTACACCCATCTCCCCTCCCTGAACCGCTGGAGCAACCACGGCAAATTCGACGGGGCGGAATCCACCCCGGAAGAAACCCGCCTGAGGGAACACTACAAAACCCTGCTGAACGCCCTGCAGCACCCGGCCCTCGCAGACGGCCACCACTTCGGCCTGAACTGGTACAACAAACTCAACCCCTGCTTCGGACGCATGGCGGGAGAGCAAGTCTCCGGTCACTGGCTTTACGCCGGCCTGCGCCACGACTTCACCACGGGAAAAACCGTGTTGATCGCCGCCAACCTGCACCCCGAGTGGGATCTCAAACGCCAGCGCATCCTCATCCCGCGGGAGGCGCTCTCCTGGATGAAAAGGGAGAGCGGTGCCGTTCTATTCAAACCACTTGACAGAGAGACCTCAGTCACGGAACATTACCCTGTTGCGGAACTCCTTGAAAAAGGCTTCGAAATTTCCCTCAACGCCGGTGAAGGCCGGCTCTTCGAACTTCTCTCTCCAGAATCCCCACTCCACGCATGAAAATACTGCCTGCCGAACAGGAAGACTTGAACAACATCCTCCAGCTCCAGTACATCGCCTACAGGAGCGAAGCCGAACTATGCCAGAATTTCTCCATTCCCCCGCTGACCGAAACACTCGCCCAACTGGAGCAGGAATACCAAAATGGAGTCATCCTGAAAGCACTCGGTAAAAACGATAAACTGGTCGGCTCCGTCAGGGGCAAAATCAACGGAGACACGCTGCTTATCGGCAAGCTGATCGTCCACCCGGAGCAAAGGGGCAAGGGCATCGGCACGGAACTCCTCACCCATCTGGAAAACATGTTCCCCGATAAACGGCGAGAGCTTTTTACCAGCACCAAAAGCGTCAGAAACATCGCCCTGTACGAAAAGCTCGGCTACACCCCCTTTAAACAGGAGCAAATGAGCCCCAACCTGACCTTTGTCTATCTCGAAAAATGGCCGGCACCGCAGCCGGCCTCCGGCGAAGAATAAAAAAAGCGCGCGCTCCGGCAAGGAACGCGCGCCTTGAAAACAGGGGACAGCCTTACGCCTCCTTGACCGTGCCTCTCTTCTTCAACTGGGGGAAGAGGATGACGTCGCGGATGGACTGCGCGCCGGTCAGCATCATGATCAGACGGTCAATACCGATACCGATACCGCCCGCGGGAGGCATACCGTATTCGAGAGCCTCGATGAAATCGTAGTCCACCTTCTGTATCTCCTCTCCGGCCTGATGCTCCAGGCGGTCGCGCTGCACATCGGGATCGTTGAGTTCGGAATACCCGGGCGAAATCTCCTGCCCGTTAATATCCAGCTCATAGACATCCACCACATTCGGATTCTGGCGATTGAGCTTGGCCAGGGGCACGAGATCCTTGGCGACATGAGTCACAAAACAGGGGTCAAACTGCTTCGCCTCCACGAGACGTTCAAAAATCTGCTGGGTCACATCCGTATCTTCCAGATCGGCCCCGATTTCCACACCCAGCTCCTCCGCGCGCTGGCGGCGGGCTTCGGGGGAGATGTCAAACCAGTCGTCTCCGGCCACGCCCTTGACCAGATCATCATAGGGAGAGCGCTTCCAGGGACGGGCAAGATTGATCGTGCGGAGATAATTCCCCTCCTCGTCCTTGTGCTCGATCTGGAGACCGCCGCAGAACTTCTCGGCAAGATGACAGACCAGCTCTTCGACCATGTCGGCCATGCCCTCGAAATCGCTGTAGGCATTGTACACCTCAAGCATCGTAAACTCGGGATTATGACGGCGGTCAATCCCCTCGTTGCGGAAACTGCGATTGAGCTCAAACACCTTGGTGAACCCGCCGACCATCAGACGCTTGAGATAAAGCTCGGGAGCAATACGAAGCGTCAGAGGCATCTGCAGGGCATTGTGATACGTGTCAAACGGCTTGGCGGCCGCGCCGCCCGCGACATCCTGCAGCATCGGCGTCTCGACTTCAAGGAACCCGCGCTCATTCAGAAAACGGCGGATCTCCGCCACAATCAGGGAGCGCTTTACAAAAATATCGGCGCTCTCGGGATTGGCGATCAAGTCGATATAACGCTTGCGGTACTGCACCTCGCGATCGGCCAGACCGTGCCACTTGTCAGGCAGGGGGCGGAGGGACTTGGAAAGAATCGTAACCTGCTCCGCCTCGACGGTCGGCTCGCCCCTCTTGGTGATGAATGTCGTACCGGTGATGCCGATCCAGTCGCCGCGGTCCAGCAGCTTCCAGAGAGCCCAGGTCTCCTCGGAAACATCCGTGCGGTTCAAATGGCCCTGAATACGGCCCATAATATCCCCGATCACAAAAAACTGGGATTTACCCATGTCGCGGATGGCGAGCAGACGTCCGGCGATCGTCACCCGTTTACCCTCTTCAAAATTGGCCTTGAGTTCTGCGGGAGTTGCGGTGGTGTCAAATCGTGCGCCGTAGGGATCGATACCCATTTCGCGGATTTTGGCGAGCTTTTCACGCCGGATGGCGATCAACTCGGCCTCCGTGGATTGGCGCTGTTGCGGTTTTGCTTCAGACATGGCGGGAAATATTTTGCAAAAAACAGGCCGTTTGGCTAGCCCGAATATCCGGAGCGGTACAGAAGTCGGTAATTTGACCGATCCATACGAGACGTACTGCAATCAGAACAGGCCGCCTGCTGACAAAACATAACCCACCTGAAAGGGGAGGACGTACAGCCCTCCCCTTCAAGCGCGTTCAAATACCTCACTTCCCTCCCATGAATTCCGAAATATCGAAATAAACAACCACTTCCTTGCCGCGCTTCGTCTTGATCGTCACACGATCATAACTCTTTCCGTCCACATTCAAAAGCGCCTGTTCTACCGTTTCATAGCCCTTATACTTTTTGCCCAGCCATGCGTATTCCGCCGGAACACCATCCATGGAATTCTTCGCGCCGCAAATCACAACCGCCTTTTCCACACTGGAGCCATCTCCGCCCTTGTAAATGATTTTGGCCTTGCCCGCTTTTTTCTCCACCTGTGCGGATTGGGGAGATACGACAGGCTCCGCGGCGAAACAGGCGCCGGAAACACAAACCAACAGCAACAAAGAAAACAGAACTCCCATAACAATCCCTCTTTACATGAATGATTCCGATTGTAAAGAACCCTCTGGCAAGGAAGGCATGACAAAAGACAAAATTTCTTTCTCTACGAAAAATACCTCCCTTTCTGTTCTGCCCTTGTCAATGAGCTCGGGCTGGACGGCACGCCTCAAAACATCGACAAGGCTCTGGCTGAATATAAAAAGGGCACGACGGCCTATCATCACTATCGGCTGGCCTGGCTCTACGCCAAAGGAAGAGGCGTACCCAAAGACGAAACTTTGGCGCAAAAACATCTCAGGGAAGCGAAAAAAAGCGACCAGTGGGAACCCATGGAGGGCGGCAATAGAGCCTACGGAGATATTGCCGCCCCATAACCGTCCCGCTCCTTTTCCCCTTAACTTTCAGCGAAACGGATTGCTCCCGTTTTTTCTTTTCCTCTCTTGCATCCTGTTAGCCGGACGAATGCAAGAAGACACTTTTGGGCGGAAAATGGATTGTCAAATCAGCCTTTCGAGAGTAGCATACGCCGATACACATATCCGGGTTTGTGAATCGCTTTTAGTGTACAAAAGAACGGTTCCAAGTTTCGACCGTGTAATCCCGACAGATTTATGAGTGAAAAAATCCACTACAGCACCATCGACGCGAACGAGGCCGTAGCCTCCGTCGCATATCGCTTCTCCGAAGTGGCTGCCATCTATCCGATCACTCCCTCCTCTCCGATGGGAGAATCCATGGAAACGTGGGCTGCCATGGGCAAAAAGAACTTGTGGGATACCGTTCCCTCCGTTGTGGAGCTCCAAAGTGAAGGCGGCGCCGCTGGCGCCGTACACGGCGCCCTCCAGACCGGATCTCTTGCGACCACGTTTACGGCATCCCAGGGTCTCCTGCTGATGATCCCGAACATGTACAAGATCGCGGGTGAACTGACCCCGGCCGTGTTCCACGTCGCCGCCCGCTCCCTGGCCACGCATGCTCTCTCCATCTTCGGCGACCACGCCGACGTCATGGGCGTCCGCTCCTGCGGCTGGGCCATGCTTTGCGCCTCCTCTCCCCAGGAATGCGCCGACTTTGCCGCCATTTCCCACGCCGCCACGCTTGAGGCCCGCGTCCCCTTCATCCACTTCTTCGACGGCTTCCGCACGTCCCATGAAGTAGGCAAAATCGCCGACATCTCCGACGACACGCTCAAGGGCATGTTCGATGAAGAATGGATCGACGCCTTCCGCAGCCGCGCCCTGACCCCCGACAATCCCTTCATCCGCGGCACCGCGCAGAACGCGGACGTTTACTTCCAGGGCCGCGAAGTCGCCAACCCCTTTTATAATGCCGTCCCCGGCATCGTGCAGTCCGCGATGGACCGCTTCGCCAAGCTCGAAGGCCGCGCCTATCACCTCTGCGACTACCATGGCGCTCCCGATGCGGACCGCGTCGTCGTCCTGATGGGCTCCGGCTGTGAAACCGCCCACGAAACCGTGGACGCGCTCACCGCCGCCGGAGAAAAAGTAGGCGTACTCAAGATCCGCCTCTATCGTCCCTTCCCGGCAGAAGCCTTCCTCAACGCCCTGCCCAAGAGCGTCAAGAAGATCGCCGTACTCGACCGCACCAAGGAACCCGGCGCCGCCGGCGAGCCTCTCTACCTCGACTGCGTCCAGGCCCTCTTCGAAGCCCAGAACAAGGGCAACCTGCCCCTCCCGGCCATGCCCAAAGTCGTCTGCGGACGCTACGGCCTCTCCTCCAAGGAGTTCACCCCGGCCATGGTCAAGGGCATCTTCGACAACCTCTCCCTCGACACGCCCAAGGATCACTTCACCATCGGCATCCATGACGACGTGCTCGGCCTGAGCCTCGACTACGATCCCTCCTTCTCCACGGAGTCCGACGACGTCGTGCGCGCCATGTTCTTCGGCCTCGGCTCGGACGGCACCATCGGCGCCAACAAGGACTCGATCAAAATCATCGGCCAGCACACCGACCTCTATATTCAGGGGTACTTTGTGTATGACTCCAAGAAGTCCGGGGCCTCCACGGTCTCCCACCTGCGCTTCGGGCCCAAGCCGATCCGCTCGCCGTACCTCATCACCAAGGCCAACTTCATCGCCCTGCACCAGCCCTCCCTGCTGGACCGCTTCGACTTCCTGAAGAACGCCGTCGATGGAGCCACCTTCCTGATGAACACGCATCTGCCCGCCGACAAGGTGTGGGATTCCCTCCCCGCCCGCATGCAGCAGCAGATTCTGGACAAGCATCTCTCCGTGTACGTCATCGACGCCTTCAGCGTCGCTCGCAAGACGGGCATGGGCGGCCGCATCAATACCATCATGCAGACCTGCTTCTTCGCACTCTCGGGCGTTCTGCCCAAGGAAGAAGCCATCGGTTATATCAAAAAGGCCATCGCCAAGACCTACGCCAAGAAGGGTGAAGAAGTCATCGCGAAGAACATCGCCGCCG
>CAZNVW010000151.1:0-6264 GCA_964576595.1 uncultured Verrucomicrobiales bacterium
GCTGGTTACGGCGACGGGCAGCGTCAATCTGGGGGGAACCTTCCTGCTGGGCTTCAATTCCAATGAACTGACGGAGGTACAGGGATATGACTTTAAACTCTTCCAGGGCAGCAGCTACTCGAATATCTCCGCGAAGCTGGACTTCCAGACTCAGGCGGAACGCTCCTTCTTCTATCTGGATACAAGCAAGTTCCCGACTGAGGGCGTCGTGACTGTCGTGAAGACGGACTGGGGGTACAACCTGGTCAACGCCGCGGACATCGCCGGTATGGGCGGGAACTACACGCCCGCCAACGGCAAGGAACTGCTCGGCTCCAAGAGTGAAGCGGACGGCGGCGGCACGCGTCTCAATCCGCTTGTTTTCAATACCGGTTATACTCCGGTCGCCAATGATGAAAACGTAACGGCCTATCGTTTGACAGACGGAGAAGGGTGGATGGACTTCCAGACCAAAATGACCGGAGACGGCGTCGGGCTGGTCATTCAGGGGGATCTTGGCTTCACGGGCGAGGCGGCCGATCACGGGCTGATCATCTCGAATCTTGCGAACGACTACACGGGCGGAACCTCCATACTCAATGCGCATGTCGTGCTGGACGGTAGAGGTCATCCCGACAGCTATATTACGGCTGGTTTGATCACTCTGCTCGGCACCGGCGACGTTACTGTGATCGGCAATCTGGCTGAGCTGGAGCTCCGGCCGGGCGGCGATTATGCTGGTAACTACGTGTTCTCCAACAACCTGACGCTGAAGGACGGCGCCGTCCTGAGCCAGACGGGAGGCTCCACGACTTTGACAGACGGTAGTCTGACGCTACTGGGGAGCGATGGAGGCATTCTGCGCAATGCGACGGATAAAGAGTTTATTATCAAAGAACAAGTCAGTGGTACAAAATTGACTTTGGAGGGCAATAGCGCCCAGGACGGCTCCCTGATCAGAATGCTTGACACCTCTGACCAGAATGTCGTGGATGAGCTCGTGTTGAACGACCGCATCTCCTTTATCCTTGATGGCGGCAAACTCTCCGCCGGAACCGTTGCGCTGACCTCAGGCAACATCGATCTCAAGAATGGAGGCGCTCTGCTGCTGGGCGGCTTCACCGGCGCGGCCGGCTCGACCCTGTCGCTTGAGGGCGGCCACCTGGGAACGGTAGAAACCGGAAGCGGAGCGGCCATTATCATGGGCGGAGCCGGTCAGCCGGCCGTTGTCGTCAACGGGACGGACAACACTATTACCGTCGGCAATCAGGACGGTCTGGAAATCCGCGACCTGACCGGAGCGGGAAGCTTCAACCTCAAGGGGGGCCATTTGACCCTCTCCGGAGGAACGGCTGATTCCCACTTCATGGGGACTGCGTCCGTCGATAAAAACAGCCTGCTCACAGTCGCGCAGAATGCCTGGCTCGGCGGCTCCATCACGACGGCGGCCCTGGAGGCTCAGGCAATATCCGTGCAAATCATGGGCGGCGTTTCCGACGCCCAGCGCACGACGGTCGGCAATCTGACCCTGACCGCCCATAATGTGGCGGCTCTCGACGGCGACCACATTACTCTGGGAGACATCCTGCTGCAAGGCAGCTCGGGCCTGGGCTCGACAATGGATCGTGCCGCCTCGGATGTCACGGCCTCCAGCCTGACCATCGAAACGGACGGGACGGCCCTTTTGGGAGACGACCTGCATATTACGGGGAACGCTTCTATTGCGGACGGAACCCTGCAAGCGGGAGACAATGCCCTGATTGACGGCGCCCTGTCCGTAAATGGCGGCACCGTCACCCTGACGGGGGACGCTGAAATCAAGGGGGCGGCAACGCTGGGGAACGGTACTCTCCAGGCCGTCAACTCGCTTCGCCTGGGCAGCCTGAGCATCACGGGTACCGGCTCTGTCCTGACCGACACAACCGACCCGGCCAGCAGCATCGCCATTGACGGAAATGCGCTCGTGGGTAATGGCGTTGTTCGTACGGGCGTCCTTTCTGTGGGCGGTCTGGCTGTCCTGTCTGACGGCTCCATGGGAGCGGTGAATTCCATCCATCTGGGCAGCCTCGAAATCACGGGCAAGGGCTCTGTCCTGACTGATACCTCCGATTTGACTCACAGCATCGCCATCGACGGCGACGCTCTCATCGGCAACGGTTCTCTCAAGACGGGCGCTCTTTCCATCGGCGGAGACACGGTCCTGAACAACGGCTCCCTGACGGCCCTGGGCGACGGCTCCCTCCTCGGAGGCGGTCTGACCATTACGGGGGCGGAAGGCAAAGCCGACTTCAAGAACAACATTGCCATCGAAGGCCCGGTCAACATTATCGGCGGCAGCCTGACTGCCGGCGGCGACAGCACCCTTGGCAGCCTGACCCTCGACGGGGGCAAGGCGACTCTTGGCGCGCAGGCCTCGGTAGGCTCTCTCAATATCTCCAACGGCGGCACCTTCTCCTCTGGAGACGGCTCCGGCATCGCGGCGGGGGCGGGTGAGAGCATCTCCATCGGCAGCGGCTCCACGGTGACCTTTGGAAAAAATACCACCCTCGGCTCCGCCGGCAACGCCATCGACATTTCCTCGGGAGCTGCCGTCAACTTCGGCGCGGGCACGCGCATCGAGGGCAACCTCGGTGACAAGGGGCTGACCTTTGCCTCGGGCAGCTCGTACTCCGGCTTCCTTGATGCCGGCGTGAACAACGTCAACTTCGAGAGCGGCTCCAGCTACCTGCTCGACGGCCCCGTCCTCCAGCAGTACACCAAAGACACCATCGGCCTGCAAAGCACGGGCACCATCTCGATAGACAACGGTACCCGCTTCATCCTCGGTGAAAACCTCGGCAATTACTCCATCCTTGAGTCTCCCGACACCATGACCCTCATTCAGGCGACCGGCGGCGGCAAACTCCTGGTGGGCGGCGAACAAGTCAGGGAAAACGGCAACTATGGCTATCTGCTCGAAAATGCCGACAAGTACTTCGAATGGCTCACATTCAACCTCATTGGCGGCAGCGACAGCCTCAATCTGGAAATGCTGCGCTTTGTCCGCTTTGAAAGCGTTGCGACGACCGCCAACGAAAAAGCCATGGCGCCTGTCGCCAACACCCTCGCAACGGGTACGGCCTTCTATGACGGGGAACTGAAGAAACTGGGCTCCGCCCTGGCGCTCAGCGCCAAGGGAGCAGGCCACACGAATTTGAGCCATCTGGCCCTGTCCAATGCCTCTCTGCTGAGCGGTTACATGGCGCAGACCCAGGAAGTCAGAAGACATAACTTCGACATCCTGACGCGCGCCTCACAGGAAAAGACGGGAGCCGAACGCCTTAGCTACGAAGAGTACAATAATACCATCTGGGCCAATGGCACGGGCGGCACCTACACCATGCGGGGCGACAGCAACGCCGCAGGTTACCGCACCAACCAGTGGGGCGGCATCCTTGGCGCGAGCCACGGCTTCAGCGAACACTTCGTCGGAGGCGTAGCCTTCAGCTACACCCATTCGGACACGACCGTTGACGGTCACTATGGCAGCGCCAAGGGCGACTCCTATGACATCGACCTGTTCGGCAAATACAACCGCAACAACTGGAATATCGTCGGAGCCGTCACGGGAGGCATGACCTCTCTGGACACCGTCAGACACCTGGAAATCGGCGACTACTCGAGCCGGACGAAGGCCAGCGGCGACGGCAGCCACATTCTGGCGACCGTGCAGGCGGGCTACCAGTTTACCGTCAGCGACGACCTCGACAGCATCCTGGAACCCTTTGCTCTCATCAGCGGAGGCTACTCGAGCATCGACGGCCTGAGCGAACAGGGCGCGGGCAACGCCGGCCTGACGACGGAAAGCCGCAACCAGTCGCTGTGCACCGTAGGTGCGGGCGTGCGCTTTACGCGGGAATACTTCACCAACGCGGATGAAGCCATGAGAGGCCGTTTTGAAATCCGCACGATGATCCTGCAGGACCTGACTGACGTGAACGGAGACGTGACGGCCCGCTATCAGGGCATGAACGACCGCTTCCGCCTGGAAGGCGCCTCCTCCTCCCGTCTGGGAGTAGTCGTCGGCGCCGGCATCGTACAGCCGCTGACCCGGCAGACCTCGATCTTCGGTGACGTGGATGGAGAATTCCGCAGCGGGGAAAACGGCGTTCGTGCCAACGTTGGCGTGAAGTACAGCTTCTAAAAACCCGTATCGAACCATTCAGGGCCGCTCTTCCCGATACCGGGGAGGGCGGCCCTTTTTTGCGGCGGGCGGCTCCGGCTCGGGGGATTTTTTCCTTCTCACACGGGGGAAAGATGATACGCTGGGGCGACAAAATGCAGAACTCATCCACCACCTGGAACTTCATCCTCAACAAAGAGAACAACAAGGCTCACAACGGAATTTTCTCCCGTCTGGTGGAGACGGGCGCGCCCCTCTCCCCCCGCCCCTCGTTTTGCAGGGAAAACGAGGGATTGCCGTATGAGCTGATTGTAACGGATGAATCTCCCCTGCGAGTGGCGGGACTGATGAAATTCAACGCGGCGACGGCGGAATGGGAGTGCTTGCAAGTATTCCCCCTGTCTGTGGACTCCCCCCGCTCCCCTTGGGAAGTGCTGGAAACCGGCGTCTCGCCGGATGAGGGCGCGCCGGAGGACAAAATAGAAGACGAGTGGCTGCTGATGAATGAATCGGGGCGGGAACTCAGGATGAAGTGCCGGCCTCTCATGACCATGAAAGAGTCCCTCTCTCCGGGGCGCAAATTCCTGTGCGGCATCTCCCTGATCGTCCGGAAACTGAAAAAAGAAGAGAGCATCATCATCGTGCGCGACCCGGACCTGCTGGAGGCCGAGAAACGGAGAAGGAAAGAAGAGAACCCCTCGTTTGAGGGGGAAAAACTGACCTTCCTGCGTGTAGACATCTCCCACTCCCGCGCCTTGCTGCCGGGGCAGGGGTGTCTGGCCGACTTCCTGACAAAAGTAGAATCTGTAGAAACCTTTGAATTTTGCGGAGAGCGCGGCTATCGCCTCGGATGCGCCTTGTCCCCCCAGGGGGAAGCGGCATTGCCGGCGGATTTATTTGTCTTCCCCTGCGTCCTTGACGGCTACATCCCCCAGGTAGGCGACTTTATCAGCGGATTCGGGGAAATGGCCGCCTGCCCGGCGGAAGCATGGAATGACGACACCTCCTGGCTGGACTCTCCGGAAGTGGCGCAGGCGCAAGCCTCCCGCGACCTGTCTAGGGAAGCGCTTGCCTTTATCGAAGCGCACCCCGAACTCCCCATAGCCGTAAGAGTCATCATCTCCTCCTTTATCCGGACGGACTGGAAAATCCTCGAAGTCAACAGCCGGTATTACTCCAAAATGATGCCCTCTTTTATCGCGAAAAAAAGAGGCGGAGGAATCTATGCCGTCTATGTGGACAGCCGCATGGAGGGTACATACGAATACCCCGATTTGAATGAAAATGAGTTGTCTGAAATACGCCGCCGCTGCAAGGCGCAGGAAATTAAAGACATCCGATTCCGTGTGAACATCATCCCTGCCGGGGAGTCCTATAGCGTATCCATCGCGCCCTCGGGTAAATTCCCGTACAAACTGAGCTACCTGATGGACGTGCCCCGTCCTGTCAGAAAAGGAGAAGAGGCGCCAGTCGTTTCTCGGGCGGCGGAAGACTTTGCCCGGAGCGTCAACGAGTCAGACTTGACGGCGCTCTCCTTCTGGCTCGCCGAAGACCTGCATTTCACCAGCCTCACCATGGGAACCGACATAAAAGGCAAAGTCACCTTTTTACGTTACTTTTCCATCGCCCTGATTCGCTGGGCTCAGCGGGACGTAGCGCCCTCGGCCCGCGCGGGCGTCGTGGACTGGGAAGGAAAAACCCGGCCCTGCCTTGCCCTGATGGAAGGAGACAAAGTAGCGGCCTGCACCGTATTCGAAGCGCGAGACGGATATGTCTCGCGGATGATCACCCTGCCTGACTCATCGGTGGCCCGGGTACGGCTGCCGGAATCGGCGGAAGATAAGGATTAATCCTCGTCAAGAAGCCCCCGGAGACTGGCGAAGAACTCTCCCTTTTCCTCCTCGCTTGCCTCCTCCTGCATAATATCGTGGTAAAACTCCCACTGGAGCTGATCCTCCGGTATCTCCTTCAGGAAAGAGGAACAATCGCATAACACCTTCTCGCCGTACCGAATACGGGAGCCGCAGTACGTCATGGTCAACTGCTCCTGGGCGCGGGTGATGCCGACATACAGAAGCCGCCGCTCCTCATCGCAGGTGCCCTCCTCGAGAGACCTCTTGTGG
>CAZNVW010000152.1:0-4332 GCA_964576595.1 uncultured Verrucomicrobiales bacterium
ATCTCAGCAACGGGGAACCGGGAGGAGTAACAGAGCTGAGGAACGCCATGGAGAGAGCCCCCTGGACGACAAATGCGGCAGCAATGAGCGAGGCGCTGCCCCGCCTGGAAGCGAACAGGGACAATTTGCCCGACTGGCGGCGGAAAGAGCTCAAGGGCGACGAGGAGTCCAAACGCCGGATAAAGGAGCTGACCGCTTTCACTTACAAGTTCGATTTTGAGGATTAATCTTATACATTATTCATGATGAAACTGATATCAATGACGCTGTCCCTTCTTTCCCTGACTGCGGGGTTTGCTCTGGAGGGCTGGCAAACAGATCTGGCCGCGGCGCGCAAGCAGGCCGTCGAGCAAAAGAAGGACTTGATGATCGTGTACCGGGGGCAGGAGTGGAAGCCCGGCCAGCCGGGAAGGCCGGAGTCGATGATGGAGTCTCCCCTGTTTCGCGACAGGGTGAAGGATCAATTCGTCCTGGTGGAGCAGACAGTAAAAGAGGGGGAAGAGGCGCCGGAAAAGATGGTTCTTCTTTTGGCGGATGCGCAAGGCCGCCCGTTTTACGGGATAGGCGGTTCTTTTAACGGATCTCCCTTGAACTGGTGGGTAGAGGATGCGAAAGAAGGGAGAAAGAAGAAGGGGGAGGTTCTCCCTGCGGTTAAAGCTTTAGAGCAGGCAACGCCGGGAGAGAGAAAACAGGCCATAGAAAAAGTGAAAAAACTTTTGCCGGGGGTGTGTTTCAACGTACCGCCCGCATCTGAATGGTGCAAGGAGTCGCCTTTTAAGGAGGAAAGCCTGGAGGAAAAGAGAGGGAAGATGACCCGTTTCTTGCGAGGAAATATTACAGACCCCGCATTGATTCATTGGAGGAAGGTCTTTATGGTGCCGTTGAATTGGATGAGCCGACAGGCAAAGAATACGGTGTTGACCGAGGAGGGCGAGCGGGAAGCCTGGGTGGGATTTGAGGAGATGCTGGACAAGGTGATTGCAGAGAATCCCTCTGCAAAAAGTTCCCGATTTGCCGATATTGCCATCAGGGAGACCTTCCGGGGAATCCCGATCATGAACCGGATTGGAGAATTGAAAAAGACTGATCCGGCCGCCGCGTGCCGGGAGCTGCTCAAACTGGAGAGTCTGCCGGAAATGTCTGTGGAGAATCGGCAGTTGTGGGCCTTGATGCGAGCTTCCTGTCTCTTGAAAAAAGGAGAGATGGATCAGGGGCTGGCACTGATAGACCAGCAGGTGAAGGAGGTTCCCTGGACGAAGAATGCGGAGAACTGGTCATCTCTGGCCGCACTCGTCAGAGACAACAGGAGCTGTATAGAGGAATTGCACCAAAAGGAGCTTCAGGGAGACAGGGATGCCGCCAGGGAGCGGGATGAATTGCTGGGCGTGAAAATAGATATCGCCTGCAATTTCGATGTTGATATGGCGGAGTAATCCCGGTTCGGGGAAGATTACGGCGGATTCACTATAAAAAAGGAGCTGGTTTCACACAGGGGAAACCAGCTCCTTTTTTTGAGGGATAAAGATCAGGCAGATCAGGCGTTATCCAGCTGCGCCGGTTTTTCGAGCAGGAAGCTGCCCGCGTCTTCCGGTACCCATCCCCGGATTCCATTGGCAAATTCGACGTAGAGCCATGAGCCGCGGGCGGCGAGCACTTGCGCGACGGAGCCGGGGGGGAGTTTGGTAAAGACTTTTTTGCTGTCTTTTGTCGCGTCGTGCCACGCGGCGGAGCCGGGAGCCGTGATGATGAACTGCTCCGAGGCGTCCAGGGAGGACGGGATGACCGGGTATTTCCAGAGGCACCAGCCGCTGGTTGCCAGCCCCAGGAGGAAAAGGCCGAACAGGAACCACTGGGAGACTCCCTTGCGTCTCCAGGCCCACATTCCGGCCGCTGTTGTGGTGAACAGGAGGAGGAAGAGGAGAGTCGTGTACTTGAAGCACATGTAGGGGACTTTTGCCAGGATTTCTTCCGTGGAAGTCAGGGTTTTATGGATGGCTCCCTCTTTCCGTTCGATAAAGGCCAGGTTGCGGGTGGCCTCGTAGAGATCGGGCGCGATCAGGAGGGCGCGCCTGTAGGCGAGGGCCGCCTGACCGGGGTTGCCCAGTTTATACTCCGTATTGCCCAGCAGGTAGAAGTGATTGGCCAGTTCCGCCCCGCCGCTGATGGACTCCCGCTCTTTGACCAGGGCTTCGCGAGCCTCCTTGAAGTCTCCCGTTCCATAATGGGCCCGCGCGCTGGCCTCCGCGGCGGAGAGCGGGGAGGCGGCGAGCATCGTCATCAGGGACAGGAGCAGGACAGGAAGGAGTCTGACCGCTTTTTTGACGGCGTGGAGCATGGCTGTTTTCCGTTCCATGGGAAGGTCGATGGTCTGATTTTCCGGCAGGTAGGAGGAAGAGTCCCTTTCCGACAGGATGAGTTTTATCTCCTCTGTACGCCTGTTTTCGGGGATTTCCGCTTCGACATACGCGCCCAGAGAGCGCAGGAAGGAGCGGGCGTCTGCGCCGGGGGTGATTCCCTCCAGTCTGTGCAACCGCTCCCGTTTGTCGGCGGTTTGGTTTTGTCGTTCTTTGGCGCGTTTGTAAATGCCGAGGAAGATCAGCACCAGCGCGGGAACCAGTGCCCAGGGCCAGAGGACGAGATCCTGGGCGGCGAGGATGGAGAGGGAGAGTCTCAGGCTGGAGGGCGCTTTGGTCGTACTGATGATATCCGTCATTTCTTCAACCGGGACGGAGCCAGCCGCCGGGGGCTGGGCCTGTTTGGCTCCCGTGCCGGAGGCATGCTCCGACGAGGCTTTCCATTTGAGGGGGATGGGCTCGCTCCGGGCCGTCTCGTAGCGTCCTTTTTCGGGGTCGAAGTAAACGAGTTTGAAGGAGGGGATGCCGCTGACTTCTTTTAAGGGCTTCATGAGCTGCTGAAACTCAAGAGTACCGCTCTGGTCGTCGGCGGGAGTGATTTTGTTGGCCGGGTAGAGCTTCCAGTTTTCCTCCTGCTCGGGCAGGGGACAGGAGATGATATTCAGATTCCCCTTGCCTTTGAGCCGGATGGTGACGGAGACCGGCTCGCCCTCGGTCAGGTCGGTCGTCTTGGTCGAGGCGCTGAGGGAGAAGCTGCCTACGGCGTTTTGGAATCCCGCCGGGGCGCTTGAGGGCAGGGCTTTGGCCTCAATGACGTAGTCGGGCAGAGTCAGGGGGATGGGGACAAGCTGGCGGATGATCTGCCCCCAGCGGGAATCTACCTGCTCGTCCATGACGGTGGCGTCGAGTGAGCCGGGGCCGAGTCTGACGTTTCCTGACTTGAGCGGCGTGACATTGCCGGAGTAACTGTAGGCGATCCAGTTCCGCCCCTTGAGCAGGGCCTCTCCGGAGGGGGTGATGCTTTGGTAGAACAGGGGCGGCAGGAAGGTGCCTACGGCCAGACCCTCGCTCTGTATCTGGGGCACGTTGAAGTTGTTCAACGAGTCGGGGCTGTAAATCTTCAACTCGCATTCCAGAGGCTGGTTGACGTAGGGCGACGCCTGGGGGACATACCAGAAGACGCCGTAGGGATAGGTCTCGCCCCGATAGGAGGGTTCTTTCCACTGGATGCGGTCAAAGGGAACGACCGCGACGCTCTGGGGCTGGGAAACCAGCATTTTGCCCGCCTGGTCCTTGACTTCGAAGGACGGGATGGTCATGGCTCCCGGTTTGTCCGGGATGCAGGTGAACAGGACGGCGAAGGCCCGCCCGCCCGGGGAGTTTTTCCAGGCGATGGTTCCGCTCTGCTCCAGCTTGAGAGAGCCGTTGTTTATTTTGGGCAGGGCGTCCAGAGAGAAGGGCTGACCGTTTTCCTGCATCAGGAAGAGCTGGGTACTCTCTCCGGGAACCAGGGCTTTGGTCATCCAGATGAATTTGAGCTGGGCCTGGGCGGACAGGCAGCACAGGAGGGAGAGTAGGAGAGTGGCTAGAGTTTTCATGGAGATAAGAGAAAGGGTTACCAATCTTTGGAGGGAGTGTTGCCGGGTCTGTATTGGGGCATGGGGTTGCCTTTTTCCAGATCGGAGCGTTCTTTCAGGATTTTGAGAGCCTGTTCTTCAGGGGTGTCTTCAGGAGCCTTTCCTTCTTCTTCGCCGACCGGGATGCGGCGGCCTTCGACATCGCCCGCTTCTCCGGGTTTGCCGGAGGGAGAGCCGGCTTTGGCCTGTTCCCCGGACTGGTCGGCCGGCTGATCCTGCTGGCCGTCCTTTTGCTGATCGTTTTTCTGCTGATTCTGATCCTGCTGGCCGTCCTTTTGCTGATCGTTTTTCTGCTGATTCTGATCCTGCTGGCCGTTCTTTTGTTGATCGTTTTTCTGCTG
>CAZNVW010000152.1:4432-6212 GCA_964576595.1 uncultured Verrucomicrobiales bacterium
TCTGCTGGTTCTGATCCTGCTGGTTGTCTTTCTGCTGGTTCTGATCCTGCTGGTTCTGATCCTGCTGGTTCTGATCCTGCTGGTTCTGATCCTGCTGGTTGTCTTTTTGCTGATCGTTTTTCTGCTGGTTCTGATCCTGCTGCTGGTTGTCCTTTTTCTGATCCTGTTTTTGTTTTTCTTCCTTCAGCTTTTTGATGATTTCTTCGACGATTTTTTTATTTGTCTGCGCATTCAAATGAGACGCTTCTTTTTTGAGTGTATCTTCATAGTGGCGAATGGCTTCCCGCAAAGAATCCTCCATGGCTTTTAGCGCTTTTTCGTCGGAGAATATTTTTTCCGCTTCCTTGCCTTTCAATAGTTTCAGATTTTTTTCTACAAGAGAGTTTGCCAGGTTGTAATGGGCTTCCGTCTGGACTTTTTTGTCTTCGGACAGGAGCGCCTGGGAAAAGGCGGAGGCGGCTTCCGCGAATTTGCCCTGTTTGAAATTGTTGTAACCGTTTTGAAAGGCGAGCCACGATTTCATTTCAAGCGGGAGATCTTCCGGGATGGGGACATCGGGGATGGCGTCTGTTGTTTTTTCTCCGTTTCCAAAAAGCGGGCGGGGAGCCGGGGCGTCGGGATGAGCCATCTCGGGGGTGTTCGCTCGGCCTTCCGGGGCGAGGAGGGACAGGCCAAGCAGGAGGAGAGTCATGGCCGCCGTTTTGCCTCTGGCGGTTCTGTTTGTCCATTGTGCGGAGAGCATCAGGGCGAGAGCGGTCAGAAACATCCCGGCTCCCAGGAAGGGGGCGTAGCGTTCCATGGCGATTTTTCGGGTAGAGGTGGCGTTTTCCCGTTCGTCCAGTTTTTTGGAGACTTCCTTGACCATCCGGTTCAGGGTATTGCCGGAGCTGATGGCTGCGTACTGGCCGCCCGTGTCTTTCGCCAGGAGTTCCAGCGAGGCGCTGTCCAGTTTGCTGACGACCATTTTGCCGCTTCTGTCGCGGAAGAAGCCGTCCGGGCTGGTTTTGTCCGGTATGGTGTCGCCGGTGGCCGTGCCTACTCCGGCGGCGATGACGATGAGTTTGGCCGTTTTGGCGTCGTCCGCCAGAGAGGGGGAGAGTGGTTCGGTGGTTTCTCCATCGGAGATCAGGACGAGGGCGTTGGTGCCCTCCGTTCTGCCGAATGTTTTCAGCGCGAGCGAGATGACGTCATTGAAGTTGGTGCCGCCGTAGTTGATCCAGCCGTAATTGGCCTGTTCCAGGGTTTCCCTGATGGCGTTGTGGTCGTGAGTCAGCGGCACGACGAGAGAGGCTTCACCCGAGAAGACGATGAGGCCTATTTTATCTTCAGGGAGGGCGTCGAGCAGGTCAAAGGCCGCCGTCCTCGCCTGCTCGAGGCGGGAGGGCTGTACGTCGCGCGTCAGCATACTCCGGGAGACGTCTATGGCGATCAGCAGATTGCGTCCCCTGGAAAACTCCTGTACTTCGCGTTCTCCCCACTGGGGGCGGGCCATGGCGGTGATCAGCAGGGCTAGGCCGATCATGCCGGTGAGCAGGGCGGTCAGCCGCCGGGCGTGATTGGGCGGGTTGACGAGTTCCTTCCTTAATTCCGGCGCGACGAGGCGCTCCCATTTCCGGGAGCGGTTGCGCCCGACCACATAGGCCAGGACAAGCAAAAGCGCCGGGACGATGAGGAGGTAGAGGAGATGGGGATAGGCGAATGTCATGGAGAGGGAGGAGTTCAGGGGGCGCGACGAGGCGCTCCCATTTCCGGGAGCGGTTGCGCCCGACCACATAGGCCA
>CAZNVW010000153.1:0-6140 GCA_964576595.1 uncultured Verrucomicrobiales bacterium
TATTAGACCAATCACCGTGAATGGGGTGCTTGGCGCCCATCATGGATACGGTTATCTTGTCCTTGACGATGGGCATACCGATTGGATTCACGGGGTTTGCATCGGCGGCGTCGGTTGTGGGTTCGGCGGCCGTAGTCGCCTGATCGTCGGCCTTGCTCTGCGCGGCGGCCGCTTCGCTGTTGGTCGTCGCGGCTTCCGCGTCCTTTGCCTCTGCCGCATCCTTCGTTGTTGACTCTGACGCCGTTGTAGCCGTGTCGCCCGTGGAACCGCCGCAGCTTGATAACACAAGCGAACACGCGATCAGCAGCCCGAGCATAAGTGTGAGCACTCTTTTCATTGGATCCTCCTATTGATTTTACACTGCTGCTATTACCCTTTTACAGAGCCTACGAGAATGCCTTTCACAAAGAAGCGCTGTAAAAACGGATAAACAAGAATGATGGGAAGCGTCGCCACGATCATCACGGCGTATTTGATGATGTCGGACAGCTTCACTTGTTCTGCCAATGTGATGGCTTCCTCGCTCGTTATGACTTTATCGGATTGCGCCATCATCTGTGCGACGATGAGTTGTTCGCGGAGAAAGACTTGCAGAGGCATTTTGGTTCGTGTCGATAAATATATCATTTCTTGGAAGTAGCTATTCCACCGGCCGACGCCGGCGAACAGCGCCATGACCGCGATGATGGGCATAGACAGCGGCAAAATGATACGGAAGAAGATCGTGAAGGTATTGCAGCCGTCGATGCTCGCCGCTTCTTCTAATTCGTCGGGTATACTGGTCTGTATAAATGTACGCGTGATGATGACGTTCCATACCGACGTCGCACCCGGCAGGATGATTGCCCAAATGGTGTCCAACATCCCGAAACGTTTGATCCAGATGAAGCTCGGGATGAGTCCGCCGCTAAAGAACATCGTGACCATCATGAATGCCATACAGATATTTCTGCCCGGCAACGTTTTCTTCGCCATGGCGAATCCACAGGAAATCGTGACGATCAGACTTATCAAGGTACCCGTCACGGTATACAGGATTGTGTTGCGGTAGCCGATCCATATCTCGGGATTGCCAAGGAGCTTGGCGTATCCCTCGAATGTAACGCCCTTGGGCAGCAACCACATCTGTCCCGTATTCACGTAACGCGGGTCGCTGATCGACGCGCTGGTGACATAGATCAGCGGATACAGCGTGATGATCAGGGCGAGTACGAGGAATACGTAGATGAAAACCAGAAATATCCTGTCGCCAAAGGATTCGTGTACACCAGAATGCCCTGAATGCTTCGAGTGGTTCGCGTGATTCGTTGCTTGTTTTGTCTGTGCCATTGCGCACTCCTATCGTGAATATACAAGTGATTTACCATAAGGCAGTCTCGCCCACTTTTGAGGCGAACAAGTTGACGATGATCAGCAATATCAAATTGACTACCGAGTTGAATAAACCGACCGCAGTCGAGAAACTGTACTGCGCATTGATAAGACCGACTTTGTACACGTAAGTAGAGATGACCTCAGACGTACCCGCGTTGAGCGCATTCTGTAACAACAGGATCTTTTCGTGTCCGACAGAGAGGATGCCGCCGGCTGCCAAGATCAGCATAATGGTCATCGTGGGCAGTATGTGTGGGATGTTGATGTGGATGATGCGCGATATTCTGCCCGCGCCGTCTATCAACGCGGCTTCATGCAATTCCATATTCACGCCCGCCAATGAAGCGAGGTATATGATGCTGCCCCAACCTGCGCCTTGCCATACGCCGCTCAATACGAAGATCGTGCTGAACAGCTTTTCGCTGTTGAGAAAGGCGATGGGTTCGTGACCCAATGCCATGATGGCCTTGTTGATGATACCCGTGGTAGGCGAAAGAAACGAGATAACCATACCGCACATCACGACGACGGATATAAAGTAAGGCGCATATGTAACGGTTTGCGTTATGCGCTTAAATTTGCCGTTCTTGATTTCGTTTAGGGCCAACGCAAGTATGATGGGCAGAGGGAACCCTACGGCCAAACTATACAGGCTGATGGTCACTGTGTTGCGCAGGAGCGTCGAGAAATAATACGAGTTAAAAAACCGTTCAAAATGGGTGAAGCCGACCCATGGACTGCCCCAAAATCCCAACCGTGCGGAAAATTCGCGGAAAGCGATCTGCACGCCATACATGGGGAGATAACTGAATACGACAAAGAATGCGACGGCTGGTATCAGAAAGATATAGTACTGCCAGTGCTTTTTGATCGCCCTCAACAAACCCTTGTTCTGTCGACGTGGCCGATCCATGGTTGCTATCGTTGATCTACTCATACGCCTCCTCAACTGTGCCTATGCAATCTACAGAATTGCGGTCTTGTGTCGCAAATGACAATCATCGCTTATCGCGGCGTGTTCTTGGACGATGGTTCGTACGCTATACCGCAAGGCGCAAGTTGACCACCCCGCACGACTGCTTCGCGATTAGAACGATACAGTGTAATATATTCATATTAATGCGTACTGATTTTATGTATATAAACAGTAGAGTCATGCTCCATGCGAAACGACGCCTCTGACAATGCATTGTAGGCAAACACGACCGTGAATCCGAGTACGAAGCCCAACGCGTTGCGGAGTGTGCCCCGCGCATGTTCCTCTGTGTTTTGCCCGACGAAGTAGGATGCATAGATCGGCAGCATGGGCAGTAGGCAGGGCGATATGAAAGTAATGATGCCTTCCAAAAAAAGATCACACGCAGTCCATGCGTTCACCGCTTTCGCTCTTCTGGATTCACGTGCATAGGCCGCTATACGCGATCAAATGCACACAGGCAGAGGGACACCCTCTGCCTGTGTGCGCGTGTGATGATAAATTGCACTTGCCGTGTTGCAGATGATCGCATATTACTTCACAGTATACTCGATCAGTCGGCGCAGTACCGCCGCGACTTGCGCGCGCGTAGCGCCGCCCTTGGGATCAAACGCGTTGTCCTCGTCGCCTTGCATGATCTTGCTGCCCTGCATCAGTGCAACGGAGGATGCCGCCCAACCCGAGATGCTGTCCTTGTCGGCAAAGGTCACGCCCGAGGACGCAAGTTTGTAGCCGCACAGCTTCGCGAAGTTGGCGATCGCGTACGCCATACCCTCGCGGTTGATGGGCGCGTCGGGGTAGAAGCGGTCGCCCGTACCGCCGACGATGTTGTGTTCTGTAGCCCACGCGATGTACGGCGCATAGTATTCGTCGGACTTCACGTCTGCGAAGTCGCGCGCAGTGTATGCGGATACGTCTACGTCGGCCAGTCTGCCGAGTACCGTGACGAACATGCCGCGCGTCATAGGCGCGTCAGGCGAGAAGGTCGTTGCGGTCGTGCCACCGAACAGTTCCCTCGACGCAGCGAACGCCACGTCATTGACCGCCCAATGGCCGCCCATATCCGAGAAGGTCTTGGCGTTATCCTTGAAGCTGTAGTTGCCCGACACAGTCGGCGCGAACCACATATCCTTGTCGCTGACCTTGCTCCACTTGGCGATCGTGCTGCCTTTGTACGGCACGATGGACATTGAACCGGCGGTCAGGTTGTGCGGCTGTTTGGCCGTCACACCCTTTAAGGCTACGGTAGAGATTTGGTATTCCGACGCGTGAGTGAACTCGAAGTTTGCGTATCCCTCCGCGTCTACCACCGACCACGCCTGATGTTCGAGCTTTTGACCGTTCTGGTAATACAGATGCACCGGCGCACCGACGCTGCCGATCTGCATACGCAAGGTTGCGGTGAACGGGAACGCGCCGTCGTGTGCGATCGAGAATCGCAGCCCGTCAGTCGAATGCTTTGTAGTGATCGACAGGTCAATCGAACCTACGGCGTTGCCCTTGATCTTCTTGCCGTTGACGACCCACATGCCATTCGGCACAGGGATGATGACGTTTACGTCGCGACCGCCGATGGCTTCCAATGCTTCACGCGTGAGGGCGGCGTCGGATGCAGTTACAGTCGTACCCGGAGCCGCTTCCTTGAGCGTTTTTACCAACCGTTCGGTGGGCGTGGATGCGGGCGCAGGGGTAGGCGTCGGTGTAGGCGCGGGCGCGGGTGTGGATGTGGACGCGATGAATCCGCCGCTGCCGCCGGTTGTAGTACCGGCTTGCGCGAACGTAGCCGCTATGCTGTGGTTAGAAGTAACGTTGGTAAACGTATACGTCGATGCGGCCGTGACTGCTGCGCCGTCTACGGTCAGCGACGCGATGGAGTAACCCGCGTTGGGCGTGATCGTGAAGGTCTGGCTGCCGCCTCTCGCGACGTTTACCGCGCCGCCCGGCGTGATGGTACCGCCTGCACCGGCCGTGGCGGTGATGGTGTGGGTTGTGTCGGCAAAGACTGCGTTCAACGCAACCGAATTGTTAGGCATCATGAACGTCAGCGGGTTCGTGTAGTACGAGGGGAGACTCAACCCCGTTGCATCCCAGCGGACAAATGTTTTGCCTGCCGGTACCACAGCCGTGGCGGTCAACTGCATACCCGGAATGAACACGGTACCCGAAGGCGAAAGGGTTCCGCCTGTGATGGTGACGCCGTACTCGTTGCCTGCGGTCAGCGTACCCATGACGTAAGCGATGTTGTAGCTACTCGTCACATCATCCGAGCCATTCGTTATACTGGCGGCACTGAGTGTTATTGGATAAACGCCCGCCGGAGACGATACGTTGTAGGCACAAATGATAGTCACCGAGTTCAACTCATCATTTGACGCAAGAGCCTCCCTTAAATGATACGTATAGGGAATTGCGCTGCCTACAGCGACGAACTTGTCGTCCACTGCAATCGTGAGCGGCCTACGCGTGATGGTAAACGGTATCGTCAGACTGCCGACGTGCGTATCGGTATCTATGCTAACGACAAGCGCATAGTCCCCGGCTATCTTGGGTGCGGAAGTACCCAGTGGATTCAGGCCTTCATACCAGCTGATAGAAATGTCCGAAGAATTTATCGTGTCAGAACCGCTGCCGCTGAACGCAATCGCAGTGATATTCTCCGCGACAGCCACACCGTCATACACCTTTGTACCGCCCGTTACGCCGTCGATGGTGACGCCGCTGATGGTTATGGGCGTTTTGGATGTTTCCTTGAATGTGATGATAGCCGTACAGGTGTAATTGGCACTGGTGATGTCGACTGCAACAGCATCCTGAACGTTATTCGTCACCGAACTGCCGATTGTGCACTCGAGTTGGAGCTTGTCGCTCGAAAGCGCTACCGTTGTTACAAGTCCGTTCGATGGCGGTTGTCCCAGACTATCAAACGTCGCGTTGCGAAACAACGCAGGGAGGTTCAAGTCTGCGATCGATATGGTTTTGATGCTGTTGACATCCCCAGAAGTGACATACACCGTCTTTGTGATTGTACCATAGCTCGCTTTGGAGATATTGCCCGTTGCGGTCGTGGGCAGAGTGACGTCGTAGTTCGCCGCGCCTAAGCCCATGACAAAGGGTGCGCCGATGGTGATGGCGATGTTGTCGCCCGCGTCGGCTTGTGCGTACGTCGACGTCGCCGCGACACTTACGGTATCGCCGGCTATGATCTCGCCAGGGGCGAACATAAACGTAACCATGCCCGCCGCAGTGCCGTCGTACGTCTTGTTGGTCGTACCACTCACGATCTGTGCAGTGACAGCTTTCTTGGCAATCGTGAACGTCTTACTGACCGAACCTTGATACAGACCTATGCCCGTCACAGTTACCGTAGCCGTACCGGCGTTGGTGTTGTTCTGATAGGACAGGATATAATCCGTATCCTTGGTCAAGGACGTACCGTTGTAAGTCACAGTGGGTTCAGGCGCTTTCGCCGTACGGTCATACGTGAACGTACCCGCAACGTTGCCGACCATGGCCTCAGTGATGGGAATGCCGCTGCCGGGTATGGCGACGCTGAAGGTGATGGTATTGCCTGTGTTCGCGCCTACGTTGTATATGACGATACCAGTATTCGTACCCGTGTTGTGGGTATTATACTTATAGATCGTGTTGTTGTGTGAACCGCCTGTCGCCAGGCCGTAACTCGTCCGAGCCAACGAACTCGACAGCGCCGCGTCACCGACTCGATGACCGATCGTGTTGTTGAATCCGCCGTAGTTCCATTCCGTTTCGCCCGCACGATAGACGTATACCT
>CAZNVW010000154.1:0-6040 GCA_964576595.1 uncultured Verrucomicrobiales bacterium
CCCGGCGCACGCCCGGTCAGGTGCCGGGAGTAGTTTTCTATGCCCTGGCAAAAGCCCAGTTCGTTCATCATTTCCAGGTCGTACTCGGTACGCATTTTGAGACGCTGCGCTTCAAGTAGTTTGTTGTCTTTTTCGAATCGGGCGACACAGTCGACCATTTCTTCGCGGATGGATTTGACGGCTTTCTGTCTGTTTTCGAGGGAGGAGACGAATTGTTTCGCCGGGAAGACGGTGTAGCGCGGGACTCTCTCGGTTGTTTTGCCCGTCAGAGGGTCTATGAGGCTGAGGCGGTCGATTTCATCGCCGAAGAATTCGACGCGCAGGGCGACGTTTTCCAGTTCGGCGGGGCGGATTTCCACGACGTCGCCGCGAACGCGAAATTGTCCCCGCCTGAATTCGATGTCGTTTCGCTCAAACAGGAGATCTACGAGACGGGAGAGGAGTTCGTTTCGTTCCATCTGCGCCCCTTCCCTGAGAGGTACCATCAGGTCAACATAGTCTTTTGGCGAGCCCAGGCCGTAGATGCAGGAGACCGAGGCAACGACGATGACGTCGCGCCTGGTGAGCAGGGATCCCATGGTGCTCAAGCGGAGGCGTTCGATTTCGTCGTTGATGGAGGAGTCTTTTTCGATGTATGTATCCGTTCTCGGGATGTAGGCCTCGGGCTGGTAGTAATCGAAGTAGGATACAAAGTACTCGACCGCGTTGTTCGGGAAGAATTTGCGAAATTCCGAGTATAGTTGGGCTGCCAGGGTTTTGTTGTGGCTCAGGATCAGGGCGGGTTTGCCTGCTCGGGCGATCAGGTTTGCCATGGAGAAGGTTTTGCCGCTTCCCGTGACTCCCAGAAGGGTCTGGTGACGGTTGCCGCATTCCAGCGAGCGAGCGAGTTTTTCGATCGCCTGTTCCTGGTCTCCTTTGGGAGAGAGTCCCCCTGACAGTTCAAATAGCATGCCCAGTCGGCTCTTCCCCGGAGTTACTTTCCTTTCGGAAAGCCGACGGATTGTCCATACAGGACTTCCTTGGTATCGGGCAGGTTCAGTTTTTTATGCAGGGCCTGGGCGTCAATCATTCCGCGGAAGACGGTCGCGAGTCCCTCGGAGGCGCAATGCAGGTAAATATTCTGACCGATAAAGCCGGAGTCAACCGCGCCGTACTGACGACGTTTTTCGAGAGGCATTTCCCACTGTTTCGAGTAATCGAGTACGTAGATGATGTTGACGGGAGCTTTGGCTGTGAAGGGCTGGGTGCCCGCGATGCTGCGGAGGTCTTCTCCGAGGACGAGTTTGAGTTTGTTGTCCTGGTAGAGATAGACGCCCGATTTGAGGATGACATAGAGCTCGATGGCCTGGGCGTTGCGAGCGGAGGGAGCCGTGCGTTTGCCGTCTTCCCTGCTGAGGCCGTTGGCCGCCCACAGCAGGTTGGAGAGCTGCTGGGGAGTCAGTTCCCGGTCGCTGAAGTCGCGGCCGGTCTTGCGTTCTTTGAGGGTTTCATTAAATGGACGCCCGCCTTCTTTGACCGGTTCGGGCAAGGTGATGTCCTCCGCCGCGAGTAAAGAGGCGGGCAGGTAGCAGGAGAGGGCCAGCAAGGAGAGGGAGAAAAAACGGAATGGGTTCATTTTTTTTGGGGAGGCAAGGGTTCAGGAGATAAAGGGATGGCTGTCAGACAGGGCCAGGCGAGCCGCTATCTGGCAGGCATGTATCATGCTGGAGGGGTTCGCCAGGCCCTTCCCGGCAATGTCAAAGGCCGTGCCGTGATCAGGGCTGACGCGGGGGCGCGGAAGTCCGAGCGTGATGTTGATGGCGCAGTCAAAGTCCACCATTTTGAGCGGGATCAGGCCCTGGTCATGGTACATGCACAGGACGGCGTCGTATTTGCCCAGCCAGGCGTCGCGAAACAGCGCGTCAGGTACATGAGGCCCGGAAAAGGCAAGGGAGGTGTCCTGCGCCTCTTCCTGCAAACGGCGGACAGCGGGGGCAATCAGGTGTATTTCTTCTTCGCCAAAAGCGCCCGCCTCTCCGGCATGGGGGTTCAGGGCAGCCACGGCAATGCGAGGATTTTTCAGTCCTTTTTTCAGGCAAAAGTCACCCAGCAGTTTTCCTGTCCGCACGATGGAGTCTATGGACAGCAGAGACGGTACTCTGGCGAGGGGCTCATGGATGGTCGCGAGCCCGACAGTCAGGTGGGGGCCGCTCAGACACATGGCAAAGTCGCTCACTCCCAGCCGCTCGGCCAGAAATTCGGTTTGTCCCGGCCAAGAATAGCCGACGGCCTGCAGACAGGATTTTGCGACAGGGCCTGTCACGATGGCGGAGAGTTCGCCTGAGGCCAGTCCGGCGGCGGCTTCTTCCAGGGCATCCCATGCGGCCCGTGCCGACTCCGGGGTCGGGCAGCCCGGCGCTACTTCCACGCGGCGACCGAGTACTCGCCACTCAACGCCGCCGGGCAAGGAAGAGGAAGACAGCGCGGCTTCGACGATTTCAGGCCCGATTCCGGCCTGGTCACCCAGAGTGACGCCAATGACGGGAAGAGGGTTCATAGCCGGGTATTCAGTTGTGTTGTTTTGTCACGGGGGCTTCCGCGGTGCGCTCAAATGTCATGTGAGAATTGGCGTTCCACTGGAACAGAAGAGTCACTCCGGTCGCGACGAATACCAGCAAAGCAAAGATGATACCAAGACAAGAACCCATGCGCATATCATGCCGGAATTTTCCTTTTGGGACAATGAGAAAAGGAATTTTCCCGGAAATTATGACGCGTCTTCGCGCGTATATCTGTTTGGAGGAAGGATTAATGCTTGTTTCCCCGTCTCTCATTCCGTTAAGTAGAGTGCGGCTGGACAGGTTCCCGCCATTCTCTCTTTGACAGCGTTCCTTTTCGACCGTTTTCCCGCCCGTGAACTTCTTTTCCCGACTGAAAAAAATCTGCCTGTTGTTTCTTCTGCTGTGTTTTCTGCTCGGCTCCGCCGCCTTTTTGTATTACGGCTGGCAAAAGTCCTCGACGATTATTCATCCTCCGGCCAGTCCCATGACCGAGGAGATGCTGAGGATTTCACGGGCTCCGGCAGATTATGGCCTAGTGCTTCAGCCGTTCTCCGTACCAGTGGAGGGGGGGAGTTTCCGCGCCTGTCTGATTTCTGCGGCTCCCGAGTCCGAGGTGGGGCTGGCGGTCAAGCAGAGGCGCATGAAGGAGCTGCTCGCCGCCCGCAAGCAGCTTCCCCCGGTTCTGCCGGGCGGGCGGCGCGGCACGATTATTCTCGCCCACGACTGGGGCCGGAGTATGGAGAGTATGTACCCCGTTGCAGAGTATCTTACCGCCGCCGGGTTCCATTGTCTGGCGTATGATCTCCGGGCGCACGGGCAACGGAGCCCCGAGGAAAATTGTACGTACGGGAGGGATGAGAAGGCGGATATGGCCGCTCTTATTCAGGAGGCTGAAAAGAAGTTCGGCGATCTGGGGTCTCTTGGCGCCTATGGCGACGGTCTGGGAGCCGCCGTCTCGCTTCAGACGGCCGCGGAGATGCCCGCCCTGCGCAGTGTGGTTTCTCTCAACAGTTTTTCTACTCTCAAAGACGCCATCTGGCACCGTCTTGTGGAGGATCATGGCAAAGTCCCGGCCTATTTGCATTATTTGACGGGAGATCAGATTCTCCAGTGGCGCATGGGGTTCCGCTGTTTTGACGTCGCTCCGGTCGCTTCGGCGGCCAAGTTGAGTATTCCCGTCCTCGTCGCCACCAACAACAGGGAGGCTCCCTTTTTCTCGGAAACGGCACAAAAAATATATACGGCTCTCGCTTCCAGGGAAAAGAAGCTTTATACTCCTTTTGACGTAGGAGGTACCGAGGGTTATCCTGCCGACTCGGACGAGTTCTACGCGCTGGTAACGGAATGGTTCGCCAAACATACCCACCCGCCCGTGCCGGAGGTTTTCATTCCGGTCAGGCGAGTGCCCCCGCCCCGTCCCCAATAATTTGCTCCCATGTCACGCCCGCCTCTTCCGGTCAATAGACGACGCACGCCAGCCTTTCTCCTGCCGGAGAACAGGGAGAAGGCCGTGCGCCTCGTACTGGCCGCCCTGGCCGGGGCCGTTTCCTTCCATATAATGTTGTATGCCCTGTGCTGGGTGTTTGACATCAATCTCTCCCTTCATTCCCAACCGCCGCCCTCCCCCCAGGAGGAGGAGGTGCGCGTGCTCGTCAATATTGAGCCGGAGAAAAGCGACGAGCCGCCCCCTCCCGATCCCGTCACTCCGCCTGAGGAAATCCAGCACGATGATACGATCGACCCGCCGGATATTGTCGATGTCGATATAGACGATGCCATCGTCGCGCCGGGTGAGACGACTATTTCCCTCCCCGATATCAAGATCTCCGAGCCGTCGGCCCAGGAGATGGGGGAAAAACTGGATCTGGCCTCCCTGCAAAAGGGGCTGCCGGACGTGCCGCCCGATCCGGGGTTTGTCAATGAGAATCCCGTCACTATCAAGGCGCCCGATATCAAGGACGTCAATATGGACGAATGGTACAAGGAAAAGCTTACCGGAGCCGGAGGTGCGGATGATTCCATGAATCCCGACGGCAGCAAGTCCCTGAATGATCTGCTCAATGCTCCCGGCGGCTCTCTCGGAGAAAATAGCGGCTACTCCCGTATTGGCGCCGATCTGCTCTTTGAGTATGACAAGGCCGAGTTAAAGCAGTCCGCCCATGTGGGGTTGCTGATGCTGGCCGCACTGATGGAGAAGAACCCCACCACCCGCTTCATTATTGAAGGGCATACGGATAGTTTCGGCAATGTCAATTACAACCGCAAGCTCTCTCTCCTCCGCGCCGACGCCGTGCGCCGCTGGCTCGCGGGCAACGGCATCAATCTCTCCCGCGTTTATATTCGCGCCTGCGCGGCAGACTCTCCCGTCGTCTCCATACAGGGGGACCGCGAGGCCCAGTCCGCCAACCGCCGGGTAGAGATCCATATGCGCAAGCCTGCGGAGGCTCTGCCCGTCGGCTCTATTGGGGCGAATGCCCCGCTGCCTGCCGATATGTCGACACTTCCTTCGACCGCTTCTTCCTCAAAGGGAGAGCAAGCGGCCCCAGCACCCGCGCCCAAGTCTCCGGCGGTCTCTCCGGCCGTCAAAAAGCCTGCCGCTCCCGCGGCCGTACCTAAAAAATCACCGAAGTCCGACTCGGTCGGCGCAGAGATTATCGAGGAAGCCGACAGTGTCAGGGGGGCCGAAATCGTAGATTGACCCGAGCGGTTTTCCCCATTTTTCGCTCAAGGCCCGTTGGTGCGCCCCTCACTGTTTCAAGGGACGATCACTTTCAGTTTTTTATCGGACAGTGAGACGGCTACCGGGCCGTTACCCCTGACATCTCCGTCCAGCTCAAACGGCAATCCGGCCGAGGTCTTCACTTGACAGGCAGGCAAACGCAGATACTCGACGTGAGGAGAGCCGGGAAGTTTTTTCCAAAAAAATACGGCTCTGGCAAATTGTCCCGCCAGGGAAAGGCCCAGTTTTTTGAAGACGAGTACATCCAATAGTCCGTCCGCCATCTCCGCCAGGGGAAAGAGAGGGAAGGAGCCTCCGTACAAGCGCCCATTGCCCATGACGACAAAGACGCCGGCATGTTCGCTCCCGTCCGGCTCCGTCAAAATGACGGTCTCCGGTTTTTCCCGCAATACGGAGAGCGCGCTGAAGACATAGGCCAGAGGGCCCCATTTTTTTTTCTTTTCCCAGGTGGTTCGTTCTACCACGCAAGCGTCAAAGCCGACGCCCGCCATTTGAAGGAACGGCAGGGAGTTGGCGCAAAATACGTCTATTTCCTGCATTTTTCCCGCGCGGATGATCTGATAGCAGGCTTCGAAGTTACGAAACGGCAGACCGATTTCCCGGGCAAATACGTTGACAGATCCCGACGGGAGGACTCCGAGGGCGGTCTGCGTCCCCGCCAGCTCCGAGGCGACTATATTCAGGGTACCGTCTCCTCCAGCCGCCACTACGACAGGCGCGCCGCAGTCCGCGGGAGAGCGCACCCATGAGCGCGCTTCTT
>CAZNVW010000155.1:0-5988 GCA_964576595.1 uncultured Verrucomicrobiales bacterium
GATATTACGGGTACGTTCCAGAGGAGCCTTGCGGTCGGGGCTATTAGGATTTTCGGACATGTGTTATTCTGTGGGAAAAAGATTCAAGGCTATGAGCGGGTGCTTTACCAGCGGAAGTGAGCGAACGCACGGTTGGCCTGGGCCATCTTGTGCACGTCATCGCGCTTGCGGACAGCAGCACCCTGGTTGTTGGCGGCATCCTTGATTTCGTTCGCGAGAGCCTTGTGCATCGGCACACCCTTGCGGTTGCGGGCGTAGTTTACGAGCCAGCGAATGGCGAGGGATTCGGAACGGGAGGGGTCCACTTCCAACGGCACCTGGTAGGTAGCACCACCAACGCGGCGGGACTTGACTTCTACACGGGGCTTGGCGTTTTCAACGGCACGAACGACGATTTCCAACGGATCGACCGTGTCGGTTCCTTCGTTGGCCATGTCGATGGCGGCATAAACGATACGCTCAGCGAGGGAGCGCTTGCCGGAGAGCATCACCTTGCCGATGATTCTGCCGATCAGGACACTGTCGTAACGGGAGTCACGACGTTCCACTTTTCTATAGACGCGTTTGCGGCGAGCCATAATTCAAAAATTCTTGGTTATTGGCGGGTTACTTCTTGTCGGCCTTCGGGCGCTTGGCACCGTACTTGGAGCGGCCTTGACGACGTTTGTCGACTCCGAGGCAGTCAAGAGCGCCACGGACGATATGATAGCGAACACCCGGAAGGTCCTTCACACGGCCCCCGCGAACGAGGACGATGGAGTGTTCCTGAAGGTTGTGCCCTTCACCGCCGATGTAGGCGATTACTTCTTCCCCATTGGTAAGACGGACTTTGGCGACCTTACGAAGAGCCGAGTTCGGCTTCTTGGGCGTACGGGTCATCACTTGGAGGCACACACCACGGCGCTGAGGGCAGCTGTGAAGAGCGCGCGACTTGGATTTCGTCTCGGGAACGAGTCTCCCTTTACGGACGAGCTGATTGATGGTCGGCATGGATTCCTGCGTGTTTTTTTGGTTCGTCGGCGCGCGCTCGTTTCAAAAGAGACGATTTCCTTGCAGGAAGCCTTTTATCCGGAGGCGCACCCGATAGAGTGAAAAACTGAGTTTTCCCGTCCGATTATTACCGGACGCTATGTTGGGGCGCTGAATATAGACAATTCTGGCTCTCACGCAAGCCTTATTTACGACTTTGACGATTTTTTTTAATTTTTTATAATCGATAGATAATAATAAGCTTAGGGGGAAAATAAGCTGTTTTTGTAAAAATAATGCTTCAAAATTGTTAAATTTTTTATCCCAGGGAAAGGGGATCACCCCCCTACTCTCACCGGAACGGTTAAAAACCAATGTTTCAGGATTTTTATAACGTTTTTAGTCCGGGCACAAAAAAACGGCGCCCGGTTGCTGACCGGGCGCCGGAAAAGAAAAGAGGAGGGGTTACGCCCGGGCGATCAGGGAGTGTCCCGTCATCTCGGCAGGCTTGTCGATGCCGAGCAGGTCAAGCAGGGTCGGAGCCACGTCGGCCAGGATGCCATTCTCCAGTTTTACAGAGGAGGCGTCATCCCCGACATAGATGAGTTCGACGAGGTTGGTCGTATGCGCCGTATTGGGGCTGCCGTCGGCATTGCGCATGAATTCGCAGTTGCCGTGGTCGGCCGTGATCAGGCACTTGCCGCCGAGGGAAAGGGTCTTTTCGACTACTTTTTTCAGCGAGGCGTCGATTGTTTCACAGGCTTTGATGCCCGCTTCGATGAAGCCGGTGTGCCCCACCATGTCAGGGTTGGCAAAGTTCAGGATGACCATGTCGTACTTGTCGAGCGCGGCAACGGCTTTGTCGGCGACTTCTTCCGCCGACATCTGCGGCTTCTGGTCGTAGGTAGCCACTTCGCGAGGACTGGGAACCAAAATGCGGTCTTCGCCGTCATACTGAGTCTCCACACCACCGTTAAAGAAGTAGGTCACGTGCGGGTATTTTTCCGTTTCAGCGATGCGGAGCTGCGCCAAACCACGCCCCGCGGCGATTTCCCCAAGAATGTTAGTGAGAGTTTCAGGCTCAAACACAATCGGAGAGGGATACTTTGCATCATACTCGGTCAGAGTAAGGTAATGAATCTTGGGCATCACTTCCCGGTCAAAGCCATCAAAGGAGGGATAGAGGAATGCGTCGGAAAGCTGGCGGGCGCGGTCGGCGCGGAAGTTGTAAAAGAAGACGACGTCCCCGTCGCGCACGCGCTGTTCATCCGGGTGGGAGAAAATCATCGGCTTGACGAACTCATCGGTTTCACCCTTGGCATAGCAGGCTTCCAGCGCATTAGCAGGGTCGCCCTGCACCTGTTCACCACGACCGAGAACAATGGCGTCCCAGGCGATCTTGTTGCGATCCCACCGCTTGTCGCGGTCCATGGCGTAGAAGCGGCCGATCACGGTCGGGATTTGCGCGCCATAGGGCTTGACGGCTCCTTCCAGCTGACGGACAAATCCGGCTCCGCTGGTCGGGGAGCAGTCGCGGCCATCAGTAATGACGTGGATGAAGATTTCCTTCACGCCTGCGGCATGGGCTTCTTTTACAAATGCGATCAGATGATCGATGTGGCTGTGCACGCCGCCGTCGGAGACAAGACCGAGGAGGTGCAGGCGGGTGTTTTTCGCCTTGTCGAAGGCTTCGATCAAAACGGGATTGCTGGCGAGGGAACCATCCTTGATCGCGTTGTTGACGCGGCAGAGGTCCTGATAAACGATACGGCCGGCGCCCAGGTTGAGGTGCCCCACTTCGGAGTTGCCCATTTGACCGTCGGGCAGACCGACGGATTCGCCGGAGGCTCCCAGATAGCTTACCGGATACTCGGCAAGGAGTTTGTCTGTAAAAGGAGTTTTAGCCAGCAGGGTGGCATTGCAGTCGGCTTCGGCAGTCGCCTGACCACCGGGGTTCACTCCCCAGCCGTCACGAATAATCAAAACAACAGGTTTCTTGGACATCGGCCCCTTCCTACCTCGTTTTCCCTCTGTTGGAAAGGCGGAATTACGTCACTTCCCCGAAATTATTACCGGGTTTCTCCACTCCCCGCGCAAACAGGTTCTAAAATAAAACCTCCTATTCCCGTTCCGATAAATTCCAATAAAAAAACAAACGGATTTACAAACCGTTATTTTTTCATTTAAAAAATTAATAATAAATGAATTAAGTAAATAGAAAATCTTGCCTCAATGCTTTGTTTTTCCGCTCAAAAAGACTTCATTTGACCTAAAAGACCTCAATTTAGTTGTCTTTCGCTTTCTTTTTTCTCATTGACTACGGTTTTGTAATCCGCAAGCTTTATATACACGTTTACTCGTACCCGCATTGGAAAAAATTCCCCGTTTACGCACCACTTCAATCTTCAGAAAAGCATGAAACTCAGACTACCTTTACCCTTGCTGACCGCTCTACTACCCGCCTTATTGAGCGTTTCTCCGGTTTCGGCTTCCCTTTCAAACGGGAATCCGGGCAATGTCATGTATGTAGGCGACTCCATCACCCACGGCTACAATGCCGGCTCATGGCGCTGGGCGATGCACAAGATTTTTGTGGATAACGGGATCGACTATACTCCCGTCGGTGTCAATACGGGCAATAGCGGCGGCAATTTTGCCGGGAACGGGTATGGGGGCAGCAGTTTCAGCAATGTCCATTCTTCCCAGTCAAGCGCCCGCGCCTATGAAATCGCAGGGAGGAAAGCGGGCGGGCGTTTCGGTAATTCCAATATAAAAAACTGGCTGGGGCAAAGTACGGTAAAAACAGACGGCACCCAGTACTCGGGGCCGACCTTCACAGGGAGCAACACGCCGGATACTTTCTTTTTGATGATCGGGACCAATGATTTTCTCTCCGAAAATGCCAATATAGGTTCCGGCGGCAATCTTGCCAGGGTGCAGGGCAATATGCTGGGTACCAGGACTACGGGAGATGCCTGGAGCGGCACCGGGGACATGGATGTGATTATTGATTCCATGAAGCTCTCAAATCCCAATGCCTCCATTGTCATAACGACGATTCCGTGCTGGACGGACAATCGCAGCAACAATAACAATGCGGCAGACTTCGCCGCCATGTCGAGCTACAACGAGGCCCTGGCGGAATGGGCCGCCTGGAAAGGCGGTATTACTCTGATCGATGTCAACAAGGGGCTGGTGGATGTGGCCCGGACAGACAAGCCCGGCACGGCAGTTCGCACCATGTTCAGCGACGGCCTGCACCCCAATGCACAGGGGGAATTGATTATTGCCGGCAATATGGCAAAAGCCATGGGGTACGCGGGCCGCTCCGCCGGGCAAATCAGAAAGGAGACTTCCGATCTGTCCGTCAATTTCGGGAAAACGCCTCTCATTACTCAGGAGACGCTGACGGCCAAGGGGTTCACTGCGACCAACGTATCCCTGTCCGGCAACAGTATTCATTTTTCTCCCGCCGGGACCAGTACGCTGACCCGCAACTGGGAGACCGCCCAGACGCTTCAAAACGGATACACGGTCGATTTCACTCTTCGCTTTGGAGACGGGAATGCGGGAGGGTGGAATAATGCCGATCATTTCTCCCTGAGTCTGGGCAATGGCACGCTCAATGTAAGCGAGTCTTATATTCAGTGGGGTACAAAGGTTCTGTATTCGACGGACATGTCCTCCAATACGGAGACTCTCCGAGTCGCCTACATTACAGGAGACGCCGCCCACAATCTCTCCGCGGGTTACTATATCTGGCTCGGAGACATGCTCATTGGAGAGGCGGAATCGCCGACAGGGCTGACGTCCTCCGGTATTACGTTCAGTTATTCCGGCGGGCTTGAGAGCGTGGTATCAGGTCTCGCCCTGGACGGGGGCTTCTCCTACGCCCCTTCCACTACGGGTATAACCGGCCCTCTTGATCCCTATCTCGCGCAGCAGAATACTCCTCCGGACTTGAGCAACAAGCCCGGGATGATTGCCTGGACCACAGATACGGCCACCGTCGTGGGGCTTACTGCGGGCGGCGTTTACAATGCGCGCAACGCAACCAGCTCCTACGTCGTCGAACTGACTACGTCAGGCGCAAATTCAACTATTTACGCAAATTCGGGAAATGACGGCTCCGCAAATGCTTCCCATGATTTATGGGTAACTATAGGCACCACGCTTTCCGCTCCCACCAGCTGGGTAGCGGGGCATACGTCCGGCACCTATTACGGCAATATCCATCTTCGCCTGTCCGAAGGCTTCAAGGGAACTACCACCGTTTTTGGAGCGGTCAACGGTGCGGCCGTAAATGGCGATATTTATCTTGAGTTCTCTTCTGCAACGGCGAATTACAATTCATTCACCAGCCAGGCAGGTCAATATGCTTCTGCCATAGGAACCTATCTGACCAATGTCAACGGGGACATCACCATGGTCTTCAATGCCGGCAACTTCGCCAGCCCCGTTATAGGAGGCGCCCATTACGCCAACAATACGGCTATTGCCGGGAAGACGGATATTTATATAAACGGAGGAACTTTCCAAAGCAATATTTACGCAGGCAGTCTGGGCAAGGCAGGCTCCACTCCGGGAACCGCCACGATCAATGCGGGAACCAATTTGACCGTAACAGGTACAGACGCCATCCTGGGCAAGGCCAACGGGGCTTCCTGGAACTGGTCCACACTCTGCGGGGGAAATATAAACGGCTCTGCGACGATCAATGGCGGGACCGTCATCACCCTGTCAGATATTGCCGCAACGACCGGGGCCGGGTCGGAGCATAAAGTTGACAAGTTCGCCGGAATAATTGACGGCAGCGGAGCCGGTACCGTCAACGGGACAAAGCAGATGGTCTTCAGCAATTACACGGCGGAATTTCTGGGTACCCTGCAAAATTTCGATCTTCTCACAGCGAAAAAGGGCACCAGCATCAGCCTGTCCCATTTGGGCGGGGCTTCCACCCTGGAGATTGAAGACAGCAGCCGGGTCGTTCTCAATGGGGTGACGGATGTCACGGGAGAG
>CAZNVW010000156.1:0-5942 GCA_964576595.1 uncultured Verrucomicrobiales bacterium
CGGGGATGGTCTGCACATGGGCTCCCGATACCAGTACCGGCGCCTTCGTGTATTCGTTCTCTTCCGTTACCTCCACTTCTCTCAGGCACAGGTAATAGTTCCCGTGTCCATTCACCCCAAGCTGTTGTACTTTTACTGTTCTGCCTTTCACGGTTTCCGGCAGATCCCACGTTACCACCGCTCCCGCATAGGTTCCGCTTTCCGTGTAAAAGTCCTTGCCGGCCACTTCTTCTCCCCGCTCATCCAGCACGCTGAGGCGAAAGTTGCTCAGCCGCATTCCATTGGTCGCATCTACACGGTTCTGCAGGACGACACGGTTCAGGGGCTTCTCCGTTCCGAAGTCCACCTGCCACCACGACGCGCTCCCCGTCGAGTTTGTATGCGCCTGCGTGTCCAGTCTCCCGTCTATCGCGTTTCCGGCCGCGCTTTCGCCGTATGTCGAGCTTTGCGTGGCCGTCACGCCGGCCTCGCGGCACAGGTTCGGCGCCTTGTACTGCCAGGCCACCGCCACATGAGCTCCTCCCGCCTGCTGATACTGCAGCGCCTCCAGAAAGTAACCGGTTCCCACCTGCAGAATTTTCGGGTCACTTTTCTGTCCCGCGGCCCGGTCCCACTGGTAGCGATTCGTCCATGACGAGACATCGGCTATCGGCCTTTTTCCGAACCGGCTCCCATCCTTCGACAGCAGCAGGCGCGCACTGTCGTCCCCCGCCACATAGAACGTCCACTCACCGCTCAAGGGGGGCGTAACGATCGCCCTCAGGCGGATAAAGTAATTGTCCCCGCTGTCGGCCAGATCCAAAGCCCCCTCCTGCCGCCGCGTTTGATTCGGCGCCTGCAGGAAACGATCGCTTTTGGTAAACGCCTCCACGCTGCCGCCCGACACTCCCGTCCATTTTTCCACCTGGTAGTATCCCGTATTGCCGCCCGCCTCGTCGGGACGCCCTCCCGTCAGATACTCCTCCAGCAGGTTGAAGCCGTCTCCGTCCGTATCTCCGTACAACCTCACGCGAGGGTCGTTGACCGGAGACGCTCCGCCCAGTCCCACCGACGACAGCCAGCTCTGCGGCACGCCGATGTCATGGGCATCCTCCGGGTCCGCAGGCGGCGTACTCAGTACGATGCGCCCGTCCTCCAGCTTCCCGGGGATCAGGCTGTACGCCGTCTCTCCCGGCCTCTTCCACGCCACAGAGACATGCGCTCCCCCTCCGTCATTCTTACTCAGCGCCTCAATCCATACCACCTCTCCCGCCTTGTACTGCCGGCCTGCCGTACGATACCGCGACCAGTCGCGACCGCCTATCCACGACGGCACGGACAATACTTTTTTCTTTGTAAACCGGCTCCCTCCCGACTCACCCAGGTAAAGGTCTGCGGAATCATCCGCCGCCAGCGCAAAACTGTACTCCCCCGCCTCGGGAATGACCAGCACTCCCCTCAGCCTCACTCCGTACGCACTCGACTGCCCCGGCTCATACGCCGCCCCTTCGGCCAGTCTCTCCGAAACAGATGACGGCCCGTAAAACGCCGCGCTCCCTGTCAAATCAGACACTTTGCTCCCCGGCACATTGTTCCACCGATCCAAAGATACGCCCACGCGCCCCGCCCACGCCTCCGCTGAAAAATCCGCCTCCCCTCCCGCCGCCCACAGGGCCTGCAGGGAAGGAGCCGCCACGAGCTCCGCCGCCTGGGAAGAGGCGCTCTCCCCGTCAACCGGAAGCTCTCCCGACTGCGGAGCGGCAAAGTCCGCCTCCTGCGCCAGCACCCGGGGCGCAGCCAGGCACAGCCCTCCCAGAGACAAAGAAAACGCGGCATTAATAAACAAATGACCCAATAAAAAAGGAGAAGGCTTCATGACAAAACGGCTCTATTCTCACTACGAATTATGACACAATATCCCCAAGGTCAATTTATTTTTATCCATTTTTTCTTCAAAACAGATACATAATTTTGTTTTTAATCCAAAATTAATGAAAAAAATCGTCCCAAAGACGCACTCCGCTTCATCTGTCACAAAAAAATATTTCCGATAAAAAATCTTCCGATATTTCTTTCAAATCCCATAAATATTAATACTTTCTGTTTTTCCCATTGTCCCGCATACAACGAAAGAGGGGGACACGCCGCCGCGCCCGGAGCAATCGTCCCTCCCCAAGTCCTCCACCCTTCCGCCCAGCTTCACAAGTCCCTCCCGTTTCGCGCGGCTTGCCTTCGGAAACGCTTTTCATTAATATGCTTGCCTGACCTCTGCCATGTCCGCCGATCTTTCGAATATTTCCCCAATGATGGAGCAGTATCTCCGCCTCAAGAGAGGGCTGCCCGGAGATGTGTTGCTGTTTTTCCGACTGGGGGATTTTTACGAGATGTTTTTCGAAGACGCCAAGGAGGTGTCCGAGGCTCTCGGGCTGACATTGACCCAGAGGCACAAGATCCCCATGTGCGGGGTGCCCCACCACAGCGCGGAGGGGTATATCACCAAGCTCGTCCAGTCGGGCAAGCGGGTCGCTATCGCCGAGCAGACGACACAGCCGGGGCAGGGCAAGCTGGTCGAGCGGGAGATTGTGCGCATTATTTCCGCCGGGACGCTGTTCGATCTGTCGGTCATGGATGACCGCCGCAACAATTTCATCGTCGCCGTTTACAGGCTCAAAAAGAAGTGGGGCCTCGCCTGCGCCGACCACACGACGGGAGAGTTCTCCGTAGCCGAGTTCGACCGCGAGGATCTTCTGCGCGACGAGCTGAACCGCATCAGTCCCTCCGAGTTTCTGATCAGCGACGATCAGGCCGAGGAGTTGAATTCTCTCGGCCCGACGCTTCATTATGATGCCTATACGTTCATTCCCGGCGCGGCGGTCACCGAGCTCAAGAGTCATTTCAACGTTCATTCTCTCGACGGGTTCGGCTGCGCGGGCATGGAGGCCGCACTGGGGGCGGCAGGAGCCATTCTGCATTATCTCGGGTTCCAGCTCCGGCGCAGTACGGAGCACATCCGCGCCCTCAGCGTGCGGGATTGCGTGGATTATGTGCAAATAGACGCGTCCAGTCTGCGCAATCTCGATCTTGTGGAGTCCCGCAGCGGGGTAAAGCATTCTCTCCTCGGGGCCATTGACCGCACCAGTACGCCGATGGGCGCGCGCAAGCTGCGTCACTGGCTCCTCCACCCTCTCAAGAGCCGCGAGACGATTCTCGCCCGGCAGGCTCTGATCGCCGCCTTTCTTCAGGAGGAGTTCCTGATGAACAAGCTCCGCCAGAGTCTCAAGGGCATCCGCGATCTGGAGCGAATCATGGGCCGCCTGAGCCAGGGCGCGGGGAACGCGCGCGATCTCCAGTCCCTCGCGTTTTCTCTGGACAGGATTCCGGATGTGAAAGCCGATCTGGAGGCTTTTACGCAAAAGGGAGGCGCGCTCGCGCTCGGACTCACCGGGCGCCTGGGAGAGTTTGAAGAGCTTGTCTCCCTGCTTCATACGTCCATCGCCGACGAGCCGCCCACGGCTCTGAAGGAGGGCGGGCTCATCCGCGAAGGCTACAACGAAGAGCTGGATTCTCTCCGGCTCGCCGCCCGGGACGGCAAGTCCTGGCTGGCCGAGCTCCAGGAGAAGGAGCGTCGCCGCACGGGTATTGATTCGCTGAAAATCCGGTTCAACAATGTCTTCGGCTACTATATCGAGGTGACCAAGAGCCACTACGACAAGGTGCCCGCCGATTATCAGCGCAAGCAGACTCTCGTCAATGCGGAGCGTTTCATCACACCGGAGCTGAAGCAAATGGAGGGCTCCATTCTGGGGGCCGAGGAGCGAGCCAGGCAACTGGAATACGAGGAGTTTCAGCGCATCCGCGATATGGTCTGTCTGCGGCTGGCCGACATTCAGGCGACCGCCGATTCCCTGGCTGAGATTGACATTCTGCTGGGTCTGGCCGAGCTCGCCCGCCAGCACAATTATTGCCGTCCCGATATTAATGAAGAGGGTATTCTCGAGATACGGGACGGACGGCACCCGGTCATTGAGCAGACGCTGACAAACTCCGCCTTTGTAGCGAATGATACGTTCCTGGAGCCGTCGGAGAATCGCCTCATTCTGCTGACCGGTCCCAATATGGCGGGCAAGAGTACCTACATCCGGCAGGTGGCCCTTATTACCGTGCTGGCGCAGATCGGCTCCTTCGTTCCCGCCCGAGAGGCTACGGTCTCGATTACAGACAAGATTTTTTGCCGGGTCGGGGCCAGTGACGATCTCGCGCGAGGCCAGTCCACTTTTATGGTGGAAATGAGCGAGACCGCCCTCATTCTGAATAACGCGACCGAGAGGTCACTGGTCATTCTGGATGAGATAGGGCGGGGTACCGCTACATTCGACGGGCTCTCCATCGCGTGGGCCGTAGCCGAGCATCTGCACGACAAGATTCGCTGCAACGCCCTTTTCGCCACCCACTATCATGAGTTGACCGATCTGTCCCGTGCCCGTGAGGGAGTCAAGAACTACAATGTCGCCGTACGGGAATGGCATGAGGAAATCGTTTTTCTGAGAAAAATCCAGCCCGGCTCCGCAGACAAGTCCTACGGTATCCAGGTCGCCCGTCTGGCGGGACTGCCGCCGACGATTATCGACCGGGCCAAAACCATTCTCTCCCATCTGGAGATGAACGCGAGCCGCCCGACGGCGCCCGCCAACGAGCCGAAGCCCAAGAATACCCGCCTCGCCGCGAAGGAGGATCTGCTCCCCGAGTCCCCTCCCGCGCAGTTGAGTTTCTTCGACTAGGCTACAGGGGAGAGAATGCACTTCTCCAACCGGCTCACCTCGTCCCGCCGGAACCGGTGCGGCGGTTTTACTTCTCCGGGGTTTCTTGTGAGAGGTCGCTCTCTTCCCGATCGTTCGTCTCCCCGGCGCTTTCGAGCGCCGCACGGGACTGCCGGGGCAAAGCCGTGATCTCCGCCAGATCCGGCAATTCCTTTTTCCCGGCGATGCCGAGGGCTTTCAGCGCGCGCGCTCCGGTGACGACCCGCGAGTCAAAGGAGCCTATGGCCTTGTTGTAGCTCTCGACACTTCTTTGGAGGTTGCGCCCAAGATCGGAGAAATACCCTGTCAGGGTTACGCAGCGGTCATATAATTCCGTCCCGACTTCGGAAATACGGCGAGCGTTGTCGGCGAGCATCTCCTGACGCCAGCCGTAAGCGACCGCCCGGAGCAGGGCGATCAGCGTCGTCGGGGTCGCGGGGATCACATTCCGGTCAACACCACACTGGATCAAAGTCGGGTCGGCCTCCAAAGCGGCCTGGAAGAAGGCCTCGCTGGGCAGGAACAGGACGACGAACTCGGGAGATCCCGGCACGCTGCTCCAGTAGTCCTTGCCGCCGAGCTGATTCAAATGGCTCTTTACCTGGCGGGCGTGATGGCTGAGGTGATCGCGACGCTCGTCTTCATTGTCGCACTCGAGCGCGCGCAAGTAGGCGTCCATCGGAGATTTTGAGTCGATAATCAGGCTCCGGCCGCCGGGCAGACGGACGATCACATCAGGGCGCAGCCTGTTGCCGTCCCCGTCGTTGTGCGTCTGCTGCGTGACGAAGTCGCAGTATTCGACCATGCCGGCCATTTCCACCACGCGTTTGAGCTGGAGTTCCCCCCACTGGCCGCGCCCTGTCGGGGTGCGCAGGGCCTGCACGAGACGGGAGGTCTCTTTTTGGAGACCGCTTTGCCCCTGAATGACCGCGTTCACCTGTTCGAGCAGCGCCCGGTACGCGCCTTCCCGCGAGGTCTCCAATGAATTGAGGCTGGTCTGGAGTTTTTCCAGAGTCTCGCCGACGGGTTTGACGAGAGCGGCGACGGCCTCCTTTCGCTTGTCCATCTCCACCTGGCTGGTTTCTCGCTGTTCCCGGAAGCCCTGACGCGCCATTTCAAAGAACTGGGTCTGCGCCCCCTTGAGAGCCTGTCCGCTGCGATCCGCAA
>CAZNVW010000157.1:0-5819 GCA_964576595.1 uncultured Verrucomicrobiales bacterium
GACGAGGGACACCGAAGAAGCCATGACCGCCGCTATTGCGGCTCTGAGCGGTCAGGAATTCATGGGCCGCGCTCTGGTCGTCAATGAAGCTAGACCGCAGGAAAACAACGGCGGTGGCGGCGGTTTCCGCAGAAACGACGGCGGCGGCAGACGTGGCGGCAATGGTGGCGGCTACGGCGGTAACGGTGGCGGCTACGGTCGTAATGACGGTTATGGCCGCAACGATGGTGGCTACGGCCGCGGTCGTCGCTAAACCTGAAAAGGGGAGCGTAAGATTCTCTCCCCGATTATTTTTCCCGGGACCAGGAGTGTTATGCTCCTGGTCTTATTTTTTTGCCTTTTTGGCCGGAATGGCCGATCTCCGGGAGGCTGGGACTATTCATAAAAATACCGGAGAAAAGAAGTATTGCGCTCTCCCCACAATAATTCCGCCGCCCGGTCCGCCTGCCGGGCGAACAGGCGTTCTGTACGGCATACAAAGGAGCTGGCCTGATCGGGGCTCTCTTTTGACGAGACGTAATTGACGCATCCGCACCAGTTGATACAGCGGTTGTTGAGCGGGCAGGCGGGGCACTCCGGATTGCGGTTGCCCCGACGGGAGATCAGGGCGAGCTGCCTGGCCCTGTCATAGCCGATGGAGACGTGCCCGATACGCAGCGATTCCTGATCGTCCTGGCCGACGAGCCGGGCGCAGGGGTAGAAGTGTCCTGCGGCGGAGACGGCGAGCTCCCCCTCTCCAAAGCGGCATTTGTCGCTCTCCTTGTAACCGCCCTCTACCTGGGCGTGTATTTTTGCGCTCAGATTGGCGATAGGGAAGGGATCATCCGCGCGGAAACTCTCGACAAAAATGCGGGCGGCTTCGTCCGCCCCCGCTTCGAGCCGCTCAAAGTCGGCCGGGCTCCATGGCGCACCGTAATCCAGATTGAGACAGAGCCTGCGTACTCCCCGTCCGTAAAGATCGGAGAGCGAGCCGGCGAGGAAACGGGCATTGGCGGGAGTTACGACGGTAATAACCTCCGCCTTATACCAGTAGTCCGTAAAATAGCCCAGAGCTTCAATGCACAGATCATGGCTCCCCGAGCCTCCCGCTGTTTTGCGGCAGGCGTCGTGCATCTCCCGGCTGCCGTCCAGAGACAGCCCCATGTGGAAGCCCTGCGATTTGAGCCATTCCGCCCTTTCCCGGTCGAGCAGAGTCATATTCGTCGTCAGGGTGAGAGACAGGGGCGTCCCGGTCTGGGCGGCGACGGCCTGCGCGTAATCCGTACATTGCCGCAGCAGATCCCACTCAAGAAGAGGCTCGCCGCCGAAGAAGCCCAGTACGAGCCGCTCCTGCCTTTTGCGGAGAGCGCTGCCCCTCATGACCTCGGCAAAGGCGAAATCGATGGCCCGCAGGGCGGTCTCCCGGGACATGGCGCGCCGGAATTTGCCGCCGCCGTAGCAGTAGGCGCATCTCAGCGTGCAGTCGTGAGTCAGGCAGAGTGTAATATCCATCCTGTCGGAAGGGTCGGTTGCTTTGGGAAGAGTCTTTTATCCCCTTTTGGGGGGCTTGACGCTTTCTCCGGGAGAGGATCTCCCGTCTTCGGGAGTCCGGGAGGCGGGGACGGGTTTCCTGACGACGCGTCCTCCCATCCTGAGATCTTGCTTTGGCGGAGAGGCGGGAGGTTTGACGCTTTCTCCGGGTTTTTGCTGCGAGGGCTGCGCGGGAGACGGGCGCTTGTCGGCTCCCCGTTCGGGGTAGATGACTACTTTCCCTTTTTTCCGTACGGATTGGTCTCCTTTTCCTTTGGGCGGTGAAGGCGGCAGGGGAGTTCCCTGTAATTTGGATGGATTTGCGGGCTTCGAAGGCGTCGAATCCGGCTTTTTTCTTTCCGGGCGGTGAGTGCTTTCCCCGGGGGGCCAAATGAGGAGCGGCGGTTCGGAGGCGGGAGGAGATGGGGCCTCGGCGGTAGCCGACAGGGGAGTCAGGGCCATGCCTGCGGCAATCAGGGCGGAGCCTCCCTTTGCGGAAAGGCTTTTGAGATAATCCTGGCGGGACGGGTAGCCTGCCGGGCGGTCGAAAGGAGTGAGAGCGCTCATGGTCGTAGAAGAGATTCCTCCTCTTCTACGCTTGTGTCAATGGGGGCGGAGGCCGGGCGGAGCGATTTAACCCTTTTGTAACATTGAGGCGGCGTTAATCGTCCAGCTCGATGTAATCGACTCCGAGTACCTTTTTGGGATTGTCGGGATTGCGCCGTTCAATACGCATTTGTTTGAAGAACCAGGTATCCTGCGTCTTCATGACGGAGGTGATGGTAAAGCGTTTCAGATGGCGGCCCTTTTCATCGAAGGCGTCGATTTGCATGAGAGCGCCGCTCTCCTCGTCGATCCAGGCGCGTATCCACGCGTAGGCTCCGTTGCCGGGGGCCGGATTGGGCAGATTGACGACATAGCATTTGCGCCCCTTGATGAAGGAGGTGTGATCCTGGGGCAGGATTTGCCCGTTCGGCCAGTAGAGAAAGCGCAGGGAAAGATCCTCAAACGTGATGTCGGTGCCGGGGATGGTCTCGCCGTAGCGCTTTGAAGTGAACTTTTTGGGCTTGCCGTTCTCGTAGGTATAAAGCTCCTGGGCCTTTTGCTTGAAGCGCAGCTCAAAAGTATCCCATTTGCTGCCGTCCTGGCTGTAGCTGAAATAAATATTGCCGTCCTTCAGGTGGATGCCGAAGGGAACCTTGGTGCTGTTTTTACGCACCCGGCCATTGATGGAAAGATCTTTTTGATTGGCCGTCGCGTAGCGCACCCCGGCGAGGAGACGATCGGCGGTCATGTCCTGCCTGGGGTCGTCGGCGAGGGCGGAGGCCGCCAGGCAACAGGCAAAAGCGGTGAAAAACAGGCGTTTCATTAGGAGAGAAGCGGTGAGAGAGGAGGCTCTTGTTTAACGGCCCGGCAGGAGCTCGAATGTAAAGCCCTTGAGATACTCGGTCTCCGGCAGAGTGGCGATGACCGGGTGGTCGGGCCGCTGACCGTGCGAGGCGAGCAGGCGCAGCGTGGCGGGCGCATCGACGCAGGCCTCGCAGACATTCTCCCAGTACAGCTCCCGGCTGGCGTGGTGGGAGCAGCAGAAGGTGGACATGATGCCGCCCGGATTCAGCATCTTCAGCGCGCGCAGGTGGATCTCCTTGTAGCCTCTCATGGCGTCGCGGAGTGAATTTTTGTTGCGGGTGAAGGAGGGTGGGTCGAGAATGACGAGGTCGAACTCGTTGTGCTCGTTGGCCGTCAGTGATTTTTGCTTGAGGTAATCAAAGGCGTTCGCGGCGATGGCTTCGATTTGGACGCCGTTGAGAGCGGCATTTTTTTTGACGGACTCGATGGCCTCCTCGGAGACGTCCACCGCGGTGACTTTTTCCGCTCCGGCGAGGGCGCAGGCGAGGGCGAAGCCGCCCTGATTGGAGAAGCAGTCCAATACCCGGCGGCCTTTGGCGAATTTTGCGACGGCGGCGTAGTTGTCGAGCTGGTCGAGATAGAGGCCCGTTTTTTGCCCCGACCGAAGATCGACGAGGAAGCGGATGCCATTCAGCTCAAGCTCGAAGGGGGCGGGCTCTTGCCCGTGGACAAAGCCGACGAAGGGCTCCATCCGCTCCGCCGCGCGGACGGGAGAATCATTGCGGACGAGCAGGGAGGCGGGCTCCAGCACCTGCTTGATCGCCTCTTCGATCAGCGGACGGCGCATATCCATGGCGAGCGTCAGCGTCTGGAGCACGACGTGCTTGCCGTAGGCGTCGATGATGACTCCGGGCAGGGCGTCCGACTCGCTCCAGACGAGGCGGGCCGCTCCCGGCCACTGGCCGAGGCGTTTCCTGACATCCAGCGCCTGGGTCAGCCGGCGGACAAAGAAATCCAGATTCAGATCCTGCCTGCGGCGGGAGAAGCGGCGGGCGACAATCTGGGAATAGGGGTTGAAAATGGCGGAGCCGAGGAAGCGGTCGCGGCCGTCCTTCAGGGAAATGACTTCGCCCGGCTGGGGATCGCCGAATGCCTTGCGTACTTCGGAACCGTACACCCAGTCGTGTCCGTGAAAGAGTCGCGCGCGGGGGGAAATGATGAGGCCTGCCATAAAATAGGGGAATGAGGAGAGTATAAGAGAGCCGCTTGTCAGCAAACGGCGGTGCCCATGTAGGCGCCCATGGGGGCGTAAAGTTCCTGCTGGCGGGAGGTGCACTCAAGCAGGTCTTCGGCGAGGCGGATGCGCCCCGGTTCGAAAAGAGTCATGACTGTCGAGCCGCCGAAAGAGAAATAGCCTTTTTCGGCTCCCTTGGCGACTTTTTTCCCGGCGTCGAAGGTCTGGAAGATGGAGCCGACGCAGGTGGCGCCGACATCGACCAGGGCCACCTGGCCGAACAGATCGCTGTCGAGAAGAGTCACGGTGCGCTTGTTTGTCCACAGCCAGGCGAGATGACGGCGCAGGGCATAGGGGGAGACGCTCGCCAAAGGGCCGGAGATCTGCCGGGTGCCGCCCGGCGTACCCGAGACGGGAAAGTGAAAACGGTGATAATCGGTCGGGCAGAGCCGGCTCAGAACGACCGTGCCCCGGGAGTAGCGCTCGCCCAGCTCACTGTCGCCGAGCAGAGCGGGAATGTCGAACTTCTGCCCCTTGATGAAGGCCCCCTCCATTTGAGAAGCATCCGGGAAGCCCATGTGGCGGCCGTCCGCGGGAAAAACGGCGCTGTCCGGCGACTCGTCCAGAGGGCGCGCGCCGGGCTTTAACTTGCGGTAGAAAAATTCATTGAAGGAGCGGAAAGACTCGACCGGCTCCAGGGACTCCTCCCTGTTGATGCGGAAATCGCGAATGAACCCTTCGATCTGACCGGCGCTCTTCGGCGTGTCCATACGGGCGCCGTACCAGCGGGAGAAAAACGCGCGTTTGAGCAGAGTGTGAAGCAGCAGAAGGCCCGGCTTGCTCCCGTAAATCCGCCGGATGGCCTTCTCTCCCAGAACAAGTTCCTGCTCTTCCTGTCCTGTAAGACGGTTGAAATACACAATAGGGGAGTCAAAAGTAGTCATAACCTGGCCTGGGAGAGCGTTTTCTAGCACGTTTCCCCCGATTTGGCAAGGACAGGAGCCACGTGTCGGAGCGGCAAAGGCAGGGCGGCGACCGGAGCGGAGCGAATCATGACGGAATGAGAAGAGAAAAAAAGTCATGATTTAGACAAATTCCCCTTGTCGCGCGCTTTTCGATTAAACCCACAAGACGCGCCCCTTCCGTTAGTGAATCTTTAAAAAGAGAGTTCACAAGAAAGGGGCGCGGAGTTAAAAAAGAGAAAAGGAAAAAACAGATATGCTGAATAAATTAACGACAAAATTTCAGGAAGGCCTGATGCAGGCCCAGACAAACGCCACTCGCAGCGGCCGGGCGGAAATCAGCGGGATGGAAGTGCTGGTGGCCCTGCTGGAACAGGAGGGCGGCATACTCGCCCCCATCATCAGGAAAACCTCCGTAGATCCGGGCAGCCTGCTGGAACAGGCTCGCGCGGAACTCGACCGGGAGCCCCGTACCTCGGGCGCGACCACCCAGCCCCAGCTCAGCCGGGATCTCCATGTCATCCTGGACGCCGCCGACAAGGAGCGTCTGGCGATGAAAGACGAGTACCTGAGCGTAGAGCACTTCCCGTTGGGCGTATTCGATGGCTCGAACAAGGTCAAGCCCCTGTTCGAACGCCTCGGCATCACCCGCAAAGCGTACATGGACGCCCTCAAGGACGTCCGCGGCAGCCAGCGTGTCACCGAGGACAACCCCGAGGGAAAATACCAGTCCCTGGAAAAATACGGCACCGACCTCACCAAGA
>CAZNVW010000158.1:0-5776 GCA_964576595.1 uncultured Verrucomicrobiales bacterium
GATTGACGGTCGTGCCGCATTGATATCTGGAGGTACATATATTCCTACGGATGGTGGGGGAGACGTAGTGAAGGTACGTGTATATCAGGAGGACAACGGTGTCCTCATCGTACCACCCACCGATGCAACGCTCGATGGCAACGCATGGCGTATCGCGCTGACGTTGCCCACAGGTGGACTCTACCGCGTCGAGACCATGTTGGTTCCGGGCAATGACCCCAACGGCTGGGGTGTGCGCGGCGACATGCGGCATCACATCGGCGTCGGCGACGTATACGTCATTGCAGGACAGTCCAACTCGGCAGGCTACGGGCGCAATCCTGTCTACGACCCGCCTGAACTTGGGATTCATCTGTTCCGCAACATGAATCGATGGGATGTCGCGACGCATCCCATGAACGAGTCGACAGACACCGCGCATATCGTCAACCGTGAGGCCAGCAATCCTGCGCACTCGCCGTACCTTGCGTTCGCGCGCACGCTGAAGCGTCAACTCGGCTATCCCGTCGGCCTGTTGCAGACGTCGCTCGGCGGTTCGCCGCTGTCGGCGTGGAATCCGCACGAGACGGGTGAGTTATACCGCAATATGGTTGACGTCATCAAGATCGCGGCCGATGGCAAGATTGCAGGTGTACTCTGGTACCAAGGTTGCAGCGATACGCAGCCAAAAGAATACGCCGACAGCTATCTGCAACGGTTCGCACAGATGGTCGATGCGTTGCGCGAGGAACTCGGCTACGGCGTGCCGTACATCACGGTACAGCTCAACAAGTTCGTTGCGTCGCATATCAACGAGACCGACGACTACGGTTGGGGTACCGTACGCGAGGCGCAGCGCGTCGCAGCCAAGACGATGGATGGTGTATATGTCGTCCCCATCAACGACGGTTCGCTGTCCGATCTCATTCACAATAACAGCCAGACCAACCTCATCATCGGCGAGCGCATGGCACGCACAGTGCTGTCGCACATCAACGGACTGCCGACGGTCTACGCCGCGCCCGACATTGCGACCGCTACGCTCGATGGCGATGCGCTGACGCTGCGGTTCGACAACGTGGCGGGTGCGCTGCACTGTTATGAAGTATCGGCGGATATGTTGCCATTTGAGGTCGAGGACGCGGGCGGCGTCGTACCGTTCGATCGCTACGTCATGCAAGGGGACAGCGTCACGTTGTACCTGACGCGCGCCGTATCAGGCAATGCGTATGTGAACGGGGCGCACAGATGCAAGGGCTATCTCTGCGTGCCGTTCGACAACCTGACGATATTGCCCATGCTGTCGTTCTACAGATACCCAATTGCTATGAGGTGATCCCATCATGTTAGCCAAAGACTTATATGATCGATTGGAGTCCGATTTCATCCTGTCGATCTGTAACGACGACTGGAGTGAGATCGGCAACTTGCCATATATCACACAACGGTATCAGCAACGCTACATGGGTTTGGTCATAGACAACGCGACGGAGATTACGCGCGTCTACACGGCGGTATTTCCATCGCAACGTGTGTGCCAACGCATCCTATCCGACGGCGCGCGCAACGCACTGCTGTTCGTACATCATCCGATGGTATGGGACATCACGCAGTCGCCCGTATTCACCGACGTGCCGACCGATACACTCGACGCGTTCCGGTCGCGCGGCATATCGATGTACAATCTGCACGTGCCGCTCGATGCGAACGGCGTCTATGGTACGACATACAACTTGGCGCGCGCATTGGGTATCGAGGTCACGGATGGCTTCTGCGAATACCACGGCGTCAACGTCGGTATCATCGGCGTCACGCCGTACGACGCCGTGACCCAACTGCAAACCGCATTCGCCAACGCCGTGGGTCACGACGTAACGCTGTATGCGTATGGCGAAGATGTGATCCGCAATCACAAAGTCGCGCTCGTGGCGGGCGGTGGCAACGACGCCGAGGTATACCCGTACCTGCGCGATCATGGCGTCAACACATTTGTGACGGGTATCGCTTGCATACAGTCGACGTATCCGCCATCGCGCGCGGCGCACGAAGCGGCTCGACAGTGCGGCGTCAGCATACTGTCGGGTACGCACTACTCGACCGAGAAGTTCGCGTGTATGGGCATGACCCGATACTTCAACGAACAGGGCTTGCCGTGTACATTTGTCGAAGATGCGCCGTGTATGGCGGATATGTAAACGATACAAGATATACAAGATCCATAAAAATTAGAGAACAAAAGGAATGGGTAGCAGAAACATATGGCAAACATCAAACCGTTTCAAGGCATACGTTACACAGACAAGGCAGGTACGTTGGATTACAACGTCTGCCCACCCTACGACATCATTTCGCCCGATGAGCAGAAGGCACTGTACGGCCGTTCGGATTACAACTTGGTGCGCATCGAGTTCGGTATACGCGACGCCGCCGATACCGACGACAACAACGTCTACACGCGCGCCCGCGATACGTTGCGCAAATGGCTTGAGGACGACGTCCTCGCGGTCGAGGATAGGCCGTGCCTGTACGTCTATGAGATGAGCTTCCCGTTGGGCGATGGCGTCGCTAAACTGCGCGGACTCGTGGCGGCCGTGCAACTGTACGACTACGCCGAAGGTGTGGTACTCGCACACGAACGGACGCTGTCGGCGGCCAAGGACGACCGCTATGCGCTGCTCGAGGCGACTAAGACCAATGTCAGCCCGATTTATGCGCTGTATAACGGCGGTGATGATGTACGACAGGCCATCAACGATGCGGCTACGCAGCCCGCGCTGTCCGCGGTCAGGATGCCGGGTGGTATCTCGCATACACTCTGGCGCATCACGGATATACCGACGATTCGCTCGATACAGGCCGCCATGTCGGACAAGAAACTCTATATCGCCGACGGACACCATCGCTACGACACGGCGCTGCGCTATCACAAGAATACCGACGACGAGTTCAGCGGGCATGTTATGATGTTCTTGGCCGACGTCAACGACGACGCGCTGTGCATATTGCCCACGCATCGCGTGCTGACGCTGCCGCTGTCGTATGACGAGGACGGCTTCATCGGCAGATTGCGGCACGACTTCTTTGTCGAGAAGTGTTTGACGCATGAGCAGCCCGTCGGTACGGTGACGCCGGCCGTAGACGGCGTGAGTTTCATCATCTACGCAGGGCAGCCGTACTACTATATCGCCACGCTGACCAACCCCGAGCTGATGGCGGAGTTGCTGCCCGAGATGCCCGACTGTTACCGCAACCTTGACGTCACGGTGTTGCAGACGGCGATCCTCGAACGGTACCTCGGCGTGACCAAGCAGTCGGCCGCTGCGGGTATATTGCGCTATACGCATGATATACCCGAAGCCGTCGCGATGGCCGAGGAGGATGAGCGGCAGTGTGCGTTCATACTCAATGCGACGCGCATCAGCGACATTGTGACGGTCAGCGAGGCTGGCCAAGTCATGCCGCAGAAATCCACGTACTTTACACCCAAACCCATTACGGGTATGGTCATGCGATGAGGACGACTCCGTAAGAAGGCAGTCGTGCATCATAGACGACAAGGCAGGGGATACCATTCAGTTAAACTGAGCCAACTCACTTCACGGAAAATGGTTTGTGGCTTGAAAACACATCGCAATCGTATATCGGCATGTGTAGCGCATGAGGGTCAGGGCAATATGCCCTGACCCTTTTTAAGATGATAAAACGCATGACTATATGATCTGCTTTGCTAACTCTGCGTTCTCCTGCTCCAGCGCCAATGCATCGGCGAGCAACCCAATCTGTTCCCGTCGCAGTTCGCGTGTGGCCACGCCCATCACATGAAACGTGTTGTACGCGACCTCGGTGTCGCAGCAGAACTTCACTTTATCTCTGAATGCGGACATGGATTGATGCACTCGTCTATAGTTCTCTGCGATCTTACGCAGCGTCGGTTGGTATTCGTCTGACAACAGCCCTATGCTGTCACGCAGATAGACTTCTGCCGCACGGCGCGCGTCGATCAGATTGAACAGCATACTTTCGTTAACGCCCAAACGCCGCAGCGCATTCTGTTTATCGTTGGATAAGTCGAACGCGCTATCATCGGACAATCCCTTGATCCACGCTTCATACGCGCCTTTGCCATTGTAGTAGCCGTTGCACCGATCCGCACGATCCGCATGGAACGATTCGACGAGTGTTCGCAGCGAAGTCATCAGGATTTCATGCATAGACGGCTTCTCCTTCTTGTCACCGAAGTGGGTAATCAGGAACGGCCAGAAGTCGTTGGCGAGATACCCGCCGCGTTCGTCAAAGGTGAGTTGCTTGAGGTCGGGTCTTTGGCAATCGGCGCTTTCCCATGCATCGAATATCTCTTTATCGAAATACGTACGGCACAGGAACTCATCGCCATTATCGAGGTAACCTGTGATCACGCCCCATTCGGGGGCGATACGCAGATTGATCGCAAGTATGGGTTTGCCCTTCTGCAGATCGCGCAGGATGGCGAGCCGTTCTGCCTTGCGGTCGCCCTTCTCCAAACGGTTTGCCCATACGGGCGTATAACCAATGGCGTTGTACAGCGGCGTCGCGTAGTCGAACGACACCAATGCATCCGTGCAGCTCCAGTCCCATACATCGACGAAGCACACGCGGTAACATGCGCCCGACATACCCATGATCTGCTCGTAAGTATAGTCCTCTCCCATATACTGCAATGCGGCGTACAGGGATCCCGCCCACGGACATTCCATGCCGCGTTCCCATTCGAGGCGCATGATGTCGGGGAGTATACACTTGGCGTGATCCTTTAAGTAGAATGATGTGCGGTTGTCGCCGTAGTACAACGTATCGTTTTCGGCACAGCTGATCACGTGTATGCCGGACTTATTGAGGTATACGAGCGTCAGATACTCGGTATCGTCCGACGCTGTGTTGGACGGGAAAGTCTCGTGATTCACATCCATCTGATCCCACTTGAAGTACTCGTAATGTTCCATCTTACGCATGGCTGACGCATATTCTTTGGCGTTGCCGTAGTATGCGCCGATGAGCGTATAGGGCGCATCATTGGATTGCCCGATGGCGGTATCGACTGAGAGCATCCCATTCTGCAGGGCGAACGCGTACTGCGCACCGCTGGGTGTTTGATACTTCACGGTCAGCAGTTTCAATCGGTCGCTTTCAATGGCTGCACCAATCAATTGACTGCTCACGCAGATATGCAGCTTGTTGTCGCGGACGTAGTGGTTGACCGTTTGGGTTACGTTGACGGCCGTTGCGCCATCGGTATAGATGGCTTCGAGTACGACAAGTTCCTTTGGTGCAAGCAGCGTATCGATGCTGCAATCGAGTGCCGATGCGAGTGTTGGCAGCAACGCGGTTTCAGGCAGACACTTGCCGTTCTCCCATTTGGATATGGCTTGCGGCGAGACGCCGAGCAGTTCGGCGAGACGTTCGCCTGTGAATCCTTTTTCTTTTCGCAGCAACGCGAGTTGATGGCCGATCTTGTCTAAGTTGAGCATGATAGAGTTCTCCTGTGTTGTTCAGCGCTGTAACTATAGTATAGATCAAATACCGAGTATAAGCCATACATCGCGCATTAAGATCAAAGATGCGATATTAACCTGGGGTTGAGTTGCATGGCGATTCAGTCTGACAGAACCCTATCCCACGAGTTTTTTGATAACTCCCAAATGCTTTACACCAACGGAAAATTATGGTATGATACCTACAATGAGTCGTGCTGTCACACACGCGTTGTGTAAGACGGATAGGGTGGCGACGCAGATGCGCGTGCGGTTGTTAAATAAAGGTT
>CAZNVW010000159.1:0-5706 GCA_964576595.1 uncultured Verrucomicrobiales bacterium
CTGCTCAACATCATTGCCGGGCTGGATTACCCGGACTCGGGAGAGGCCCTGATGGACGGAGAGCCCATTCCGGGCCCGGCGCGCGAGCGCATGATGATGTTTCAGGAGTCGGCTCTGTTCCCGTGGCTGGACGTTTTGGGCAACGTAATGTTCGCCCTGAAACTCAAGCCCAACTTGAAGGACAAGGAGCGGGTCGAAGTCGCCAAATATTATCTGCACCTTGTCAAACTGGACAAATTCCTGCATGCCAACATTCATGAACTGTCAGGCGGGATGAAGCAGCGCGTCGCCCTGGCGCGCGCGCTGGCCCCCAACCCGCGGGTACTCCTGATGGACGAGCCTTTTGCCGCGCTCGACGCCATGACCCGCGAGCAGTTGTACGGAGACATCCAGACAATCTGGGAAGCCCGCCGCAAGACCATCGTCTTTGTCACGCACAACGTGCGCGAGGCCGTGTGCCTCGGCAACCGGGTAGTCCTGTTCTCTCCCCATCCCGGGCGAATCAGGGAAGAATTTACCATCGACCTGCCCCGGCCCCGCGACATCAACAGTATGGAGCTGGCCGACTATTCCCTGAGAATCACACGCGCCCTGAAGGGGTACACCGGGGCGTCTGAAGCCGATTGATCCCTCTCGCATTTGTCTCTTTACCTGACTCTGGTTCCTATGAAGCACCGCATCATCTCCGTCCTTTTTTTTGTCCTCCTGATTGTCCTGTGGCAGATACTGTCCACCTCGGGAGCCTGGTCTCCCGTACTCTTCCCCTCGCCTGAATCCGTCGGCCTGTATCTCGAGAAATCCGCTCTGGACGGCTCTTTGGGAAGCGCGATTTTGATTACGCTCCGCCGCCTGCTGATCGGCTACGCCATTGGTCTGGTGATCGGTATCCCGCTGGGGATGCTGACAGCCCGCTTCCGCGTGATGAACGATACGATCGGCGTACTGGCTCTCGGGCTCCAGGCCCTGCCGAGCGTCTGCTGGGTGCCGCTGGCGTGCCTCTGGTTTGGTCAGACGGAAGGAGCGATGCTCTTTGTCGTGATCATGGGCACCCTGTGGTCGGTCATCCTCTCTACGGACAACGGCATGAGAAACGTGCCCCCGATCTATGCCCGGGCGGCGCGCACCATGGGCTCCGGCACGTTGCATACCCTGTTCAAGGTGACGCTCCCGGCGGCGGCCCCCTTTGTCGTCAGCGGGATGAAACAGGGCTGGGCATTTGCCTGGCGCTCCCTGATGGCGGCGGAAATCTACGTCTCCATACTGACGGGATTCGGCGTAGGCCAGCTCCTGCACTACGGCCGTGAACTGATGAGCATGGATCAAGTGCTCGGCATCATGATTACCATCGTAGTCATTGGACTGCTCGCGGACAAAATCCTCTTCTCCCCGGTCGAGCGACTGCTTCACCGCAGATGGGGGACGGGGAGGGTATCCTCCTGACCCCCCCCTTTGACAAATGAAAAGAAGAAGGGCTTCCCGTTTTGCTGCGGGAAGCCCTTTTGAATAAAAGGAAAATGACCCGTTAAAGCGGGTGTTTCAACGCGCTCTTGTCGCACCCGAATACATTCCTGGCGACAACAAGCAGACCGTTCAGCGTAATATCCTTGTCCACATGATCAATACGATCTACGCGGCTGGCTATCAGGCGGGCGTCGCCGCCGGTGGCGATGACTGCGGGGCGGTTTTCCAGCTCGGCCTCAAGCCGGGCGATGATCTCCTTGACCAGACCGCGGTAGCCGTAAATGGCTCCGGCGTGCATGGCGTCCTCCGTACTTTTGCCGATAGCCTGGGAGGGCTCGCGGGGATTGATCGTGGGCAGCTGGGCCGTGTTGTGAGCCAGATAGTCGGAGACAAACGCCAGCCCTGGGGCAATGACGCCTCCCGCGTAGTTCCCATTGTCATCGACCACGTCAAACGTAACGGCCGTGCCGAAATCCACCACAATACAGGGGAAGGGATAGGATGCTCCGACCGCCGCGGCATTGGCGAGACGATCCGCCCCGATCTGCTCGGGCAGCGGATAATCTATACCGACGCCGAGAGGCGAATGACAGGAAAGCTTGTGAACGGGAACCCGGAACCACTGCTCAAGAATATCCATCACTTTCGGCACGACGGAACTGACGACGGCGCAGTCAAAAGTACGTCCTTCCAGAGCCTCCTCCAGCGCCTCTCCAGAAACCTCCCTTGTGGCGATAATAGCTCTCCAGTCGAGCAGGCCTTCCGGAGTTGCCAGAGTAAATTTGGTTCTCGTATTGGAGTTATCAACGAGCAGATAGATCACGGGAGAAGTCAGTTATCTCTTTTGCCGAGAGTATGCAATACCAAATCCGCTATTTTGGCCGCTCCGCCGGACATCTTTGCCTTGATGGCGTTCTCCTTCATCCTGGGCCACAGAGGATCATGATCGGCAAAAATCTCTCTCAGGGTGCTTGTCATCGCCTCCGGAGTCCTCACAAGCCGGCCGGCTCCCAGGAACTCCAGAAGCTCGACATTGCCCTCCTCCTGCCCGTAAACCACATGATTGACCAGCATGGGGCACTGGGCGGCGAGCACCTCGTGAACCGTCGCTCCGCCGGCCTTGCCGATAACCAGATGAGCCTTGGAGAGCAACTCGGGAACGCGGCGCGTCCAGCCGATAATCTTGACCTTGTCGAGATGAGAGCGTTTCAGCCTTTCCACCGTGCGGAAGAGAGTCCGCACATTGCGGCCGAGCACAATCGTCAGGGCGACATTCGGCAGGGCCGCCATAATGGCGTTTAAATCCCGTTCCGTATGGCGGCTGTCCCGATTGGCAAAATAAAGAACATTGGGCGCGTCTCCGGGCTTCCACCCGTCGAGAGGCATATGGGGATAACTCTCCAGAACGGGAGAAACGGGGAACCCGGTCACGGTAATCTTGTCCGCCTCTACACCCCTTGCCGCCATGCGGCGCTTTGTCTCCTCATCCGTGACGAACCAGCCGTCCGGCTGGGAACAAAGCCAGGAACGATTGATCACCAGAGAATCGGTAACAACAATATAATAGGGAATACGTTTGCCCGTTTTACGGAAAATATCGTCCAGCAAATAGGGATAAAGAGGATAGGGAGAAAGAATCAGATCGGGACAAAGCTTCTCCAGTTCATACGCCAGGGCCTTCTTGCTGCTACTGACAAACAGCAGGGGATCCTTCGACATATCCGTTTTGTCGGCAATACTGAACATCCACTTCCAAAGCAGGGGAAATTTGGTGATGACAAGCTTGTAGCCCCATTTGCAAAACGCATTCAAAACAGGCTGACCAAGGGCGCAGGTATCTTCAATCACAGTACGGCAGGACCGGTCCAGTGCGGCGGCCATGCCCTTTGCTGCGCTATTGTGCCCTTCTCCGAAAGAAGAAGTCAGGATCAAAACGACTGGACTTTTTGTTCCATTCATCTCCGTGCTTTTTAATGTAAAAAAAGAAGATAAGCTAGAGAAAAGGAAGCAAAAGTGTAAGGAAACGTTGCGCGAAAGCGTAAAAATAAAAAGGGGCTGGGAAAACAACAATCCGCTAAATATCGCGCCCGGGCAGATCAAGGCGATAAACCAGATGCGGCATATCCATGCCGTAATAGTGCTTTACAACCGTTTTGACAACCCTCATCCCGAGGCTCAGCGCCACCCTTCGGGACGCGAAATTATTGTCCCGTATCAGACAGTACACCGCCTGTGCGTCCAATACCTCGGCGGCATACCTCAGACACCCCCGGGCGGCCTCCCGGGCATACCCCTGACCCCAGTAACATCTCCTCAGCAAATAACCGATCTCCAGCACCTGCTCCCCGTCGCAGGGCTGCATAGTGAGCCCTGCCTGCCCGGCGAACTCTCCGGTTTCCTTTAAAAAAACGGCCCATAGACCCACCCCGTATTCCCGGTATCGGGAGATCATGCGCCCTATCCACTCCCGTACCTCCTCATCGCTGAATGCGTGCTCGTAGGCGTACATCACCTCGGGATCTTGCAGCAAAGTGCAGGAGAGGGAAAAATCCTCAACAGTCAGCTCTCGCAGGAAAAGGCGTTTCGTTTCAAAAACCATGGAAGAAGAGTCCGGGGCGGGACAGGTAAAAATACGAATTATGAACGCTGACCGGGCGTCGGAATGACGGCGGGCGGCAATTTGCTCTCAAGAGTAAGCCCGGCGGGCATGAGGGAAGTCGTATCCTTCAAAATCTCCTCCCAGGTCACGCGCTGCCCGGTCTGGGCGGCGGTACGGCCCAGTATGGCGATCAGAGTCTTGCTTGCGGCGGCTTCCAGCATTTGCTCGGCCTTTCCGGCGCGCAACAGGGCAAACAGCTCCTTGTGCGTCTGGCGGAACATATTATTCGGCGTCCCGGTGAAACGCCACCTCTGAGCGCCCTCGAAGCGGGGGCGGTAGGGAGTGACAAGAACCCCCTTCTCACAAACAATACGATCCGAAATATCACAATAACAATTCGTCCACTGGCGGCTGTTGATATTTGCGCGGACGCGGTTCGGCAGCTCATAAGTCACCTGATAATGATCCCAGACATCTCCGGTGTCTCTCCTCTGGGCGCGCCCTCCGCTGCCAATGGCGGCCAGCGGCATCTGCTCGTCGAAACTCCAGCACATCAGATCAATCGTGTGGACAATCTGCTCTACAAAAGAACCTCCGGAAAGCCAGTTCCAGCCAGTCCAGTTTTTGATGGCCCATTCCACATCCGTCATGCCGGCGGGCCGGGAAGCATCGGACATGGGCGTTTTGGGCGGCGTCGTATAATACAGCCCGGTGAAAGAAAGAGGCTTGCCGAATGTCCCCTGCTTCAACTCGGCCAGAGCGGAACGGCAGCCATTATCGAATCGCCAGCAAAAACCATTGAACGCCAGAAGATTCTTTTCCCTGGCCAATTTGGCTGACTCCAGCACCGACAGCACGCCGGGCACATCCACGGCGACGGGCTTTTCCGCAAACAAATGGACGCCGGCCTCCACTGCCGAGCGTATATGCTGAGGGCGGAAAACAGGAGGAGAACAGAGCAGAACGACATCCACGCCGCTTTGCATCAACCTTTTATAACCGTCAAGCCCGGCAAAGCGCCGCTCTGCGGGAACCTGTACGCGGGCTTCCCCGTAATCCTTGACCAGCAGCGCGACGCCCTCCGTCATGCGCTCCTCAAACACATCGGCCAGCGCCCAGACAATCACGCCGGAATCGGCCTCGAGAGCATCGGTCGCCGCACCCATCCCTCTGCCCCCGCAGCCGACTACGCCTACCTTTAGCGGCTTGCCGTCTGCAGCACCGAGAGCCTGGGCAAAAGCCGAGCGGGACAATAAAAGCCCGGCGGTACCCAGGGCTGCCGTTTTAAGAAATTGTCGTCTGGGAAGAAGCATGGCTGAAGAAGAAATCCAACGAACTATACGAGAAAAGAACCGCCGATCTGTCAGAATGGAGGGAAATTTTTTGTCACGCCACAATTGGCGGAAAGAAAGCCGGCAGACAAATCAGGAGAAAAGGGGAGGCAGAGGAGTGACAATATTGGCGGGCAGGGGAGGATTGCGGCGGTACACCGTATCACTCAACTTTTCCGACTTCTCATAAGTCGTGCGGAACATCTCCATCTTGGCATCCATATTATCGATATAATGCAGAGCCATCGCCTCGGGCGTCTTGGGGACGACCGGAGAGCCAAACTGTATCTCCCCGTGATGCGAGGCGATCAAGTG
>CAZNVW010000160.1:0-5701 GCA_964576595.1 uncultured Verrucomicrobiales bacterium
TCACGGCGAGGCTGCAAAACCTTGCGGTTCCCGGACTCCGCCTGCGAACGCCACTTCAAAAAACCGTCCAGAGTACAACAGTCTGCGGGAATCCTGCGGTCAAAAAATTCATACACCGCCTCCTCGCACCACAACTGCTCCGGCTTGCGTATCTTGACCTCAAAAGACTGCACCTCCTTTTTCAGCGCCTCCAGAGAGCGGAGAAAATCAGGCTTGGAACGCATCGCCCCGGTCATCAGACCCTCCCGGATAAAAATCTCCCGTGCCTGGGCGGGATAAAGCCGCCCGAAATGCACCCGCCGCCCGTCAACCACCGTCAAACCGCCGCAAACAACGCGCTCGGTCGCGTAAACGGCCCCCTGCTTCTCATCCCATTTGGCATTGGCATGCTTCGCCTCGCACAAATGAGGCGCCACCTGCTCGACCCACTCCGGCGCCAGCCTGGCGCAGCGGCGCATCCAGAGACGAGTCGTCTCCACCAGCTCCACCCCCATAATCCACTCGGGACGCTTCTTGCGACCGAAAATCCCCGAACCGGGGAAAACGGCAAAAGACTGCCCATTGGCTCCCCGGTAACTCTTTTCCTCGGGATTCCAGAGGCCGAACTGGCGGGGCACGCCGGAAAGAATCATCCGGTGCAGAGCGGCATAAGTCGGACGGGCCTCCGGCTTCTCCTCCAACTCGGGCACCTTCCACCGGAAAACATCACGCACAAGACGGTCGAGATCGTCCCGGAGATTACCCCATTCCAACACCCGGCGGAAATTCAAAAAAGCCTCGCCGCAATACTTGCGCAGAGGATTACGCCTCCACTGGCGCCTCTCACGGAAGCGAGACAAATCCCGCCAGAGATTGAGCATCGCGACAAAATCGCTCTCCTCATCCTTCCAGCGGCGATGCGCGGCATCCGCCTTGTCGGCAACCTCGGAAGGGCGCTCCCGGGGATCCATCAGACTGAGCCCGGCCACCAGCACGAGAGCCTCGGCGAGACAATTCTGCCGCTTCGCCTCCAGAATCATACGCCCCAGACGGGGATCGACGGGCACCCGGGCAAGCTTGCGCCCCAGAGACGTCAACTCCTTCCTCCGGTCCAGCGCGCCCAGCTCCCGCAACGTACGATACCCCTCCGTCACCAGGCGGGCCGACGGAGGATCAGGCAGGGGAAAATCCGCCATCTCGGGCAAACCGAGATCCTTCATCCGCAACAGCACGGCAGCAAGTGAACTCCGGCGTATCTCGGGATCGGTAAAACCGGGGCGCTTGTCAAAATCCTCCTCGCCATACAAGCGCACACATACCCCCTCGGTCACGCGGCCGCAACGCCCCGCGCGCTGCCGGGCGCTGGCCTGAGAAACCTCCTCGATCTGGAGCCTCTGCACCTGCCGCGCGGGACTATAGCGGCTAATGCGCGCCAACCCCGAATCAATCACATAAATTATGCCGGGAATCGTCAAGGACGTCTCGGCGACATTAGTCGCCAGCACGACACGCCGGAGACTCCGGTGAGGCGTAAAAACGCGCTGCTGCTCCGCCAGCCCCAAGCGGGCGAACAGGGGCAAAATCATCGTCCCCCGGTAGCGCTGTCCTTCCAGAGCCTCTGCGGCCTCCCGTATCTCCCGCTCGCCCGGCAGGAAAATCAGCACGTCTCCCCGCTCATCCAGCTCGGAGAGCCAGTCCACAGCCCGGACAATGTGACGGGACAACTCCTCCTCCCCCGCCGGAGGCAGATAATGCATCTCGACCGGATACGTACGCCCCTCCACATGCACAATCGGCGCGCCGCCAAAAAAATCGGCAAACCCCGCCGCATCCATCGTCGCGGAACTGATAATCACCTTTAAATCGGGCCGCCGCTCCAGCAGAAGCTTTAAATACCCCAGCAGAAAATCAATATTCAGACTCCGCTCATGCGCCTCGTCAATAATGATCGTATGATACTGCCGCAGATCGGGATCTCCCTGAGTCTCGGCGAGCAGAATACCATCCGTCATGAACTTGACCGCCGTCTCGCCGGAAACCCTGTCCTCAAAACGCACCTGGTACCCGACAAAATCGCCCAGCTCCGAGCCGCACTCCTCAGCCACCCGGCGGGCGACGGAAGCCGCGGCAATACGCCGGGGCTGCGTACAGCCCACACGACCGGGAGAACGGCTCAACTCCCTGCCCGGAGCCACGCCCGCGGCTTCGCACGCCATCTTGGGCAACTGGGTCGTCTTGCCCGACCCCGTCTCGCCGACCACAATCACGACGCGATTCTCCCTAATCGCCTGGAGAATGTCCTCCCGGCGGCGGCTGATGGGGAGATCGGGATACCGGAACATGAAAAAACGTGCCTCTCTTACGGGATGGCGAATAAAAAATCAAGCGTTACCCATGAAGATAAAAGACATGAAAAAGCCCCGGAAGAACGAAACTTCCGGGGCCTTTCCTGAAAAGCAACCCTATTCGGGGCGGGGAATGGCGATCACGCCCGTACGCGTCAGCATTTGGACATCGTACCCCTCCGTCAGCATCAGGAAACGCTCAATACGATGCGTATCGCCGCTGATCTGAATAGTAATCGAGTCTTCCGCCAAATCGACCACCTCTCCCTGGAAAATAGTACACAGACTGATGAGCTCCGCCCGGTTTTCCTTGGTCGCGCCGAGACGCACGAGAATCAGCTCGCGGTAAACATTCTCCGAGTCGCGGTAGTCGATAACCTCAACAACATTGATAAGCTTGTGCAGCTGCTTGATAATCTGGTCGAGTACGTTCTCCTTTTCGCTGACGACAATCGTCATACGGGAAAGGTTGGGGTCGTGACTCGGGGCAACGTTCAACGTATGAATGTTATAGCCCCGGCCACTAAACAGCCCCGCAATGCGGGCCAGAACGCCGAATTTGTTTTCGACAAGTACTGATATGGTGTGCCGGGTCATAATAATATGATTTGAGAGAAGGGAAAACTTAGCGCAATTCCCCTCAAGGTCAAGCTTTATGAACAGTCTGACGCAATCAGAGCCTCAGGAGCGCAAAAGAGAGGAAGCCTCCCCCCTCTCTCCGCCCGGAAGGACAATGGAAACAATCAGAACGAAACCGATACTCCCACCGCCGCATGGTGCTCCGCATAAGAATCCCGCAAACTGGCTTGATAAGAAACAAAAAAGGCAAGGAACTCACTACACGCCAGGCGGGATAGAAATCTGGCCTTGAAAGCCTGACGGTCAGCAGGGTACCCCTTGCCCCTGTACCTCGATTGATACATCGTCTCCCCCTCCCACCAGGTATCATTGAACGTATAATAAGGATCCTTGCGGACAATATCGGGACAATAACTGCCGGACAGGGAATTGCTCCATGCCATCCCCCGGGAAAAACGGAACGTATGCTCCAGCATCACCCCCACCTCCAGGGACAAATTCTCAAACCTGCCCCGATTGTCCCAGTGAGACTCATCACAATCATCGTCATCATCCCAGTAATACCCGCCCGAACAATAGGAACCGTCATCCTTCCTCTGCTTGTTGGAGGCGTGCGTATAGGACAGCAGTGTGAAAGGCATCACGCTGAATGACTCCGTGACATCGTAACGCCGGGCGGCGGAAAGAGAAACCTGAAGCGTGTCCGTATTCCATTTGGACATATCGTTCCATTCCTCACGATGACGGCATTTGTTCCCCATATAACCGGCCCCGGCATCCAGCGAAAAATCAGATGGGACCGGGGAGTTATATCCCGCAGCACCGCACCATAAAAATCAGCTCCCAGAAAAATCTGCCGATACCGATCTCCCGGAATCATGCCATCCGGATGATCCGGCATCTCCTTTACATTCTGATGTCCGAACATCTGCCCGACAGCCAGCCCGGCAAGAAAGCCGGTCTCCCCCTCATATCTGGAATAATCATACCCTATGGCATACCCTCCCGCCGAATAATCGAAAGAAGGATGATCGTTCCTGACACTCGCGTCACCGAAACTCGCCAGCCCGCCGCCCCATAAACGGGAACCCTTCTCCGCCGTAAGACGAGTCATATCCATTTGAAAAGCAACCGTGTGAGTCAGCGTATGCATATACCCGGAAGCCGCCCAGATGGAATCCAGCGTCGTCTCGGGCCCGCTCGCAAGCTGATATACAGATTCAGCCTGCACGGCGCAAGACGCGCCGACCAGCCCTATACTGCATAAAAAACAGAAATACGTTTCATATTTACCACTAGCATCCCTGCTACTCCCTTTTCTCTTCTGAGACAAAAAGATTCCAACAAATCAATCCCGGATAAGGAAGAATAAACTAACTAAAAATATAGAATTACTTAAAAATAGACAAAAAAATACACTACCAAACGCACTCCGTGCGGAGTGCGACGGATTCTCGTTCCCGCTCCTTCCTCGCATACTCCTGGTTTCAATCCACGCACTCCCTGCGGAGTGCGACTTCGCCTTTTAAGCCACACACTCCCGGAGCAGGGGTTTCAATCCACGCACTCCGTGCGGAGTGCGACAAACCGGTCGCGTCGTCGTGACACAGCAGCAGCTGGTTTCAATCCACGCACTCCGTGCGGAGTGCGACGGAGAAGCATTTTGCGGCATGACGGAGTTCATCAGTTTCAATCCACGCACTCCGTGCGGAGTGCGACCAGTGCGTACCGCGCAGTGTTAACTACAGCCATAAGTTTCAATCCACGCACTCCGTGCGGAGTGCGACCAGGCGGCCATGCTGGACTGGCAAGCGAGCGTCCAGTTTCAATCCACGCACTCCGTGCGGAGTGCGACAAGGCGCTGGAAAACGGCCCTCAATTTCACGATGTTTCAATCCACGCACTCCGTGCGGAGTGCGACGAACTGGGCGGCCGGGGTGCGTCCCGTATTTGAGGTTTCAATCCACGCACTCCGTGCGGAGTGCGACGCCGACCTTATGGCCCATGCCGGCCTGTTGGCGTTTCAATCCACGCACTCCGTGCGGAGTGCGACCAAAATGTCAATTCCTCCGCAAGGTGCGCGTTGTCGTTTCAATCCACGCACTCCGTGCGGAGTGCGACTCGGCGTGGTTGCCGAATTTATCCGGCTTTGCCTCGTTTCAATCCACGCACTCCGTGCGGAGTGCGACAGGACGACCTCCCTGTGACAGTGTTGTCTAGACGGTTTCAATCCACGCACTCCGTGCGGAGTGCGACACGCACCCCAAAAACGTAGCGCTGTTAACTGTTATCGTTTCAATCCACGCACTCCGTGCGGAGTGCGACAATCACACGGGACGCGAACGCCTCGCCATTGACCGTTTCAATCCACGCACTCCGTGCGGAGTGCGACATTCTTCCCCTTCTTCCGGCATAGGCAATTCTGAGTTTCAATCCACGCACTCCGTGCGGAGTGCGACCAGGTAGGCTTCTTCGTTCCTGCGGCGGTAGTCTGTTTCAATCCACGCACTCCGTGCGGAGTGCGACGGCAACGCTCTCCTGAGCGCCGGAGTGGAGGCGTCGTTTCAATCCACGCACTCCGTGCGGAGTGCGACCCGTCGGCCCGCAGGGGCCACAAGGCATCCAGGGCGTTTCAATCCACGCACTCCGTGCGGAGTGCGACAAGTGCGTGGAGGCTATTTTGCCACGGAGGTTGTCGTTTCAATCCACGCACTCCGTGCGGAGTGCGACTCGAGCGCCTCCATGCGCTTTGTCATGGAGTTATTGTTTCAATCCACGCACTCCGTGCGGAGTGCGAC
>CAZNVW010000161.1:0-5686 GCA_964576595.1 uncultured Verrucomicrobiales bacterium
TCATTGCTCCGGGGAGTGGGTGGCGTTCTGTGAAAGCGACGACTGGTGGGAGCCCCCGGTTCTCCCCGCCCTCATGCGTAAACAGCTTGATTCGGGGATCACGCGACACGTACTCCCGGATCACGTCAATGGAGCCGTCGGTAGAGCCGTCGTCCACTACGATCGCCTCCCAGTCCCGCCATGTTTGAGAGATCAGCGAAGCCAGCGTACGCCCGATGAAGCGTTCGTAATTATAACTGGCGACAATGATGCTGATCGGCATGGGAAGATGAGGTTATACTAGGATACCTGAATCCAATTACAAGCTCTGCCTGTCGTAAAGCTCCCGGTACAAGGGCACCGAGCCATACAACTCCTCATGAGCTCCGTCACCCACAATGCGCCCGCTCTGGAAGACCAGAATGCGATCCACGTCGCGGATCGTGCTGAAACGGTGGGCGACAATAAGCGTGGTACGCCCCCGGGAGAGTTTGTGCAGCTCCTTCTGTATCTGGTTTTCACTCTCGGAGTCGAGCGACGCCGTCGCTTCGTCCAAAATCAAAATGGGGGCGTTTTTCAAAAAGGCGCGGGCGATGGCGACTCTCTGTCGCTGACCGCCAGACAGGCCGCTGCCGGCCTCGCCGAGCATGGTATTGATCCCCTGAGGCTGCAAAGAGGCAAACTCCAATACGGAGGCCTCCTTCGCCGCCTGCAATACTTCTTCATCGGACGCCCCGGGACGTCCCAGGCGGATATTTTCCAGAATCGTATTGCGGAAAAGGAGCGCATGCTGGGAAACCAGAGCGATGAAGCTCCGTAATTTGCCCTTCCTCATATCCCGCACATCCACGCCGTCGACCTTCACCGCTCCCTTGCTGGCCTCGTAAAAGCGCAGCACAAGACTGGCGAATGTCGTTTTGCCCGCTCCGCTTGGACCGACGAGCCCCACCACCTGCCCGGCGGGGATGTGAATGTCAATATCGGAGAGGACTTCGTTATTCTCATCGTAGCTGAAACTGACGTGGTCGAACAGGATGTCTCCCCGCACGCGCTCCAGCTCTACGGGATGCTCCGGGTCGGGCATGGTGTCGGGCACTCTCAAAATCCCCTCCAGCCGCTCCAGAGAAGCCTGCGCCTGCTTGAAGCGGTTATGCGCCACCCCCACCCGCTTCATGGAGTCAAAGGCCATAAAGATGGCCGCGGCAATCGCCATGAAATCAGTAAAACTCATCCCGTCCATTCGGCCCTTGACCAGGATATAGGACAAGCCCAGCGCGCTCACGACTTCCATCGTCGGCATCAGAAACTGCCTGTATTTGACGGTTTTAAGCTGAACTTTGAAAAACTTCTGCAATACCCCCTCAAAGAGATTCTCCTGATACTGCTCCAACGCATAAGAGCGGATCTCGCGCTGAGAGGCCAGATTCTCCTGCCCGACAGCCGTCATGTACCCCAGCTCCTGCTGGGCTTTGCGCGACTTCTCGACCACCCGCTTGCCAAAATAGTAAATGGGCCAGATCGCCAGCCCGACAAAGAAGAAGTTGACCAGCATCATGCCCAGCTGCCCCTTGATCCACAGCAGATAAAAAACGGCGCACAAGGCGCTGATCGCCGTAAAGGGCTGCTTGATCATATCATTCGCCACCTGGGTAATGCCCAGCTGCACGTTTTGCGTATCCGACAGCATACGGCTGATCAAATCGCCCTTTTGCTGCTTCTCGTGGAAAGCCAGCGGCAGTTTTTGCAGCTTCTGAAAAACATCCATACGGATATACTCCAGAATACGCATGCCGACATAGTTCACCAGATAGCCGTTTACCAGCATGGCTATGCCCCGCACCATAAACACAAGGGGCATCATCAGACAGGCCAGTATCAAAATAACCTTCTGGCGATTTTCCGGGGCCACGACCGTCGCCACCATCTCCGACAGCCAGACGGGCGGCTGCTGCTCTCCGAAAACAATCGGAAATACCTTATAAACCATCATGGGCAATCCCAGACCGTTGGTCGCAGCGGCCACTACTCCGGAAAGGAGTGCGATAGTGAAGAGCCACTTCACCTTCTTCAGATAACCGAAATAATACACAATCTTTTCGAACATGGCGGGATCAATGAGCGTTATTCATGATCTGCTTGTCGTACAGATCGCGGTAAAGAGCCGAGCTTTCATACAGCCCCTCGTGATTGCCGTCAGCGACAATCCTGCCCTGGTCAAATACGAGAATGCGGTGCGCCATGCGTATCGTGCTGAAACGGTGGGCAATCACAAAAGTCGTCCTCCCCTTTGTCAGCTTATCCAGCGACTCCTGTATCCTGGCCTCGCTCGCCATATCCAGAGAGGCCGTCGCCTCGTCCAGAATCATAATGGGCGCATTCTTGAGGAAGGCCCGGGCAATGGATACCCGCTGACGCTGCCCCCCGGAGAGCCCCTCTCCTCCCTCCCCTATCATGCGGTTATAGCCCTCGGAATCCTGCGAAACAAACTCGTCGACAAAGGCAAGATGCCCGGCACGCAATACCTCGTCATCGCTCGCGCCCTGCCGCCCCAGACGAATATTCTCCAAAATGGACATGTGAAACAACACCGGATGCTGGGAAACCAGTCCCAAAGAGTCGTGCAATTCCGCATTGGCGATGTCCCGCACATCCACGCCGTCTATTTTGACCGATCCGCTATCGACATCGTAAAAACGGCACAGCAAATTGATGAAAGTCGTCTTGCCCGACCCGCTGGGGCCCACCAGAGCCACAATCTGCCCGGCGGACACTTCGAGAGAAAGATCCCGCAAAACGGGAGTTCCCTCCTCATAGGAAAACTCCACCCGGTCATAAACGATCTGCCCGGCAGGCCGCCCGATACTCACCGGATGCACCGGCTCGGGCATTTTGTCCTCCGCGTACAGCACCTCGTTGATACGCGTCATCATCACCGAGTTCAGCTTGAGCTGGTTCTGTACCATCCCAAGCCGCTTGATCGGGTCATAGCAATAATACAACGCCATCGCAATCGCGGAGAACTCCGTCAAGGTCAGCCCCTTGGAGCAGCCCACATACAGAGAGAACGCCAACGCAAAGGCACTGACGATTTCCACTGCGGGTGTAATCGTCTGGCGCAACAGAGTCATGCGCATCATCGCGGAAAAGAACCGTTTGATCTGCTCGCGCAAACTCTCCGCCTGCCGTTCTTCCAGGCAAAAGGCCCGTATATCACGCTGGGAAGACAGATTTTCCTGAATAGTCGCCGTAATGTCGCCCATCCCGGCGAACATCTGCGCCGTCCGTTTGAGCATCATCGTCCCTATCTTCTTCACGATCGGCACACAGGCCATCGCAATCAGCATATTCATCAACAGGGCCGGCACGATATCGTTACCCCAGGAGGCGTACACCAGATACCCGGCCGCGGCCAGCAAGGTCAGCGGCTGGATGACCAAATCATTCATCACGGTCAGCATTCCCTCCTGGAGATACTGCGTATCGTGAATGAGCCGGCTCAGGAGATCCCCCTTTTTCCGCTTGTCATGGAACGACAGGGGCAACTCCTGAAGACGGGCAAACATCCTCAGACGCATACTCTCCAGCACGCCCAGCCCCGCCTTGCTCAACAAGTAAATATTGGCGTAGGAGGCGGCCCCCTTCAGCAGCATAATCAGGGGCAACGCGGCGGCCGTTACCCAGAGAGCCAGCGAATTCAAATCCACCCCGGGAAACCAGCCCTCCAAACGCTGCTTCAAAAAATCAGGCAAAGGCTCTGTCCCGAAAACAATGGGAAACACCTCTTTCATGATGGTCGGGATACCAAAGCCCGCGGAAGCCGCCGCAATCCCCCCGGCAAAAACCGCCCAAAAAAGAGTCTTCTTTTGATTACTCAAATAAGTGCGCCATAAATACAGCGTCTTCTGGGCAAGAGATAAAGAAGGGTCATCCGGAGACATAGACAGAAGTTTTACTGTAACGAACCAATCGGAAGAAGGCAATCCTTTTACCCAAACGCCGCGGCATGCGCTCCCGATAAAAAACAATGGCTAAAAAACTTAAAAAAACCTTCTCAAATACACTTACCTCAAAAAGTGGCACGCCCGTAGGGATTCGAACCCCAAACCTTCTGATCCGTAGTCAGACGCTCTATCCAATTGAGCTACGGGCGCATTAGCCTTTTTTCACCGCTCGCTTGCGGCGAAGCGGTGCGCAAAGAATAAGCTGTCTGCCGGATGAGTCAAGATTTTCTTTCCTCTTTTTCCCACAAAAGACGAATCATCCGCAGGCCCGGGAAGCGAGGGAAAAAAGGCAGTCCCCGCCCCGCTCCCTGTTCACTGTTTGGACAAATTCAGCAAATAGGCGCCGTAAGAGTTCTTGCTCAACGCCTGTCCCCTTTTTTTCAGCATGTCGCGAGACAGCCAGCCGTGCTTGTAGGCGATCTCCTCAAGACAGGCGACCATGTACCCCTGATGATGCTCGATAGTCTTCACGAACAGGGAGGCCTCCAGCAGGGAATCATAAGTCCCTGTATCCAGCCAGGTGTGCCCCCGTCCCAGCATCTCGACCTTGAGATCTCCGCGCTCAAGATAGGCGCGGTTCACATCGGTGATCTCAAGCTCCCCTCTCGGAGAGGGCTTGATGGACTTGGCTATCTCGACGACATCGTTGTCGTAAAAATAAAGCCCCGTCACCGCGTAATTCGATTTGGGCTGTTTGGGCTTTTCCTCAATACTGACGGCATTGCCGTCCGCGTCAAACTCAACCACGCCGAAGCGCTCGGGATCCTTTACCAGATATCCGAATACGGTCGCACCCTTTTCCCGGGAGAATGCCGTGCGGAGATTGGCGGAAAAACCCTGCCCGTAAAAAATATTGTCTCCCAGCACGAGGGCGACGCGATCGTCTCCGATAAACTCCTCCCCAATCAAAAAGGCCTGGGCCAAACCGTCGGGAGACGGCTGGACGGCATAGGAAAGCTTGATGCCAAAATGACTACCGTCTCCCAGAAGCCGCTCATAAAGAGGCAGATCCGCCGGAGTGGAAATCAGCAGGATGTCCCGTATCCCCGCCAGCATCAGCACGGAGAGAGGGTAATAAATCATGGGCTTGTCATAAACAGGCAGAAGCTGCTTGCTGACGGAGCAGGTGATGGGATGCAGCCGCGTGCCGCTTCCTCCGGCGAGAACGATACCTTTCATAAAAAAATGCGGGAAATTCGGGTTCCGTCTATTCAAACACTTCCGAGACGCTCCAGAGAGTACGAGCCGTTCAGGATGTCCTGCCACCAGCTCTCATTGTCCAGATACCACTGAACGGTCTTTCGGAAGCCGGAGCTGTGATCCTGCTTCGGCGACCAGCCCAGCTCCCGGCGTATCTTGCCGGCGTCGATGGCGTAGCGCAGGTCATGCCCCGGACGGTCTGTGACAAAGGTAATCAGCTCCTCGTACTTTTTCCCGTGCGGACGGGGCCGCAGCTCATCGAGAATCCCGCAGAGCAGGCGAACCAGATCAATATTCCTCTTCTCGTTATTGCCGCCGATATTGTAAGTCTGGCCCGGCACGCCACGGGAGACCACAGTCTCCAGCGCCTCGCAGTGATCGGTGACGTAAAGCCAGTCGCGAATGTTCTCTCCCTTCCCATAGACGGGAATGGTCTCTTCCTTCAGCGCCTTGAGGATAACGACCGGAATCAGCTTCTCGGGGACCTGGTACGGGCCGTAGTTGTT
>CAZNVW010000162.1:0-5671 GCA_964576595.1 uncultured Verrucomicrobiales bacterium
ACGAACTTTCGCATCTTCAATGGAGGCCACTTCGGGCAGCACTTTTTCCGGGAGTTGCGAAAAATCAGGTCTCAATGCGTCAAAACGCTTCTGGATTTTTGCCGCAAGCTCCTTCAATTCCTCCGGTGAAGCATTCTCCACCAGACGCTTGGGCGGCAGATTCAGGGGGAGGAAGCGGTGCAGATACGCCTGCCACTCGCGCGTTTTCTCCTCCAGAATGGATTCGGGTTTACCTTGAAGTTCCTGCTCAATCGCATTAATACGCGCCACAATGGGACGCAATTTTTTCACTTCACGCTGGTTTTTGCTCCCAACAATCTTGGTTAAAATCCACTTAATCATGACAAACGTTCTATCTGGCGGCAGGCCTCAATACACCCTCCGCCGTTTTGTGTCCCATGGACATACACCTTTGCATCCCGTCTGGCAAGCAGTTCTCAAGGCATTGTGAAAAATGGGGAACGCCGCCCTCATGAAACAAGTTCACATCCGAACTTCCACGAAACTTGATGCCCGGCATGATTGCCCGCAGCTCTCAAGGGAAACAGTCTCCCCTATTTTGAGAAAAAGCAATCCTCCACGAGAGCCAGCACCTCGCGTATCGTGTCCTCCGTTTCGTTCCCCATGTGGGAAATGCGGAAGCTCTTCCCCTTCAGCAAACCATAGCCGCCGTCGATCAGCACGCCATGCCGCTCCGCCAGACGCCTGATCCCGGCAGGCAGATCCCAGTCAAACGTATTACGGAAGCACGTCAAAGTCGGCGAGCGGAGCCCCTCAGGAGCGACCAGTTCCACCCCCTTTTCCCGTGCCCAGCCGCACGCAAGGCGACGCAATGACTCATACCGGGCAAAACGGTTATCAAGCCCCTCGGACTCGATCTCCCGCATTTTGTCGGCCATGGCCCAGACATGCCCGATGGAGGGCGTCGCCACAGTCATATTATCCCGTGCGTTCTTTTCCCATTCCAGAAAGTCCAGAAAAAATCCCCGGCCGGCTACCTGCCCCGCCCGCTCGAGAGCTCTCTCCGAGACGACCGTGACCGTCATCCCCGGAGGCAGGGCGAGAGCCTTCTGCACTCCGGCGAGGATCACATCCACCCCCCACGCATCCATCTCCACCGGGACAGCGGAAAAAGAGGACACCATATCCACCGCCAGCAATACTCCCGGAAACTCTTTCACAACCGCCGCCAGCTCTCTCAACGGATTCAATACGCCCGTAGATGTCTCGCAATGCACCAGCGTGACAAGGTCGTATTCCCCCCGGCTCAACGCCTCACGCAACAGCCCCGGAGAGATCGCCTCCCCCCAGCCGACAGACAGTCTGTCCGCCGCCTTGCCGCAGGCCAGAGCCATCTCATGCCATCGCCCGGAAAACGCGCCGCAGCAGCAGCTCAGCACCCGGCGGGAACAGAGATTGCGCAGAGACGCCTCCATGACGCCGGAAGAGGGCCCTGTAATCAAATACACGGGGCGGCCGGTTCCGGCGAGACTCTTCAACCCCTCCTGGGTCGAGGCGTACAATTCCCTGAAGCTCGCGCGCCGATGCGCCATCAGGGGAGAACGGAAAGCCCGCAACGTCTCCTCGGATACATTGACCGGGCCGGGAATGTACAATCGGGGAAGCTCCATAGTCCCTCCCGCCTTTTACAGGCACTTTTCAAGAAGACCGTCCAGATAAACCGTCAACTCCCCGAGCGCGTCCTTGTACGGCGTCTCGGTCAAAAGCTCAAGCTGCCTCCTCGCCTCGGCGGTCAACTCTCCCGCCAAAACGACGGAACGGGCAATGGCCGGAGCCGAATGCTTCTCGGGAAACTCGAACGGCTTATGCTCGGCAATCGCCTGGGTCATGCGGCTGCGGAATCCGTCGCACCCGCCCTCGAGCATGAAGAGCATGGGAAGAGTCAATTTACCCTTCTCGGAGTCCGTATGCAGGGTCTTGCCCGTCTCCTCCTCCGTACCGACAATGTCGATACAGTCGTCGTACACCTGGTACGCCGTACCGACCAGCATCCCGTAACGGTGCATGGCCCGGCAGACCTGGGGGTCGGCTCCGCTGAGCTGGGCTCCTACGCTGGTAGCCGCGGCGAACAGGGCCGCCGTCTTCTTCTCGATAATGCGGAAATACTCGGCATAGGTCAGAGAGCAGTCAAACCGCCTCTGGGACTGCATGATCTCTCCCTCGCAGACACTGCGGGTGGCGCGGCCCAGCTCCCGGCAAATGGAGAGACTGTCAAACTCTGTGGAAAGCATCATGGAATGAGCGAACAGGGCGTCTCCCAGAAGCACCGCCATATTGTTGCCCCACTTCGCATTCGGCGTCGGCTCGCCCCGGCGCACATCCGCCCCGTCGATGACATCGTCGTGCACCAGAGAGGACATGTGCACCAGCTCCAGCACCACGCCGAGCTTCAAGTGCTCTTCCCGGACGCCGCCGCACGCTCCACCTGTCAAAACGGACAGTACGGGGCGCAAACGCTTGCCGCTGGTCGAGCAGATATACTCCATGTAGGGAGCCAGATCGGGGTCAAAAGCCATGACCTGATCCGAAACCATCCGGTCTATCTTCTCCAACTCGGCCTTGACCAGCCGGGATCTCTTTTTAGCCGAAAACAAACCTGATATGATAGGAAAGGACATGTCGCTCTTTAGCTCTAATCGCTGTATTCGGGCCGACATTGTCATACCGCAACCCCATTTGCAACCCGGAATCGTCCTCTCCGTCAAAAATAGAATAAAACGTCCTCCCCGCTCCCCTCTATCTTTCGCTTGATTTCACCCCGGTACTCCTCCACAATGCGCCAGCTCTCACTATGAATCTCCCCGACATCCGCACCAGAATAGACGGCATTGACGAACAACTGATGAATCTGCTCTGCGAGCGGGCGTCACTCGTCCACCACGTCGGAGAAGTGAAAAAAAAGGAGGGTCTCCCCATCTTTGCTCCCGAGCGGGAATCCGCCGTCTATGAGCGTCTCGCCAAACTGAACGACGGGCGGCTGCCGCAAAAATCCGTCACGGCCATCTTCCGCGAAGTCATGTCCACCGCCCTCGCTCTGGAAGACGACCTCCGCATCGCCTATCTCGGCCCGGAGGGGAGCTGGTCGCATCAGGCCGCCTTGAGCAAATTCGGACAATCGGTAAAGTACACCGCCGAGCCGAACTTCAAAAGCGTCTTCGACAGCGTACAGCGGGGGCACGCCCACTACGGCGTCCTGCCGATAGAAAACTCGACCGAGGGCGCCGTCACATTCACCCTTGACCTCTTCGTCGATTCCCCCCTTCAGGTATGCTCCCAGATCTATACGCGTATCGAGCAGTGCCTGATGTCGCGCTACCCGATTGAAGAGATTACGACCGTTTACTCTCATCCCCAGGGTCTGGCCCAGTGCCGGGGCTGGCTCACCCGCCACCTGCCCAATGCGGATCTCATCGAGACCGACTCCTGCGCCAATGCGGTCGAGCTGGTCTCCCGCAGCGCCCAGCCGGGCGGCGCGGCCATCGCGAGCGCTCTTTGCAGCGACCTGTACAATGTCCCCATTCAGGAAAAGGGAGTCCAGGACATCCACTCCAACACCACCCGCTTCTTCATCATTGGAGAAAAAATGTGTCCTCCGACCGGCAATGACCGGACCTCCCTGCTTTTCAGCGTCAAACATGAGCCAGGCTCCCTGGTCAAGGCGCTCCAATGCCTGGAGTCCAATAAAATAAACCTGACGGCCATTCAGTCCCGCCCCTGCAAACGCAAGGAATGGGAGTACGTCTTTTTCGCCGATCTCGAAGGCCACTGCGAAAACGAAAATATGAAAAAAGCCCTGGCGGATCTCGACAAAGTCTGCCAGAACGTCAAAGTGATCGGCAGCTACCCCGCAGTTCCCGAAGCGGTCAGCAACTCCTGTTGCCCGGTCAGATAAAAAACACCCCGATTCCCTTCCCCTCCCCGTCATCCGGCAATCTCCAAGAGATCCGCGACGCGAAAAAACGGGACTTCGCACCCCCATTCCCAAATTATGAAAGCACACGCCTTCACAGCATTCTTGTGCCTCCTGCTCCTTTCCCCTGCCTTTGGAGAAAGCGCGGCAAAAGAGCAAAAGGCCGCCCTCGCCGCCCGCCAGGCAGCAGCCTCGCCCTTCTCCCCCGATGTACGGAAAAAACTGACAGAAAAGACCAACGCGCTAAAAGGGACCGTCGGACTCTTTGCCCAGCTCAAAAAGAAGAATCCCGAGCGAATCAAGGAAACAAGCGACTCCTTCTCCCTGAATCCGGACAGGGACATGCCCATGCAGAGCGTCTATAAATTCCCGATCTGCCTGTCCGTACTCGACCAAGTGGACAAGGGCCGCCTCTCCCTTGACGAAATGATCACCGTCACTCCCAGTGAGCTGCGGCCCGATACCTGGAGCCCCCTGCGGGACAAACACCCGGAGGGAGGACGCTTTCCCCTTTCCGAACTCATTGCCTTCGCCATGCAGCAAAGCGACAACAACGCTTGCGACATCCTGCTCCGCCAAATCGGAGGCCCGGCCCAGGTAGGCGAATACCTTTCGGAACGGGCTTTCCTTGACGCCCCGCGCATACACGTCCTGCATACGGAGGAAGAACTGCATCAGTCTCCCGACCGGCAATATCAGAACAGCGCCACGCCGCGCGCCATGGCCGGCCTGCTGGCCCAATTCCACGAGGGGCGTCTGCTCGGCAAAAAAGGCACGGAATTTTTGAACAGCGTCATGCTCTCCACTACCACGGGAGCCTCCCGAATCAGGGGACGGCTCCCCCAGGGAACGCCCGTCGCCCATAAAACGGGCACCTCAGGCCCCTCTCCCGACGGTACAATAGCCGCATTGAACGATGTCGGGCTCATCTCCCTGCCCAATGGAGACACGCTCATCCTCTGCCTCTTTATCCAGGACTGTAAAAATACTCCTCCGGAAATAGAACGCTTCATGGCGGAATGCGCCGCCCTCCTCTATACCGACCTGCTGAAAGCGCAATCCGCCCCGGCACCTCAGCGCAACTGACGCAGCCCCTCGTACAAGCCGATGGCGACTGCCGTCGAGAGATTCAAGCTGCGAGAGCCCTTCCCCGGCATACATAACGTCAGGCACCGCTCCGCCTCACGGGCCAGCAGAGACTCGGGCAGCCCCCGCGACTCCGGCCCGAATACCAGATAATCCCCCTCGCGAAACGACGCATCCCAGTGGAGCCGGGTCGTCTTGGTCGTAAAAAACCAGAACTGCGCCCCGGCCTCGGCAGCGCCGCGCAGCTCCTCCAGACTATCCCACACATGCAGATCCACCTGGGGCCAATAATCCAGCCCCGTCCGCTTGACGTATTTGTCATCCAGCGAGAACCCCAAAGGCCGGATCAAATGCAAACGAGCCCCCGTAGAGAGGGCCAGCCGCCCCACAGCTCCCGTATTGTGAGGAATCTCGGGATGAAACAGAACCAGATGAAACCGGGGAGCCTCTCCCCCTTCATGCCCATCGAGGCCCTTATTTTTTTCACATCCCTGCTCGTCTGACATTCCGGTCTCCTTCATCATAATCAACGCCCCGGCAGGGCAAAGGGAGAGTATCGCCCGTTTTGCGGGAAATCAAGCTCCGGCCCTTTGCAGCAGTGTCCCGTCCTAAAAAAGCGTTACAAGGTTAGGGTTGATCTCTAGCACGCTTTTC
>CAZNVW010000163.1:0-5621 GCA_964576595.1 uncultured Verrucomicrobiales bacterium
TCCCCCGCCCCGACTCCATCCGCTACTTCCGCGATCCGGGAGAGCTCACCACTCCTTTCAAAAAACTCCTTGATGACGGCAGACTGCTCGATTTTTACAACGCCGCCTATGCGGAGCTCGAGAGGCTGGGGAAAGCACGCCCCTCCGTCCTCAATGGCGACGACCTCAAGCACCAGTTCTGGCTTTTTTACTACATCGCCGCAACGCCGATGATGACGGAGAAGGATCTAACCACCCATGAATACGGCAGACCATCAATAAACGTTAATCTACAGGATTTTGAGACAAAGGAGTTATCCCTTCTGGTCATCCCCCGTGTGCGCCATCACTTCAAAAGACTGACAAAGGAATGCTCCACTACCCCCCGTGAACTGACCGTCCTGCTGGCCGCCTACAGCGCCGGGACGCGCAAGCGATTCCATGAAGTCTACATCCCCGGAAAATTCTGGAAATTGGCAACCCTGCCGGATTATCCCAAACCCGTACTCGACAAAAACAGAACCTACACACCAAAGGAAATAACAGATCTAGAGGCGCTCTCCCGTCAAAGACACATGTGGGAGTGCAGCCTACAGGAAAGGACGGGATTTGCCCTCCGCCTCAGCCCCTACAAAGACACCTTTATTGAACTTCTGGTAGACTTCTTCCCGGATAATGCCGCCGAAGTAAAAAAATACATCAAACTGGGCGGATATACCGACAAGGAAATCCCCGACCTCATCGACGATACCGTCGGGCGCACTCCAAAAACAGAGTACCTCTACAAAGGCCGCAAAAAAAGCCCGCCCAAAAAATACGACCCCTCTCAACCTCTCAATGAGCTTGTATAAACGATACTCTCCGTCCATTTTTCAAGTGTAACGACTTCTAAAAAGGCGTGAAATAGTTATCCCGAGACAAAGAAAAACACAGTTCCGCAGCAACAGCTTGATGAAAAAACATCTCCTCTGCCTGCTCCTGCTCTTTTATCCCCTCACCATTCTCTGTACGGAAGACGATTATTTTTTTCAGCGTGCAGTCCGGCAATGCGGCAGCGGCAATCCCGCCGCCATTGAAAAATTCGGTTTGGAGCAATCCCGAAAAATTCTGGACGCCACTCCCTGGGACGAATCTACTCTCCCCCTCCTTCTGCAAAAGAACTCTCTCCGCCTTTCCGCCGCTCTTTACTCCTATTTCTCCGCTCTCAAAAAAAGCGGAGCCATTACCCTCAACGAACTCAAGGACAAGGAATTCACCTGCTGGCTTCTGGAGCGGCCCTTTGTTCTGGAAAAAATGGCCTTTTCCCGGCGAATAGACAAAAACACCCTGTCCGTTTTTTATCAAATCTGGTCGGATGAAAAGAGGAATCTGTCCGGTCCTCTTCTCAATCTGGCCATGGGAGCCGCAATTGCGGCTCCTTTACTCCCTCCAAAAGAACTGAACGAGAAATATCTTTTCTATAAAAAATCATTTCTTGAGAAAAAACTCCTCCCCCAGTTCGATATCCAGGAACCATGGGAAATGTTCTACCTGTTCAGCTCAGTTAATTCTTCCGAAGAATTGAAATGGGGGCAGGAGTATCTTGAAGATAAAAAAATGGACGCTCAAAATGCCGCAAATGTCGCTTGCGCTCAAATTCCCTACCGGCCAGTAAACAGAAATGGCGTCAGCGTGCATCAGGGCGGCGCCTTCTACGACAACAAGCCCGTTACCCTGCCCGTCTATGTCGAGTACGGCGGCGTCTGCGGAGCCGTATCTCACGGGGCAAGCCGGCTCCTGCAGACCAGGGGCGTCGCTTCCTATACAATCGGGCAGCCCGGTCACTGCGCCTTTCTCTGGAAAGGAGCCGACGGCCTATGGAAAATAGGCAACGATATCTATGGCTGGAACTGGTCATCCGGTAAATGCTCCTCCCCCTGGGATGCCCCCGTCTCCCTGATGAGAGCTCTCTCCAAATCTCAAAAAGCCCCTCCGTCTGCCGATTATTGCTACAGGCTCTCCCAAATAACCGCTAAAAAAACAACCGCCCTTTTATTACTTGAACATTGCCTGCAACAAAACCCGTCCCATGTTCCCGCATGGAGAAACTACGCCTCATTGTCCCTGACGGAAACCGGCAGACAGGAGGAGACGCTTGCCCTATTGAATAAAGTGAGCAGCTACCTGCCGGAAGATGCCCAGATACTAAAATTCATGCGAAACCAGGGAAAGAATAGTATGCTGAAAAAAAACGATCCCTACGCCTTCTGTGCTCTTCTGATCACACGGGATGAATCCGGAGATTCCTTTGAAAATTACATGAATGAATACTGGCCTCTTGTACTCAAAGAACTGCCAGCACTTGGAAAAGCGCCTGCCTACAACGAAAAAAACAGACGTGTTTTCTTCAAAAAATGGCAGGAATATTTCCAAACGGAAAAATCGTCTCAAAAACTTGCGCCTAAAATGAGCCGAATTATGGAAAAAACAATCTTCAGCATCCTCTCTCATGAAAAGAGTTGTGAAAAATTTCTGGACCAATACAAAATACTCCTGCTCCTTTGGAACAACTCCAGCCTCTACATCAGCTCCGACAAATTTCTGGAAACACTATTGAAAAAGACACAAGATCCCGGCCTGAGAAAAAAAATTCTCTCTATGGGAATAGAACTCCAAACTGCTGCAAAAAACAGAACCAGACTCCGATTTTACTCCGACCTCCTTCAGCAAGAGAAGTCAGACAGATGAAACCCATTACGCCCTTTTGACTTCCCCCGGACCGGGCTTTGAAGTATGCTGACCCAGCATGACAAAGCCCCCCCACACCTCAGGCGCGCTGATTGTTTTCGAAGGAATCGACGGCACGGGCAAATCCACGCAGATTCGCCTGCTCGCCGATCATCTGGAAAAACAGGGACGGGAAGTCGTCACCAGCTTTGAGCCGACAAACGGTCCCTGGGGCCGGAAACTCCGGGACTCCATGATTGCCGGACGCCTCCCGGAAGAAGAAGAAATAGACCTCTTCCTGAAAGACCGCCGTGACCATGTAGAAAACTTCATCCAGCCTCACCTCGACACCGGCAAGTGCGTCCTGCTCGACCGCTATTATTTCTCCATGATGGCCTATCAGGGAGCCAGAGGCCGGGACCCGCACCAGCTCAGAAAGCGCAACGAAGAATTTGCCCCCCGGCCCCATCTGGTACTTTGGCTCGATATCCCCATCGCCACGGCGCTGCAAAGAATAGGCGCGCGGGGAGAAGCCAATGAATTTGAAAAAGCGGACCAGCTCGAAAAATGCCGGGACATATTCGCCGGAGTAAACGCGCCCTGGTTCGTCGAAATAGACGCCTCCGGCTCCCCCGAAGACATATCGCGCAATATCGCCGAAATCGTGGAAACCCGCCTCTTTCCGGCCTGACCCGACTGCCCCGCCCCACCTTTCCCCTCTCATGGATACTCCGCAAGACAACGCCCCGCCGAAGGCAGACTCTCTCTGGACGCCCTTCCCGAAAGGAATCATCCTGGACTTTGACGGCCTGATGGTAGATACGGAGTACGCCATCTACAGCTCCTGGGTACGCGTCTTTGAAAAAGAAGGCCATGAGCTGCCTCTGACTCTTTTCAACGAATGCCTGGGGAGCGGCTACTCCCACTGGAACCCGGGAGATCATCTGGAGTCCCTGACCGGGCGCACCTACGACTGGCCCGCCATCAACGCCGCCCGGCAGGCAGAACTCGAGGCCGACCTGGAGCAGGAGGGACTCCTGCCCGGAGTACTCGACATCATCCGCCTGGCCCGCGGCAGAGACTGCCCGATAGGCGTCGCCTCCAGCTCCTCCCGACGCTGGGTGCAGGGCTGGCTGGAAAAACTGGACATCTTCCCCCTGTTTGACGCGGTCGTATGCCGGACGGACGGCTACCCCGTCAAACCCGCGCCCGATCTCTTTCTGGCGACAGCCAGACTCATGGGAGTCTCCCCGGACCAATGCCTGGTCTTTGAAGACTCCAAAAACGGCGTCGCCGCCGCAGCCGCTGCCGGCATGAAAGCCGCCGCCGTCCCAAACCGGGTCACCGCGCCGGCCGCTCCCTTCCCGGGCGCCGTCATCCACGCCGGCAGCCTGCTCGACCTCCTGCCCCTCTCTTAACCCTCACCCCGTTCCGACTGCCATGATACCCTATGCCCGTCTGACCGCCTGCACAGCCCTGGGGCTCCTGCTCCTCCCGGGCCTTGTCTCCTGCTCCCTGTTCTCCTCAGGAGAAGACGGAGAACAACTCCCCGACCCCAATGACCCCACCCTGCGCCCGGACTACATCCCGGAACAGCTAAAAGCGGGATTCCGCGAATTCGGCGCCGGAGCAAACGCCCGGATAGAAGCCGTCGATTCCCTCGACTCCTACAAGTCGGACGCCGAAAAGCGGGGCGTTACACTCACCGACCCCGACCACCCCGACAAGGAAATAAAGGCTCTCGACCAAGCCTTTAAAATGAAAAACTCCTCCGACTGGGAAGTCAGCTTTACCGAGGCGAGACGAGAGGCCATGCGCCATCAGAAACCCATCATCATGTGGTTTGCCGACAGCCGGCGCAGCCCGAACAGCAACCAGCTCAGCACCGAAGTACTCAGCAAGGAGGACTTCGCCGACTGGGCCGCACAAAAAGCCATACGCCTGCGGCTGGACAGAAACGTCACAACCCCGGACAAATCCCTGCGCAACGAACAGGAGGTCTATCTGGACAAACTGGCGGAGCAATACAAAGTGCAGGGCTATCCCCGCATGTTCATCCTGACGCCCGACGGCCAGCAGGTGGACGACATCCGCGGTTATATCTCCGGCACCTCGGAATACGTCACCAGACGAATCAAAAACAGCGTCTCCGTCGCGGCCAAACAGTTCACGCAAACCAAAAAAAATCTGGAGTCCCAGGGCTTCCGCGAATGGAAAGGCCGCAACGGCGCGCCCATCTTCGCCAAACTCTACAAATATACGGACAACGGCCCCATCATTCTGCAGGAACCCGACGGGCACTTCCTGCAAACCCGCTTCAACAGCCTCTCCTCCGCAGACATGCAGTGGATACTGGACGAAAAGAAAAAAAGGGCCGCGCAATAACAATAGCCTGCGCATGGCCGGGCAGCCCTTCCTGCCCGTTATCCAAATGTTAACCTTCGCCGCTGGACGCTCCGGCCCCGGAGCAGTAGGCTGGGAAAAACGCCTTTTCCCATGCCTGACGCCCCCTCCTCTCCTTTGGCGGTCTCCGCCCGTTCCCTGACCAAAACCTTCCGCTCCGGCGACAACGTAGTCCGCGCCCTGGACCATCTTGACTTCGACATGGCGCCCGGCGAATTCACCGCCGTCATGGGTGCCAGCGGCTCGGGCAAAAGCACCTTCCTTCACCTGCTGGCAGGCCTTATCTGCGCCGATGAAGGCGAGCTGCGCATCGGAGGCGAATGCCCGGAAAAAATGTCCGACAAGGAGCTGACCCGCTTTCGCAGGGATCATATCGGCCTCGTATTCCAGGCCTTCAACCTCCTGCCGACACTGACGGTAGAAGAAAATATCACCCTGCCCCTGCTGGCCGGCAATCCCCGCACCCTGACGCCGGAGGAAATGACAGACCTGCTCAAAAGCGTGGGCCTCGACCACAGGCGCACCCACAGGCC
>CAZNVW010000164.1:0-5586 GCA_964576595.1 uncultured Verrucomicrobiales bacterium
CGTTTTCTTCCCCAGATTTTGCTGTTGTTTCTTTTCATCGGCATTCTGGAGAGTTCGGGCTATATGGCCCGCGCTTCCTACTTGATGGACGGGGTGATGAGGAAGGCGGGGCTGCCGGGCAAGGCGTTCATCCCTCTGCTGTCGAGCTACGCCTGCGCCCTGCCGGGTTCGCTGGCCGCCCGCATTGTGCCGAATGACCGGGACAGGCTGCTCACTTTGTTGATTCTGCCCTGGATCAGCTGCTCGGCCCGCCTCCCCGTTTATATTCTGATGATTTCCCTGTTGTTTACGGCGGCGGGCATTGCGACGGCCTATCAGGGGCTGGCCCTGTTTTTGCTGTATGCCCTGGGGACGGTGGCCGCCCTGGTCGTCGTGCGTCTGATACGGCCTCTGGTGACCCGGGAGGCGCCTACTCCCCTTCTGCTCGAGTTGCCCGCGTACCAGTTCCCGGACTTTCGCTATATAGGCAAGATGCTGTTCATGCGCCTGGGGCTGTTCCTGAAAAAGGTGGGGACGATTGTCGCCCTGTTCACTGTTTTTCTCTGGGTGATGACTTCCTATCCCAAGGGGGAAGAGCCCGCCCGTCAGGCGGAGTCGTCCTATATCGGGCAGATCGGCAGGGCGCTGGAGCCTGTCTTTGCCCCGCTGGGCTATGACTGGCGCATCACGACCGGGCTGCTGTCTTCGTTTGTCGCCCGGGAGATGTTCAACTCACACATGAGCGTGTTGTTCTCGACGGATGGAGCAGGTGCGGATGCGGAGGATACGGGGACGCTCCAGCAGCAGTTTGAGGCGGCCGCCCGCCCCGATGGGAGCAGGCTGTTTACGCCCGCCGTCTGCGTCAGTATTCTGGTCTTTTATGTGTTTGCCTTGCAGTGTTTCGCCTCCATGGCCGCGTTGCGGAGGGAGATGGGGTCTCTCAAGTGGTCGCTGATCCAGTTTTTGGGTATGGGCCTGTTCGCCTATGGTGCGGCGTGGCTGGCTTACAGGCTGGCCGGAGCTGTTTTTGCGTGATGGCTTTGCTTTCGGCTTTTTCCGTCAGGCGAGCAGCGCGAGCGTGCCGCCCATCAGGGCCATGCCCGTGACGATGCCGTAGATGGAGAGGTGGTGATGTCCCCAGCGCTCCGACATGGGCAGAAGCTCGTCAAAGGAAATGAAGACCATGATCCCGGCGACTGAGGCAAACAGCAGGGAAAGCACCGTCGGAGACAGGAAGGGGAGCAGTACGAGTATGCCGACCAGGGCGCCGACGGGCTCCGCGACGCCCGCGAGCATGGAGTACCAGAAGGCTTTTTTGCGGCTCCCGGTGCCGTAGTAAATCGGTACGGAGACGGTGATTCCTTCGGGAATGTTGTGCAGGGCGATGGCAACGGCGATGGGAATGCCGATGGACAGGGAGCTCATGCCTGCCGCGAAGGTCGCCATGCCCTCCGGAAAGTTGTGGATGCCTATGGCCAGGGCGAACAGGATGCCCGAGCGGCGGACGGCAGTCGGGGACATACCCTTTTCCGGTACGGCAAAGCTGCGTTCCTCCTCTTTTTTGGGGACGGGGAGCAGCATGTCTTCGGGGACGTACGCTTCGTGCGGGTTCTCGTTTTCCGGGACCAGTTTGTCAATGAGGGCGGCGATGAACATTCCGCCAAAAAAGGCGCCGAGGGCGATCCAGCTGCCGAGGGCCTTCCCGTGCGCGAGGCCGAGATCCCGCTGGGCGGTGGCGAAGAGTTCGACAAAGCTGATATATACCATGACGCCGCCGGACAGGCCGAGGGCGAATGTGAGCATTTTGGTATTGGTCCTTTTGACGAAGAAGCCGATCGCGCCGCCTATGCCGGTGGCAAGTCCCGCGAAAGTAGTCAGAGCCAGAGTAATGAGAAGCTGTTCTGTCGTGAAGTTGCTCATGGGAGGGAACGGAGGTATTGGAACATTTTTGCCCGGCGATAAAAAGGACAATAGTGTCGGGAGGAGGGGTCTTGCGGCGGATGATTCGGCGGAGGACGCGGAATCCGTGTCATACGATGCGACAAAGTGGGCGGAGAGGTGTTCTATTTTCTGGAAAGACCGGAAGGCAGGGGACAGCTCCTGTTTTATTCCTCTTGTTTTGCGCTTTCAAATGAGATAGAAGCAAGACAGTGGTTTCCCCCGACAGGGACCTGTTTTTTCTGAACCTCCCGCTTTATTTCACTCCATGAGTACGGATATTCAACGAAGAGAATTTTTGAAGAAGGGCTTCGCCGTGGGCGTGGCTTTTTCCCTGATTGATTTGGGCGGCCTGTTCGCCGAAGAACCGAATGCGGCAGAGAAGCCGAAGGAGGGCGGAGAGGGCTCGCCCGATCTTGTGGCCGTTCGCGGCGGCGAGAGGGTGGCGATGCTTGAGGCGGCGGTCGCCGCTCTGGGGGGCATGGAGCGTTTTGTCAAAAAGGGGCAGACGGTCGTCATCAAGCCGAATGCGGCCTGGGACAAGCCCGCTGCCCTGGCGGCCAATACTCACCCGAGCCTCGTCGGCCGCATGGTCGAGCTTTGCCTGAAGGCGGGAGCGAAGGAGGTCAGCGTGTTTGACCATACGTGCGACAACTGGCAGCGCTCGTATGAAAACAGCGGTATCAGGGAGGCTGTGGAAAAGGCGGGCGGCAAGATGGTCGCCGCTCATGACGAGAGCATGTATGTGGATCGTGAGGCCCCGCAGGCGGTCAGTCTCAAAAAGGCTAAGGTACACAAGCTGATCGCCGACGCCGATGTGTTTATCAATATGCCCGTGCTCAAGCACCACGGGGGCGCGGTGATGACCGCCGCCTTGAAAAATGTGATGGGGCTGGTATGGGATCGGGGATTTTTCCACAAAAACGATCTTCAGCAATGTATTGCCGACGGCGTGTATTTGCGCAAGCCCGATCTGAATATTCTGGACGCTTATTCGCCCATGATGCGCAACGGCCCCAAGGGAAAGGACGAGAAAGATTTGCTGGATACAAAGACACTGATCGCGTCTGTTGATCCGGTTGCCTGTGACGCCGCGGGAGCCATGGTGCTCGGGCACAAGCAGGACGGGATCAAGCATGTCGAGCTGGCGGCGAAGGCCGGGCACGGCGTTTGCGATTTGAAGAAGCTCAGGATCAAGCGCATCAAGCTGGGTTGATATGCCCTCTCCGTCTTCTCATGCCGGGGGTTCTCCTGTTCGATGGAGCCTGCTCAAGTGGCTCCGCGTGCTGGTCGCCGTCACGGTGTTTGCCCTCCTTTTTCTGAGCTTTGCGGATTTCCGGCAGATGTTTTCCGGGGAGGCGGGGCATGCTCTGGCCAGTGTGCAGTTCGTCCCGGCTCTCCAGTCCGTGCTGGCCGGGGCGGTCTGGCCGGCCGCGCTCATTCTGGGCGGGCTGGTCGTGGCGACGCTGTTGTTTGGGCGGGTTTATTGCTCATTTGTGTGCCCGCTCGGCATTTTTCAGGATGTGATGAGCCGTCTGGCCCGTTTCCGGCCGGGGCGGAAGCGGAAGTTTCTGCGCCATGCGGCCGCCGTCAAGTGGGTGCGCCCCGCGGTGGTGATTCTGGCTGCCGTGCCGTTTTTATTCGGCGCGGGGTGGCTGGTGCTGCCGTGGCTTGATCCCTACAGCCAGTTTGGGCGGATGGTGAATATGTTTGTCTCTCCCGCGCTGGCGGAGGGGAACAACTTGCTGACGGGGACATCCGATTTCTTTTATTATATTGCTCCGCACTGGCCCCGCGTCGGCTGGCTTTTGCTCCCGGTGCTTGTGCTTTTGGCCGGGGTGGTTTTGCTGTCCCTGTTCCGGGGGCGTCTGTATTGCAATACGGTTTGCCCCGTGGGCGCGGTGCTCGGGGGATTATCCCGTTTCGCCGCGTTCCGCGTCACGTTCGACGAGGGGATGTGCAAGAAGTGCGGTATGTGCATGAAGGCCTGCAAGTCGCAGTGTATTGATTTGAAAAGGCAGTCCATCGACTACAGCCGCTGCGTGAATTGTTTCAATTGTACGGGGGCTTGCCATGAGCAGGGGCTGCGTTATCGGTTTACCTGGAAGAAGGGGCGTCCCGCGGCGTCGCCCCCCGGCGGGGGCAAGGGCTTCTGTTCGCGCGTGAGCGCGCCGGCTTCCGGTCCGCCCGTTCCGCCGTCTCCTCCGGGCGAGTCGGTCATGTCCGCGCTGCCCCGGGTGGATCGCCGGGCCTTTTTGGGGGCGTCCGCCCTGGGGGTATGGGCGACTTTGTCCGGGTGCCGGGAACGGCAAAAGACTCCGGAGGAGCTGGCTGAGGAAGAAAAATTCCGCCAGCACCGGAAATCGGTTTCCCGGGCGATTTCTCCCGCCGGGAGCGAAAGCGTAACCCGTTTTCTCGATCACTGCACGGCTTGTCATTTATGTCTGGACGCCTGCCCGACAAAGTGCCTGCGCCCGGCTTACATGGAGTATGGGGCCAGAGGATTCCTGAAGCCCCATTTGACGTTTGAGGAGAGCTTCTGCAATTTCGATTGCACAGCCTGCGCCGACGTCTGCCCCGCCGGGGCCATTTTACCCATTCCGCTCGAGAAAAAGAAAAGGACGCGGATTGCTCTCGCCCGCTTCTCGAAGAAGCATTGTATCGTCACGCTTGATAAAAAGGACTGCGGAGCCTGCTCGGAGCATTGCCCGACCAAGGCTCTCGATATGGTGCCTTTTGGCGAGGTGGTGAAACAGCCGGAGTGGAACGACGATTATTGCTCCCGTTGCGGCGAGTGTTTCAAGGCCTGCCGTTATGGCGCGATTTCCAGGGTGCCCGATCCCGATTTTCCGGGCCGGACGAAGCCCGTTTTCGACCTGCGCAAATGTGTGGGCTGCCGCAAGTGCGAGAAGGCTTGTGAAGGCGGCGCGCTCACGATGAAGCCGGGCAGGTTTGACATCAGGATTCCGAAACTGGCGTCCGAAGCCTGTATCGGGTGCGGCGCCTGTGAATTCGCCTGTCCCGAGAAGGCGATCGTCGTCAGCGCCCTCCCTGTGCATGAAGAGGCTCTCCAGATCGAGCAGAAAAAGGTCATCGACCCCAATGAAGGGGAGGATTTTCCCTTCTGATCCCGTTTTTTCGGAGAAGTTTCGGGCAAGCCCCGGTAAGCGCTTGACGGCTTGGGCCGCCAGGCCGATTCTGGGGCCGTTCCATGAATAAGGCCTTGCTGCGAACCGGGGGAATTATCGCTTCCTTCATTGTCGGGTACTGTCTGCCCGGTCTCCACTTGTTTGAGGGGATGATCCGGTGGCTGATTGTGACGATGCTGTTCATCACTTTTTTGAAGGTGCGGTTCGATCGTCTCCGGGTGCGCTGGCAGCATATCGCGCTGATTGCCGCCAATCTGGCGATTGCCCTGTCGGCCTGGCAGATTCTGGTGCGGGCCGGGTATCCCCTGCTGGGGGTGATGGCGTTTTTTGTCGGGATTACGCCGACGGCGACGGCCGCCCCCGTGATTATGGGATTTTTAAAGGGCAATGTGGAGTTCATGGTTACCTCCCTGATTACCTCCACACTGGGGATAGGGCTGCTCCTGCCCCTGCTGATGTCGTGGGTGACGGGGGCGTCGGAGCCCGGTGTCGTCTGGGATATGGCCCGGAGCGTGGGAAT
>CAZNVW010000165.1:0-5580 GCA_964576595.1 uncultured Verrucomicrobiales bacterium
CCCCCATGCGTAACGCAGGACCTCCCCGCCGGAAAATGGCAGGAATCTTTCTACCTGAAAGCCTCCCTCAGCAAAAAAACGCGGCTCCGCTTCTCCCTGTTGAAAAGAAAAGACTAGCCCGCCCCATCCCTCTCTCATTATACTGCCAGCCATCCCTCCATGATTGCATTCCTTGATCTTCAAAAAATAAATGAACGCTTCAGAAGCGAACTCAACACCCGTATCAACGCAGTCCTGGATTCCGGCTGGTACCTGAACGGCAAGGAAAATAAAACCTTCTCCCGGCACTTTGCCGACTATTGCGGCACACAGTACGCCCTGGGCGTGGCCAACGGCCTCGACGCGCTGAACCTCATCATCAAGGCCTACGAATTCGGCCCCGGAGACGAAATCATCGTCCCGGCCAATACCTACATTGCCTCCATACTGGCAATTTCCCAAAACGGGTGCACTCCCGTACTCGTTGAACCGGACCCCGTCTCATTCAACCTGGACCCCGATAAAATAGAGTCCCGGATCACCCCCCGGACAAAGGCCATCCTCGCCGTCCACCTCTACGGCCAAAGCGCGGACATGGGAAAAATCATGGCTCTGGCAAAAAAACACGGCCTCAAAGTCATAGAAGACGCCGCCCAGGCGCACGGAGCCATCCGCAACGGCAAAAGAACCGGCAATCTGGGTGACGCCGCGGCCTTCTCCTTCTACCCCGGCAAAAACCTCGGCTGCCTGGGGGACGGAGGCATGGTCACAACAAACGACGCAGAGCTGTACCAGCGCGTCAAAACGCTCGCCAACTACGGCTCTCTCAAGAAGTACTGCCATGTAGTCAAGGGAGTAAACTCCCGTCTGGATGAAATCCAGGCGGCTATCCTGGATGTGAAACTGGCCCGTCTCGACGAAGACAACCAAAGACGCCGCGACATCGCGCGCCATTACAGGACTCATATCTCGAACCCCAGAATAAAACTCCCCGAAGTCGCCGAAGAAGAGTCCCATGTCTGGCACCTCTTCGTCGTCAGAACGGCCGACAGGGACGCCCTGCAAGCACATCTGGAGAACTGCGGCATACAAACCCTCATCCACTACCCGACTCCCCCGCACCTCCAGCAGGCCTATACGGAACTCTCCCGCCTCGAACTGCCCATCACGGAAGCCATCCACAACGAAGTGCTGAGCCTCCCGATAAGCCCCGTCCTGACCGACGAAGAAATAAACATGGTCGTGCAGGCTATCAATACCTATTGAACAAAACCTCCCCCGCCCGAACCATGAGCCGAGGGGATAACTCCATTGTAACGCCGTGAGTAAATTCATTGAAAAACTTCTGCCCTGGAAAAAAAACAGGCAACTACTGCGGCAAATGGAGGCGGAACTGTCCGTCCAAAAGAAACTTTTGGAACAACTCCTTGACGTCCAGCTCAACCTGCATCAACAAAACAGCGCGTATCAAAAGAACGGGACGCAGCTCTTTGAGCAAAAGCTGGAGCAGCTTTTCCGCTGCCTGGATTCCCATGCCTTCCAGATTTCCATGGGAGAAAAAAAGCGCCGCCACGAGGCCGCCAAACAACGCATTTTGAGAAAAATCGCACAAGGGAAAAAGGTAGAGGTACTCTTCATCCATGTCGTCCGGGGTACCTTCAAACTTCAAAAACTGTACCACCTGTTCGACAGGCACCCGGCCTTCTCCATCCGCATTATCAAAGCGCCTCATCTCTCGTCTCAAGACAAAAACTCTCCCCAGGACATTCTTGATGACATTCTCCTCTCCGAAAAAGAATTCAGTGAAATAGGGTTGAAATGCCACCCGTGCCGCCCACTGGCCGACGGCTCTTTTACAGACCCCCTTCAGGAAATTCGCCCGGACATTGTCTTTTTCAACAATCCTTATGAGCTAAGCCTTTCGGACTACTATCACTCGTCGCATTTCCCAGATAGCCTGAGCTACTACGTCCCCTATGGCGTCATGACGGCGGCCATACAAAAACACCAGTACGATCAGGACTTCCACATGAGAATGTACAAATGCTTCTGCGAGTCTGGCAAACATCTCTCCATGGCAAAACGATACGCCAGAAACGGCGGCGACAACATCGTCATCAGCGGCCATCCCTGGTTTGACGACTATCGGGACGACGACGCTCAAGACCCGTGGAAGCAAAAAGAGGATAGCCCGCATACCCGAAAAATGAGACTGATCTGGGCGCCCCACCATGCGCTGGAATCCTGGGAAACATTTAACTGGAGCAGTTTCCTGCTCATCTCCGAATTCATGCTGGATTTGGCGAAAGAGCTCCACGACAAAACAACCATCGCCTTCAGACCCCATCCCATGCTTAAAGGTAAACTTTACGCGCATCCGGACTGGGGCAGCGAGCGCACGGAAGAATATTACCGACAATGGCATACCGCCCCCGGAACCCTGTTTTCCGATGAGGAGAATTATATCAGCCTCTTCAAGCACTCCGACGCCATGATTCTGGACAGCGTCTCCTTTCTTTCGGAATACCTCATCACGGGCAAGCCTATGCTGTTCGTCTCCAATGGAAAAACACCCCGGTGGAATGAATTCGGAGAAGAGCTCTGGCAAATAATCGAAAAAACTTCTTCCAGCGAAGGAATCAACCGCTTTATTGAGACCCTTCTGTCCGGAAAAGACTCTCATCAAAATGCCCGGCAGGCCTTCTTTGAAAATACCCTGGGAACTCCTCTGAGAGAAAAAAGTGCCACTCACAATATTTTTACCGATATCTGTAAAGACCTCGAACTCGAGGCCTGATTAAGCCGTTCCGCTTCCGGGACGTTCCCGCAATAATGAAAAAGGATTCCTATCCCCCCTGTCTTTCAACAGAAATCACACGGATTAAAAATCCCCCATAAAACATCATTGCATCCGGCCTCCTTCACAATACATGTAATGTAAAATTACCCCTGTAATACCTTGAACCAGAAATATGAAAAAGCTGGACTGAGGATTTGTAACATGTAGGATTTCCCCGGTAGATAATTCAGTACCTTTCGGTTACTTCAAAAAAGCTCCAAAAGAACAGTGTCCCGCTTTTTCTTTTTTGCAAAAATGGCCCAAGACAAAAAGAGGAACACCCATAAGGGAGAAAATATCCTTTTTTTCGCCCTGTCTTTTTGTTGAAAACTCACCTCATCCCAGCTCTCGTGAAAAAAATATTGACCGTCGGAGTATTCGACATGTTCCACTTCGGACATCTACGCCTCTTAAAAAAATGCAGGGAACACGGCGACTTCCTCATCGTCGCCGTACAGGAGACGGAATATATCCTGAAATACAAACCTCAGAGCAATATTCTCTATTCCACGGAAGAGAGGATGGAAATGCTGGAGGCGGTCTCGCTGGTCGATCAGGTGATCACGTACCGCGATGTAGATACTCTCGTCCAGCAGGTAGATTTCGATCTTTTTGTAAAAGGCCCTGATCAAAATCATTCAGGCTTTCAAAACGCCGTAAACTGGTGTCAACAAAACAGTAAAGACATTCTCCAAATCGAAAGAACAGAAGGCATCTCATCAACCTATATCAAGAAAATGCTTGATGACTTCATCTCTCTGGACAAACAAAAATAACGGCATGCCAAAGATCATAGGAGTAATAGGCGGTGCGAGTGTCGTAGCGACGAACACATTAAGCCAGCTCATCGAAACCGCCCTGACAAAACAAGGCGCCTTCCGGGACTTTCACCACCCGGAAATGATTATTTATCAGGCAACACAAGCTCCCTCGAGAAGCTTGTATCTGGAAGGAAGAGGCCCTTCCTTCATAAATGACTATGTGGAGATAGCCAAAAAATTAAAAGCAGCGGGAGCCGGCATCGCATGCATGTGCTGCAATACGGCTCACTTTGCCCTGGAGGAAATACAAAATGAAAGCGGCCTTGAATTTATAAACCTCATACGGGAAGTTGTTTTGAAAGTAAAAAAATCAAATGCCCTAAACGTAGGTTTAATGGCTACGGACGGATGCCTTAAAGGATGCGTCTATGAAAAATATTTTTCCTCTCTCTACCCTGAGGCCAGGCTGATCTATCCCGACACACTGCATCAGCAAGCAGTCACACAAGGTATTTGCAATACAAAAAACAAGGCAAGATTCCTGGATAGCCAACATGACGACCACCCCTCCCAGCTATTCCAAAAAGCCTATGAGCACCTCATTGAGAGGGGAGCGGACATTGTTATAACCGGCTGCACTGACATCAGGGTCGGTTTTCAGGCTCCCCAAACAATAGATTCGCTGGAAACACTGGCTGAATGCATCCTTGAACAGCATGAAAAATAAACATTCCCTTCAATTTTTCAAAAAAATGGCGGATAACGCCTCCCTGACGCCATATGATGTCAAGCTCGCAAACAACAGCGACTTTTCCGGCAGAGACGGAGAATTCATCATGCAATATGCGGACTCCAGCTCGACAATACTGGATCTCGCATCAGGAACCGGACTGATCATCAATAAAATATTTGATAAAGTAGGACATATAACAGCCGTAGAACAATTCGAAAAATTTACCCAGTTCATTCAAAACTCAGATAACATAACCATCATACACGACAACATATTCAACTATATACCGGACAGGGAATATGATCTAATTACCCTGTTTGCAGTCATGCACTATCTGAACGAACAAGAAGCCACAGAAATTTATCGAAAATATCTTCCTTTCCTTAAAAAAAACTCGGGAACCCTTATCATTAAAAATCAGTTTGGCGTAAAAGAAGATGTCAATGTCTCGGGCTACTCTGACGAGCAGCAAACCGAATACTATGCCCAATACCGCCATATAGACAAAGAAATCGAGATCCTGCGCTCCGTCGGCTACCGGGAGGTCAAAGTAACAGACATCTACCCGCCCGAATGCAACCGCTGGGAAAACACGCATTTCTACGCCATCACGGCCCAGCCGGGCGCCCAAGGTGAACCAGGCGAAAAAACGCCTTGAATACACCGGGCGCCTCCCCCTCGTAAAAATCCTGCCGATTTATGAAATATTCCGCCATACCTTAACGTACTTTCTACATCATGATACGTTTTTTTGGCACATACGTCATCGGCCTGGTCGCCGGACTGGGAGCAATCCAGGCGGCACCCCTGACCCAATGGTCTCCTCTTGATCTGGAAAACGGCAAGGGAGAAGCCCGGCTCTCGCTGGATAAAAACACGCTTACCCTGGAAGGAACGGCGAAAGCCGCAAAACCGGTTCTGAAAAAAACAGGGGCGGAACAGGCCAACCTGGACCTCTCCGCCAAAATATTCATCCCGGAGAACCCCGCAAACTGGTCCTCCGCCGCTCTGGTGTTATTTGACGGGAACAACAAGCCCCTCCCCTACGGAATGCTCGTCTTTGAACCGGGCTCCGGATTTGCGGCAGGATTCTACCCGGCCAGCATGACGCCCGCCCCGCAAATACAGCCGGGGAAAAAACACGCCCTCCGCCTGCAAGTCAGCGAAGGGGAATGCCGCTTCAAGGCATGGCCTGACGGCCAGCCCGAACCGGCCCGGTGGCAGGGAGTCATGACGCTCAACAAAGGCCAGTCTATCACGGGAGCGGG
>CAZNVW010000166.1:0-5543 GCA_964576595.1 uncultured Verrucomicrobiales bacterium
CCCCGATCAAATTAGTCGAAGCCTCCATACGGACAAAGGGAATATTTTCCCGGCCGTTGGTCTCAATACAATCCCGGAGCTTGTTCAAATCCATATTTCCCTTGAAGGGATTGGTACTGCTCAACTCCAAAGCCTCGTCGGCCACCAGCTCGGCAATGGCACCGCCATTCAGATCAATATGGGCGTGAGTCGTCGTAAAATGATAATTCATCGGCACCACATGCCCCGGCTTGACATAAGTACGGGCGATAATATTCTCCGCGGCGCGCCCCTGGTGAACGGGCAGCAAATACTCCTTGCCGAACACATCCTTGACGGCCTGCTTCAGCCGGTCAAAACTCTGGGAACCGGCATAGGCGTCGTCCGCGCGGAACATGGCGGCGACCTGATTGTCGCTCATCGCATTCACGCCGGAGTCGGTCAGCATATCCAGATAAACATCATTCGTACTCAGACAAAACGTATTGTACCCGCCCTCCCTGGCGGCTTCCAGACGGCGCTCGACGGGAACGAGATGAAGCTTCTGGACAATTCTGACCTTGTGGAGCTCAAGAGGAACCTGCTCCCCTGAGTAAAAACGAACACTGGATGAGGACGTTGGATTCATAAATAAAAAGAATTAAGTGTCGTCTTTACCATAAACCTGACGGGAAAGACAACCACTAAACACCCTCAGGCCCAAACAATCCTCCGTAAACACAACAAACCCCACACCGGAACAAACAAAACCGCCCCTCCCTCCAAAAGGAAAAATCTATCCCCGCCACTGCTTCAACTGCTCTGGGAACGAACACTCGTCACAAGACGAATCCAGACAAAAATCCCGGTAAAGCTGAAGCAGAGCCTGGTGCTGCCAACTGTATTTCAGAAACTTCTTGAGATCCCGTCCCTCGCCGAAAAGCTTCAAGGCCATCATTTTAACCGCTTCGCTGCGGGAGGGAGCCACAAACCCCAAATACCGCTCCCAGGCGCGCTCAGTCCCCTCGCCCGGCAGCAAATGATTCACCAGGAAATCTCCCGCCCTGTCCTTCCCGACCAAAGTCAGAATACTCTGCAACGGCTGACCGGGCAGCGTCACATGGCGGCTCCAGTAAGCATGGGAAAATGAACTGAACATCTCCAGAATAGCGCGGATATTACCTGATGGCTCGGCAAACAAAGTACGCAGCTCCTTCCAGCGGGACACCGCCAGCGTGAGCGCCGCCAGCCGCCGCTCGGGGCGATTTGCAGGACGCACGGAAGCCATATCCCAGACAATCCTGCGCTCCTCGCTCAAGGCAAACTCATCCCGCCGCTTCCACCACGTCTCCCAAAGCCGCTTATGCAGCCCCTGCGCGCTCGGCGTCGTCTGATCCGGCAAAAAAGGCACCAGAAAACCGGCCGCGCCGAACAAAATAGCCTCCACATCCGAATTGAGCCGGGACAAAGGAACCCTTTGAGCCAGCAAACGCATATTGTACTTGTTTCGGCTATACCCCAGAGTCTCGGCAAGAGACTCGTACCATGCCTGATCAGGCCCGAAAATCTCCACCGTGCGGCGGAAACTGGCCCCCTTCAGCGTCCACCGATAAGAAGCCGCGGCCATAAGCAGTGAATGCACCTCCTGCTCTCCCAGAGCCGCCAGCGGCTGGCGGCAGCGGCCGCCCCTGTAAACCTCGGGCCTGACGGGATGCCCCATCGCGGTACTCAACGCAGACGGAGAAACAACAACAACAGGCACCTCCTCATGGCGGCTGTTGCGCGTAAACCACTCGCCGCAACTCTCCTGAAAAACAATATGCAGCCCCACCCCGTCAAAACGGGCGTTTTCCCCATGCCCATGCCGCTCCCAGTCCTCGGGACGCCGGTCAATCTCAATATCGGCAACCGTCACCCGGCCGCCGAGCAGAAACCGGGCCTTGAGAAAATCGGGCCCCGCTCCCCGGTTCCATTCACCGACATCCAGCACCCGCACGCGCTCTCGCCCCGTCGTCTGAAAACACTCTCCAAACGCGCCGGCATACCACATCCCCTGAAGAACATTCTCCAGAGGCAACTCCCGCCTCTCACACGAACAAACCTCCCGGGAACGCCTGCTCCCATTCGAAAAAACCGAATGAAACAAGGCTTCATAGCTATCGGAAAGCGGTTCAATCCCAAGCATGAACCCATACTGCAAAATACTCCCGCCCCGCTCAATAAAAAACCACTCTCCGCTCCCGATTTTTCCGGCATCTACAGTTCCTGCTTGACCTGAAGACGCTTCTGGCGGAATCTTGAATCCAATTAAGGATAACCTAATAGTCATGTCCACCGAAACAAATACAACCCCGGTTACATTCAACAACACCGTTCTGCGAGACGGCCATCAATCCCTTGCCGCCACCCGCATGAACACGGAGCAAATGCTCCCCATCGCGCCCATCCTGGACAGCATGGGCTTCAGCGCGCTGGAAACCTGGGGAGGTGCCACCATTGACTCCGGGCTCCGATTCCTGGGAGAATTTCCCTTTGACCGGCTGGACGCCCTGAAAAAAGCCGCGCCCAAAACACCCCACATGATGCTCCTGCGCGGACAAAACATCGTAGGCTACACCCACTATGCCGACGACGTCGTAGAAACCTTCATCAAGGTGTCGGTCAAACACGGCATGAACATCTTCCGCATCTTTGACGCCCTGAACGACCCCCGCAACATGGAATGCGCGATCAAGGCCGCCAAAAAATTCGGTGGCAAGGCGCACGGCACCATCTGCTACACCACCAGCCCCGTACACTCGGTTGACAGCTTCGTCAAAATGGGGAAAGAACTGGCTGACATGGGCTGCGACGCCATCGTCCTCAAAGACATGGCGGGCCTGGTGCCTCCCTACATCACCAAACAAATCATCTCCGGCCTCAAAAAAGAACTCAACATCCCCGTCTGGATGCACACCCATGACACCGCCGGACTCGGCGCGCCCAGCCTGCTGGCCGCCATCGAAGCCGGAGTGGACGCCGTGGACGTCTCCGTCGCTCCCTTTGCCAACGGCACCGGCCAGCCCGACTGCGTGCGCATGATGGCCATGCTGGAGGGCAGCCCCCGCCAGCCCCGGTACGACAAGGACAAACTCATGCAAGTCCGTAAAATGCTGGAACCCATCTACGAGAGCCTCAACAAATTCACAAGCCACAAAAACGAAATCGTGGACTCCGACACCCTGCAATACCAGGTCCCCGGAGGCATGCTTTCCAACTTCCGCACCCAGCTGAAAGACCTGGGCATGTCCGATAGACTGGACGACGTACTGGCGGAAATCCCCAAAGTACGCAAGGCCCTCGGCTGGATTCCGCTCGTCACGCCCACCTCCCAGATCGTCGGCATGCAAGCCATGCTGAACGTCAAATTCGGCCCGTGGAAAAACATCTCTCCGCAGGCCGCCGACATCGCGCTCGGCTACTATGGCCGCACCCCCGCTCCCGTTGACCCCGAAGTACAGGCCCTTTGCGCCAAACAGGCAGGCAAGGAAGCCATCACCTGCCGCCCGGCCGACCTGATCAAACCCGGAATGGAAAAACTCCTGGCCGCCCTGAAAGAAAAAGGACTCCCCGCCGACGAAGAACACGCCGTAATCTACGCCATGTTCCCGCAGCAGCTGGAAGAACACTACAAACCCAAAGAAGAAAAAACGCCCGCGGCAGCCCCGGCTCCCGCACCCGCCGCAGCGGCTCCCCAAAGCGCCGCCGGAGCGGCCATGGCCCAGGTATCAGGCTCAGCCGACGGCACGCGCACCATGTCTCTCAACATAGGAGGCACATCGCACTCCATCACCATTGAGCGACGCTAACCGCGCGCCCCTATCCCTTCCACTCCGGGAGCCGCCTCCATGAAGCGGCTCCCGTTTTTTATTCCTCCAAAACAGACTGATCTTGTTCTCTTTGCCGCAACAATGCTAGTATAGACACACAACACCACGCTTCACCTCTTCCATGTCTCCCAAGAAAACAGCCTTCGCGATAGCCGCTCCCCTGCTCCTGCTTGCCGCAGCAGCTACCCTCCTGCCTGATTTTCTGAACAGCCGGAATATCCCGGACGACCCTGTCCCGCTCCGCCAGGCCTGCCTCTCGCAACTATACAACAAATGCGCGGAATGCCATGTTTACACAGATAACGAACCGGACATCAAAAACTTCGACGCCCTCCTCAAACAACAAAACGAAAACCGGCAGGCCACCCTGCTTGAAGCGGACATAGACCAGCGAGCCCTCCGCCAGCTGGACCTGGCGGAACTGGGGACGGACCCGCGAACAAACGGCACGCCCCGAAAACCCAATCTCGGCAAACTGGAAAAACTGAACGAAGTCTTTACCTATAAAAAAATGCCCCCTGATGAATACAGAATCACACATTGGGGAAGCAGCCTGACCGAAGAAGACATAAACCTGATCCAGCAATGGACCGAAGCGGAAAGAAAAGCCTACCTCCGCCAATGGGGAATGGAAGAATATGCCCATCTCCCCATCCAGCCCCTTCCCCAACAAATAAACGTCCATCCGCAAAAAGCGGCTCTCGGCAAACTCCTGTTTGCCGACAAACGCATATCCGGCAATGATTCCGTCGCCTGCAGCAAATGCCATATCATGGCATCCGGCGGTACGGATAACCAGGCCTTCTCCAAAGGAGCCACAGGGCGGCCGCTCTGGATCAACACCCCCACCCTGTTCAACACCGCCTTCCATGCCCGGATGTACTGGGAAGGACTGGTCGAAACACTCAAAGATCACGCCATCTCGGAACCCCTTGACCCGGAAAGCCTGAACGGAGGAAGCTGGAAACACATCATCTCCAAACTGAGCCGGGACGAAGCCCTGGTCAAACAATTCAAAACCATCTACCCGGAAGGAATGACAGCCGAAAATATAATCGACTCCCTGGCAGAATACGAAAAATCACTCATTACGCCCAACTCCAAATTTTACAAATTCCTCAGAGGCAACACCTCCGCCCTGAACGAAACCGAAAAGGCAGGCTATGACCTCTTCCGCAAATACCGCTGCCTCTCCTGCCACGCAGGCCCCGCCATGGGCGGCCACTCCTTTGAATACATCGACCTGAAAGACGACTACTTCAAAACCAGAAACATGAACAGGGGCGACATAGGCTATGCCCAATTCACCAAAAAAGCGCGCGACCTCAAACGCTTCAAAACACCCACACTGCGAAACATAGAACTCACGGCACCCTACATGCACGACGCCTCCTGCTCTCACCTGGAAGACGCAGTACGAATCATGCTCCAATACTCCGTCGGCGTCAAAAACATTGCCAACCGGGAAGAATACCTCCTCACCCAGTTTCTGAAAACCCTGACAGGAGAATGGGAAGGCAAGCCCCTGCCCTTCGGAGAACACACGGATCAAGCCAACTGACCAGCAGGGAGCAAAGACCTCTCCAAAAAGAAAAAAACACCCTTCTCTTAAAAAAGTCTGGACACATCCTCCCCTATTTCCTAAAGTCCTTCCGCGTTCAGCAAATGGCAGGGTAGCTCAGTGGTAGAGCAGAGGACTCATAAGCCTTTGGTCGG
>CAZNVW010000167.1:0-5523 GCA_964576595.1 uncultured Verrucomicrobiales bacterium
ATCCGGCGGAAATCACCGACACGGCCTTGCTCTCCACTGACTTCGCCCCCAGAGAGCGGCGCAGAGCCACAATATCCCCGTGAATATCGAAACTGTCCACCGTATTGATCCCTTGAGCGAGATAATCCAGAGCAGTCTCCTCCACACTGCGGGTAGGCGTACAAAGCAGGGCAACATCCACGCCGCCCAGCTCCTTCACGTCCGTCACCGTCTTGATACCATGCACCGGGTCGCTCCCGGCGCGACGCACTATACCTGCCAATTCCATATCGGGAGCCGCGCGGAGAGCCTCCACTGCGTACTTGCCGATATTCCCGTATCCGACGATAGCTACCTTGATCATAATAATCTCCTGTGAATTGAGTCGGGCGCAGCGAACCAAACCGTCCGCTCCACCTTACGTAAAAAAGCTAGAACCTCCCCCTTGCATCGTCAAGCGGTTTCCGGCAAACTGACACAAAGAGACCTCAAAAACAAAAAGCTCCGGAGATCCTCTCCGGAGCCGTAAAACAAGCGGCAAAACGCCCCATTACATCTTGATGCCGCCCAGATTCCTCTGCACCTGGAAAGCCTGATTCAACAACCCCTGCTTCAACAGCTCGGAACCGTAGAAATTGTTGACGCCCAAACGCACGCACTGCGTAATCAGCTCACGGGCCGCGTCGCTGGTCGCCTGAGACTCCAGCTGACTCTTCATGCGCAGCAGCTCCAGAATACTCGGCTTGCCGGAAGAAGAAATCCCCTTGAACACCTCGGCAAACCCCTCCCCGTAACGATCAAGCTGCCCGGCCGCCGCATCGGCGGAGGCCCGGTCATTCACCCCGGCCAGCATCGTATTCAGACTCTCAATCTGCTTCACCTGATTATCCACGACGGAACCATAAAAACTGGAACAGGAAGAACAGGCGAAAACAGCCGCCAGCACAACAACAAACAAACAGGAAACGACTTTCATAATCAATGCGGAGGGGAGTACCCCCTTATCCGGCAAATGTCAAGAACCGGGATACCCCCTCCAAAAAATCACTACAAAAAACTCGCGGCAAACGCCGTACAGCCTGCCGCCAGCCCCTATACCAGCTTCAACCGGGCCAGATCCTGCGTATCCACCAGACCTACCGGGCGGGCGTCGCCATCCAGCACCACCAGATCGTCAATACGGCGGCTCCCGAGAGTACGCACAGCCTCGGCAGCCAGCGCGCCGGCGCGAACCGTGATCGGATTCGCCGTCATCAACTCCCTTACCCCCTTCTGACCAATATAAACATCAGACTGATACGAGCGTACAAAATCCCCGTGCGTCAAAATCCCCGCCAGCTTCCTGTCGGCGGCGACCACCACGCAAGCCCCGGCGCGAACGGCATTCATGGCCGTCAACGCATCATTGACCAGCGCATCCTCTCCGACACAGGCCATCTGATCCCCCGAGCGCATAATATCGCTGACCTTGGTCAGCAGAGCGCGCCCCAGAGCGCCGCCGGGATGAAACTTGGCAAAATCCTTCTCGGAAAAATCACGCAGCTTCAACAGAGCCATGGCCAAAGCATCGCCCATCACCAGCATGGCCGTCGTACTCGACGTCGGGGCGAGATTCAACGGACACGCCTCGCGGGAAATACTCGTATCCAGCACGGCGTCGGCGTGCTGGGCCAGCGTAGAAGAAGGATTCCCGGTCATCGCCACAATATCCATCTCGAACCGCTTCAAATACGGCAGCACCGACAACAACTCCGCCGTCTCTCCTGAGTGCGACATCGCGATACAGACATCCCCGTCCCGCACAATCCCCAGATCCCCATGCAAGGCATCCTGTGAATTCAACAACAGCGAGGGCGCCCCGGTAGAACTCATCGTCGCCGCGATCTTCCCCCCTACATGCCCGGACTTGCCTATCCCGACAATCACAACCTTGCCGCCTTTGTCCAGACTCTTTGAAATCAACTGAACGGCCTTCACAAAAGACTCGTCAAGACGTTCCTGCACGCCTTTCAACTCTTCCATCTCCATCGAAAAAATCTCTTTACCGAGAGCAAGCAAATCCATGGGAATATGGTAAAAGAAAAAGCCATGGAGTCAACCATGGCTTTTTTCAATCATTCATCTTTCTTGTGGGAAAGAAAATGGCAACCCGTACGGGACTCGAACCCGTGTTGCTGGCGTGAAAAGCCAGAGTCCTAGACCGCTAGACGAACGAGTCGTGTTGCGGGAGGAAAAATACACACTCAGCTCATCTCTGACAAGCTCTTTTTTACATTTCCTGAAAAAAAGGATTCCTATCCATCCCATCGCCGCGCATTCGCAGCTCTATCCCGTCACAGGGGCGAACAAGCTCCTTTTCCCTACCCTCTACCCCGCCACGTCCGACTCCCCGTCATCAGACAGACCTGGCACAACCCCTATGCCTCCATTCAACCAGGAGATCTGTTCCTTAACAAAGAGCGTTCGGACAGGCCATCAGAACAACTACTATAGTCCAACCATAGCCCTATGACCAGGCTCCGTTTATTCCCCCTGTATCTCTGCCTTCTTCTGCTGGGAGCGATGCCTGCCTGCGCGACCAAATTCCCCCTTTTACCGGACGGGCCTTTGACTTACGCGAATTCGCAGGATTTCTACGACGCCATGTACAGGGACGACAAACTGAAATATGAAAAAATCGCGGAAGAATTGAGCAAACAAAGCAAAACGAACAAAATACTGTATTCTAATACACTACCCTTTATCAAGAGCAAAACATACCTGAAAGGAAGGATAGACATTTACTACGCTTTTGCCATCCTCAGAGACCATTATAAAGGAGCTTCAGAAACAGAACAGGAAGATCCTTCCTTAGACTGGAATCAGTTACAAGAAAACAGCCAAAGCGTATGGGGAGATATGAGAAGCATGGGCTTCGACAACAAGGACTCCCTGTATGATCCCGCCAAAAACTGCCCCCGAGACGTTTACAGACAATTCGTCCTTTCCTGCGTTGACAGGGACGGCATCAACTCCCTGTCCTTCAACCTCCATTTTGAGAAGCTTTTCGACGACAAAAAGGAATGGGCCGATCTCTTGCAGTCAAACAAGCACCGCATGACCCGCCCGGTCAGACAGATTTATCGCGATGAAAGGTGGGACAAGCTTGTCAAGCAGGCTCAATCCCGTTCCGACCCCCTGTAACCGGAACGAGGCATTGACCAGACAAATAAGTGTAAAATCAACTACTCATCTGGCCGTTTCCGCACTCTTTCCCAACACACCGTGTTGGACATAACTTACAAAATTAACTTCATTTAAACTGACTCAACTTGGGGTGGGATAGCGCAGAAACAATCCACACAATATTACTTACTTCATTTGATCAAGCATGAATTCACACTCGTCCTCTACATCTTTCTGACTCATGTTTTGACGAAAAACGTCCAGTCCCAAAAACTCGAAAAAATACGATACGAGTTTCGAAGGAGGAGTCCATCCGCAATTTATACAATATTCATACAAAAGCCGATCCAATAATGAAACACCGAATATTTCTGAATTATTTCCATAAAAATGATATTCGGCGCTTCCATCCAACCCGCCACCTCCCATAAATGAATATGAATCATCCAAACGGGCCGCATCAATTATATCATCATTACGTTTTGCAGAAACAACTTTATTTTTAAAGCGATTCATGATTTCATCAATCTTTTCACAAATACTGCATGGGAGCTCTCTTGAAAAAACTTCCAAATACCATTTCGGATTTGATATTTCTCTCATTTTCTTAACACTCCGTATTTTTTCTTGCTCACTTTTTGATCTTAAAAGAATTTCAAAACGCGCCTTCATTTCCAAACTCCATTTTTCTCTGGAATAAAATCGCAATGAGCTATTTTCAGATTTCAAGTATGCCCTAATGGAAAATAGTCTTTTATTTTGTATGACAGCAATAAAATATTCTCCTGTCCATACTTTTGATTTCAAATACAGCCATCTGTATCCACCTGTAATTCGCATTAATTTATTGTAAATCTCCTGGGGAATATATGAATCACCATCATAATCCTGTCGTTCCCATTCCTCGAAAAAATGAGGTATATAACATTTCACGTACTTTCCAAAAAACGGTTTCTCCTTGTAGGAATAGGGAGCATATGAATTAACAGCTGATTTCATAATATCCAGAGTCTTCTGCTGCCTTTTCATCTCTTCCCGAACAATATCAAAAGCTTGTATAATATTTTTCTTTCCTTCACTATCTTCCCCTTTTTTCAAGCTGTTTGAAGTAGCTCCAGAGGCAAAAAAACTGGATAATGAAAGAGAAAATAATACGCATGAAAAAATGCAGTTGTAACAATATCTACTCATTTCAGTGTCAATTTTTTCGATAATAATTTAAATAATCTTCGCACAACGAATCTATTTTCTTCTGATTCACATCTTCATGCAAACAATAACACCTCAGATTCTTAAAAAGAATACTCATTTTTTTCGGCCTTGAATTTTCCGTAGAAAATCTATCTCCCCCCAATAACGACATCCCGAACATCTCAGAATCAAGTCCATAGCATTGATAATCCGCTTCTCCCAAATGTATAAAATAGCGCTCAAAAAAATACAATACAGATTCCATCATAAAGCTTGAATTGTATTTAGGATATTTATGAACATCTTTGAATTCCCCCATAATATTATATATTTTTCGACAAATAAGTGGAGATATCTTTCTCTCCTTTATATGAAAATTCCATTGCGGATTTTCAATCGATTCCATCTTTTCAAGGCGAGATAGTATTTCTCCATCATCATCGGTCTCCATAAGATGCATCAAACGATCACCCATCGCCTTTCTCCATGAATTTGAAGACAAAAACAGCTCATCGCTCTTATGTGATTTCAAATAAGGCTTTACATACAGCACCCTGTCCTCTTTCAGTACCATAAAATCATATTCTCCAGACCATGTTTTGGAATACAAATAAAGACATTTATATTCCTTTATTTTATTTAAAAACGCATCATACATTTTAATGTCATTCATATAATATTTGGAATCGGCCTCAAATTCCTTTCCCAAAACGGTCATCCCCCAAGTCTTAAAAAAATAAGGCTTATATATTCTATTATCACAATTAGACATTCCATACAGACACGGAATATAACTATCAACAGATTCTTTAATTAAATTAAAAGATTCCATCTGCATATTTATCAGCTCTTGAGCCCCATCGAACTGCGCTTTGAATACTTCCTTTTTATTTAGATCAACAACAGCTCCCGATACCGCCAGACTAAAAAAAACAATTAATACTGGTAACACAAAAAACCTAACAACACCTTTATTCATTAAGTAAAATGAATAAACAAACTTCTAAAAAAGTCAATAAAAAATCGTGAATAGCACAAAAAATGATACTATTCACGAAAAAAATATTTCAGATTAGTTATAAAATACCCATTACCTCAATTTCCACTCCCCCTTTCTATTATTGTATTCTTGCTGTGCGATTCATAGACATCGTTTCAACTCTAAAGTAGAAAGGAACAATGAAAATG